>NZ_JBFUHX010000013.1:0-95628 GCF_056402175.1 Paenisporosarcina sp. P4_B8 | reverse complement strand
CATCAAAGCCACCGGTGACTTAGAAAGCCTGCAAGGGTCCTATAATTATAAGTTTGCAGGTCAAACCAGTAAAATGATTCTAGACTTTGAATTCTAGCAAAATACCCTATAGTTTAGTAAAAAGGGCATCCCCTGTAATACCAGGAATGTCCTTTTCGTCGAACGAGCTTATTGAACTAACCTGCTTCGTTAGTTCAATAAGAAAAAAGGCTTTACTCTTATTGAAGTAAAGCACCCGTTAGTTTAAGTACAATTTTTCACTATCTATCTCGTGCAAAAAAGCAATGCCCCGTCACTCCGTTAACCTAATAAATTTTGGAATTATGTTGAGATGCCACTTCATTGTTGAAAGGAAAGTTTCCCCGCCTCACTTCTTCCTTTAATCTTTCCAGCGCTTCTACTGTTTCCCTCTTCAAGTCTTTTGAATACCCATATTTAATACTATTTGATTCAAATTCATCCTCATCTACTACTTTCCAGTCATTATTCTTTTCCTGAATAAAATCTAAATCTAGGTCAACAAAACTTATTTGTCCGTTATTAAATAAAGAAGGTTTTGCCACATTACAATAAGTAGATACAACTTTTCCATCTTCAACTTCTATTGCAGCTGTGAACCACTCTTTCAAAGAAAAATACTCTAGAGAGGTATTATCGATAGTAAAAATCTTATTTTTGGTATGATGAATCAATTTGCAACCCGGTTTGCATAGGACTAATAAATAATCAGAGGTGTGACGAATCAGTTCGCCTTCCCATTCATAGTGAAGAACATCAGGGAACTTAAGGGCTTTAATTTTCACAATATTACTCAATACACTCATCCTTACAATGTGTTTTATCCTATATATTTCGCTTTATTATTCGTAATTCCCTTATTCAACTAACCTGCCCCGTTAGTAGAACAAGAAACTAAATGATCCGTCCCGTTAAAGCTCGATTCACTTACTCAACTGGATTGTATCACGTATACATCCTAGGTTCATAAAAAAAGACTGCCCTGCAAAAGGCAGCCGGTTCTTCAACTAAAGCTACCGTTTAGTTAAACAAGCACATTTTCTTATATTGCATAAATTCTTCGTATTGTTCACAACATATTTTTCTTTATTTTCGCTTCGTCCCTATATTTATTTACACATTTTTTACATATACAATTCTTCCTTATACTCTCTGCAGGAACTAACTCAAAGATTCCAATAGGAAATACGCCTTCTGTATCACACCAGCAGTTACCGTGTTCTACTCTTCCTGTCATACATTCGTTTTCCTCTCCACATATAGGACAATATTTATTAGCCAATTATAACCCCTCCTCATTCTTTCACAATATGAATCAAATTCGACATAAAAGAGAGATGAATTCTCACCTTTTTGTTCAACTAACCTGCCCCGTTAGTTCAATAAGAAAAAGGGCTGAATAATAAGCCCGATGATCTTCAACTAAAGCACCCGTTAGTTGAATAAGAAATGCGATTATTAACATATCTATTCTATCGATGAACGACATGCACTCCTAGTAGACATAACACCCGGATTGGGAAGTATTCGACATTAATCCATAAAGAAAGCTGCCCTTTAAAGGCAACTGGATTCACATTTGTATATAATCCAACTTACATAATGTTAAATAAAAAAATCGTCCGTTCAATCGGACAATTTTTTCTTATTGTGCTACTTCGCTGGCAATGCTTGATTCTTTAGCCAACTTCTCTTGCGGGAGAAAATTAATCAACTTCTGCTTACCTATAAGTTCAAAAGAAAAAGAGCAGCCGCTGCCGTTCATTGTTTAACTCAATAAAGAAAGCGATCCCTGCTAAAGCATCGCTCCGGCTTGCGGAAGACTAAAAATATTTTTAAAGGGCTTAAGGGCATGTTTGCGCTTAGCTGGCTAAACAGAATTTGTTCGGATTTTATATGGTTACTGAAAATAGACAGCCTTTTTTGATCGTGTCACTTGTTGGTAGTAACCCTCCAACCAATAAATCCATATCAATAATCTTTCAGCTCGATCCCGTTAGCAGCTTTGGCTATCATTTTTGAAATCATCTTAAATTGTACGATCATAATCGGGGGTATGTGCAACATTAAATTGCGTAGAAAGATTTTGAAGTTTGATTTTTCAATCATACTCCCGGCAGCCATTAGTCCTATTTTTTGATTTTTCTCAACAAACTTTCTCATTTTTTGTTCGTAGGCTACAAATGCACGGGCGAAATCGCCATCTGCAGCTTTAAGTTCACCAGCTAATACATAAGCCCCGACAAGCGCCAGGCTAGATCCTTGACCTGATAGAGGAGATGGACCATACGCCGCATCGCCTACCAATGTAATCCGCCCTTTTGACCATGTCGGCATGTGAATCTGGCAAACCTCGTCAAAATAAAAGTCTGTCGCATCTTTCATGGTTTTGAGTAGATGCGAGGTTTCCCAACCTGAATCGCCTAAGAAGGCATTTTCTACTAGTTTCTTTTGAGATTCTGTATCATTGCGGTCGTGCTTCAATGCCTCTGATTGGAACAAGAACATACCCCTTGCTTCGGTATTGTCACGAGCGCTATACATACCTACAGTTTTGCCTGGTATCGTATATAACAGTTGGCGGTGGTCGAGGTTGAGGTAATTCTCGAGAGTGAAAATCGAGATATAACAGCCAAGCGTCCGTTTAAACTGTGCTTCATCTCCAAAAGTTAAGGTGCGAACATTAGAATGAAGCCCGTCTGCACCGATGACAAAGTCAAATGTCTGTGGCTTGCCATGAATAAATTGAACTTCTGCACCAGCTTCAGTCTCATTTATAGCGGTAATCGAATCGCCCCAAATGTAATCAACAGTATCCTTGGTTAAATCGTACAAAATGTTACTTAGATCGTCTCGCATGACTTCGATGTCCAGACCATGCTGGTTCCCCATACTTGCTTCGCTTATTTGACCTTGGATCTTGCACTTGCTGTTCACAAAGTAAACACCAGTCATGTTCGTGTCAGCTGCACGAACTTGATCAAGTATACCCATCCCCTTAAGCACGGAAATGGCTGCACCACGGATATCAACCCCGAAACCACCCGCGCGCAATGCTGGAGCACGTTCTATTACAGTCACGTCGAATCCATAACGATGAAGCCAGTAAGCGAGTGCCGGACCGGCAATGCTAGCACCAGAAATAAGAACGCGCATCGTTTGTTTCATAATTGCCTATTCACTCCTATCCTAATTAAAGTCTTAACATATCCACAGTATATTTATGGATGATTTCACTTATTTAGGACAATAAAATAATAGGAATTTAATTTTAAAAGCTGAGACTAATGTTCAACTAACCCGACCCGTTAGTTCAATAAGAAAAAAAGAGCTGTCTTAGCAGCTCAATGAATGACAATAACTTAACTCAACTACCACTAGATTATATTGACGGAAGCTAAAATAGCTATAGTCCACATAATGAAAAGAAATGATATTGTGAGCCAAATCGTGTTTTTAGATGTATCTTGCTCATTTTTCACTTTTTTCATTATAGTAACGAGATTAAGACAAAACACAATGGACAATACAGGGATTAAGAACCAACCTAAATACAAAAATGAAACGATCATTTATTAGTTCCTCCCCAAATTATGGCTCTCTAATGTATTATTCTATGTTTTACTTTGTTAAACTACCCTGTCCCGTAAGTTCAATAAGCTTTAAAATTTTTCCTGAGGTTTTTTCTACGATCAATAAAGATTTCTGCATTAGTTGATGAGAAAAAAGAGCAGCTCTTTAGTGGATATTTTTTCCTTTTAATTAACGTTGTATACATCCTGTTCCCAAATTCCATTTGAAATGAAGCCCCCTATTAAGGTAACTATTTTACCGTCTTCACCGATTTCCACTTTGTATCTTTGTTCTGTGTACAAATCAATTTGTGGTGTTACATCAAAAGTGTTTACCTCTGAAAGTATATTGTTTTCATACAGATATTCTTCATAGTAAAGGAATGAGTGCTCTTGTAATCCCAAAAAACAAGAACAATCTGCATATGTAATGATATTCCCGTTTTCATAAGTACTCCGGGATACCCCATTTATTTCACCCATATGATCAAACTCTACACCATAAACAATCTCATTGTTATAAACTAAATATTCTTCCCCAAACTGGCTCTCTGGGGTAGTAAACTCATTTACGCCTTTAACCCTTACCAGCCTGTTATCTTTATCAAACCCGTATTCATAAGAAAACTTTCCAAACTCAGGTTTTTTCTTAAGAAGTTTACCTCTTTTAAGATTGCCAACGATTAAATCTTTTACTAGACTTGGACAATAAAATCCTCTGTGTATGGTCTCCCCACCCTTTTTATATTCAACTTTAATAATTTCCTGTTTTATTGAAGCCTGTGATTGAGGCATGTTATCGGCATACTCATTTCCAAAGCTTACTAAATCTGAAATTATATCTTTGAAGGAGTTTAATTTATCTTTGTCTATTTGAATGCTTGATTTTTTCATCTCATCCACTGTTCTTTGTTGCATTTCTTCTAACATACGTTCAAAATCGTCCATTTCATCACCTGCCCTGTTGGTTGAAGTACTTTTGGATTACTCTCCCAGTTGAAGTAAATATCTTATTTCTATTCCGTTATTTTCTACTATGAGAATATCTCTTCTTTCTTTTGGTGCGAAAATTTTAGTTCCCAGAGGTAAATCACTTGCCATACCTTCTTCAATTTCCCCAATTATCTCATCTTTTGTCAATTCTACTTCCTCTATCCAACCAATTCCCCTTACATAAACTTTATCATTGAGTTCAAAATAGTCTGCTTCAGGATTTTCCTTCAACACTTGTTTTTTAGTTAAATAAGCTGGTGTTTCTTCACCTGGAACACCAGTACAACCTGCCAATAGTAAAATAAAAATTATAACTACAAACATTTTAATTAAATGTTTCATATTTCCCCCTATTATTTTACGTTTATCTCTTAATTAGGATTCTTATTCAACTAACCTGCCCCGTTAGTTCAATAAGAAAAAGGCTTTACTCCTTCTTGAAGTAAAGACCCGTTAGAAACCACTCACCGTTATTTGAAAAGTGCAACATTACGCACTTTTTCCCTCTTTTTTTAACTGTTGAAGAGTTATTATCAAACCAGTAAGCCCTGCTGTAAAGGAAGGCGGAATGCTCCACATAAGATAGTTCCAATTCCCTGTAAACAATGATATGAAGAAAAAAAGAACTGGAAAACCTATTAAAATTATTAATGAAACAGATAGTGCGAATTTGGTATTTCTTTTCATAGTGACCCTCCATTCACTTTTAAAGTTATTCAATTAACTGCCCCGTAAGTTGAATAACAAGAGACCCGGCTTAATCAATTTATCTATTTAAACATTACCATATATTTGATAAAAATCCTTTTATTATTAAAATTGAGCAAGAAAAAAGCAATGCTAAAAGCAATGCTAATTTGTATGTTAATATGACGCTATTTGCCGAGTTATTTAAAATTTTGTACCTGCAAACTGAACGGGTTAATGATAAATCACCTCGCCATTTTTATTGGCTCATGCGAACATGTGGCTAGCGCAAAGATACACTATACAACATCAACGTTTAACAGAGCCTTTATTTTTGAAGCGATTGAGCAAAGTGGGACTCCACTTTTGCAAATGCCTGTTGTAAATCTTCTATTAAATCATCTGAATGCTCAAGTCCAACAGACAAACGCAGTAAGGAATGAGTGATTCCCATTTTTTCACGTTCCATTTCAGGAATGACTGAGTGAGTCATGGTTGCCGGGTGCTGAATCAATGTTTCCGCGTCTCCCAAACTTACAGCAATTTTGATAAGCTTAAGTGAATTCATTAAATATTGAGCAACTTCTTTCCCACCGTGAATTGTAAATGAAATCAAACCACTACCGGCTTTCATTTGCTTCTTAGCAATTTCGTATTGTGGGTGGTCTGGATCAAATGGATAATAAATCTCATTCACAATTGGTGAAGATTTAAAGAATGACAACAGTTTCGATGCATTGTCTGAATGGCGATCCATTCGAACATGAAGCGTTTTTAATCCTCTGATGATCAGCCAAGCATCAAACGGTGAGATAATTCCACCAACGTCTTTTTGGACCGTCATACGAAGATTCATCATATCCTCAGCATCTTTTCCAACCAACAATCCTGCAATCACATCCCCGTGACCATTGATGTATTTGGTTGCACTATGCAACACATAGTCCGCACCGAAATCGATAGGATTTTGTAAATAAGGCGATGAAAATGTATTATCCACAATTACTTTCAATCCATGTTTTCGAGCGACTCTCCCAACCAGTTCCAAATCCACAATTTCCATTGTTGGATTGATTGGTGTCTCAACATATAAACAAACCGTTTCGGGACGAATCGCCGCTTCAATTTCCTGTTCACTCGACATCGAACTGAAACTATGCGAAATGTTATATTTTTCATTCATCATTTCAAGTAACCCAAACGTACAACCATATATCCCTCTCGAACAAAGGATATGATCCTCTGTTTTCGTAACATGAATTAACACTGCACTGACAGCCGCCATCCCGGACCCAAATGCCAATGCGCTTTGTCCATTCTCAAGTTCAGCCATGCGCTCTTCCAAAACTCTTACAGTTGGATTTCCTAACCGTGAATAGATATTGCCCTCTTCTTCACCAGCAAAACGTTTTTCTCCTTGTTCCGCCGTTGAAAAAGCAAATGTAGATGTTTGATATAAAGGTACGGACAAACTGTCGTGATGAATTGAAGTGTCAAATCCTTTATGAACGACTGCCGTTTCTTTTTTCATCTTTTTATTTTCCATAATAAGCACCCCTTTTATGTAAACGCTTTCATCCCATTCATACCTATCCTACTCGATTCCATCTTTTTTGAAAAGGTCAACTACCCTAATCGAATCATTAAATTGTCAAGGTAACATCTTGACATAAGTATAGGAAATCGATACAATGGAGGATGTGTAAAATAAAAGCAGCAGTTGTATGGTCTTATTCGTTTCATTTTATTCCTCCAAACTTTTTGGATGGGGTATCGTGTAACCCTTGGCTGCGAGGGCGAGGATACATGAAAATAAAATGACAGTTTGATTGATACATCTGGTCTTATTTTACAACAAAATAAAACCACTTAAAGGAGGAGTCTCTCATGGCTCGTTATACAGGTCCAGCATGGAAACTGTCTCGTCGTCTTGGTTTATCACTAAGCGGCACAGGTAAAGAATTAGAAAAACGCCCTTACGCACCAGGACAACACGGTCCTAACCAACGCAAAAAAATCTCGGAATACGGTTTACAATTACAAGAGAAGCAAAAGCTTCGTCACATGTATGGTGTAAACGAACGTCAATTCCGTACACTTTTTGATAAAGCTGCTAAAATGCCTGGTAAATCTGGTGAAAACTTCATGATTCTTCTTGAAACTCGCCTTGATAACGTAGTTTACCGTTTAGGTCTTGCACGCACTCGTCGTGGAGCTCGTCAATTAGTTAACCATGGCCACGTAATGGTTGATGGAAAACGCGTTGATATTCCTTCATTCCGTCTTAAAGCAGGTCAAGAGATTTCACTTCGTGAAAAATCTCAAAACCTTGATATCGTTAATGAGTCTATGGAAGTAAACAACTTCGTTCCAGAATACTTATCTTTCGATGCAGACAAAAAAGTTGGTCAATTTGTTCGCCTTCCAGAGCGTAGCGAATTATCAGCTGAAATCAACGAATCATTAATCGTTGAGTTCTACTCTCGTTAATTAAAACGAGTAGTAAATAGCGATTATAAAAACCCTAGAAACCTTGATATATCAAAGGTTCTAGGGTTTTTTTTTACTCTGGTTAGTAGAATTTTGTATTCTCCCCCAAAAAATCGGGGGGCTTTTTGGGGGAAGTTTCATTGTCTCCCTAACCTCCCCTTCATAATTTAAAAAGAAAAAAACCGAAAATAAACAAGCTTGAATAAAAACTTGCATACTTCCGGCTAACTTCAGTTGTCTGTTATGGAAGAATTCCTATAATTTAGATTAATACAACATTGGGCATCTGTACCTATTAGACTAGTTATTAGATGATTATTGGTCTTATACGCATTGGCCACAAAGGAAGTTGTTTCTTTTTTGTAATGTGCGTAAAATATAAAAACGCTATTCTTTCCAATTATTTCAGAAAGAATAGCGTCTTTTTCGTTATATAAAGGTAATTGTGTCTTACTTAAACCAGCATGAGACACACACATTTTGATTATTAGAGAATTTAAATGCTAAGCTGAGATTTGCAATTCTTTTAAAATATCTTGCAGTGTCTTTCCGTCAACTTGTTGGATAGGTACCGGTGGATTGTCAGCTTCTTGGTTTTGTTTTAGATAGTTTCTTTCAACCCAATACATATCATTTGCATCCACAATTCCGTTAAAGTTAATATCCGCAGCTCTGTTATTTGTATTCCAAGCCTGTTGGATGGCTAGTGCATCCTGGATATCAATCACATTATCTTGATTCACATCGCCAGCAACAGCATACTCATGAAAGACTGCTCCCATACCACTATAGTATTGAAGAAACTGTCCCAAAATGATTCCATTCTTCTCTACCCCAATTTGAATTTGTCGTTTCATCATAAAATGTCCTGGCAATTTCATTTCCCAAGTGAATAGTTTGTCAGTAATTGGAAGTTTAGAAATGCGGTAATCTCCAGTTTTACCAATTGTCGATGTGCCATCAAACACAGTGCCGTTCGCATCGATTAATCGAATAGATGCACCAAGTTTTGTCCAATCTTTTAATGGCACGGCAGATCCTCTTAATGTGCCAGTTACATCCGAGAAGGTTGACTGTAGTTGCCATTCCATTCCCGCAGAAGAGACGGAAATACGATTATCCAGATCATTCGTATAAGCAACGGTCGGATTTACGGCTGCACTTACTGCAAATGCTGTATCCTTCACTTTTAATGTTAGATTGATTGCAGGAATATTTCCGCTCACCGTTTTTGTTCCATCCATAGTCAGCTTCACTTTTGAAGTGTTGCCTGTCGTTTCAACATTCACTATGGATGCACCGTAATTCGCAAGTGCATCATTCGCCTTTACATCTACAATCTCAAAGCTTTGGCCGATGTTAGTAAGAGTCCACTCTGCGGTTTTTAACTTATCTACGTTATTTAAAATGAGGGTAGCAGATACCGTTTCTCCCATTTTTACGTTTGTTTTGTCAGTCTTCATATATCCGTACGGTGTACCCGCTTTAACAAAGTAGTAATTTTTCTTTGGAGTCGGATTTTTCGCGCCATCTTGTCCATTTAATGTAAAGCGATTGAATGGGTTGGTTTCATTTATCGGAAAGTCAAAATTTACCATTCCGTCTATTCCGACAGGAAGGACAGGCTTAGAGCTTCCATTAATAGAATACTTGAGAGAGTTGATAGACTGATCGACATTCATTCCGGATGCCACCATCTTTTCCACTTCTTCATCTGTAACTTTAATTTGAAGAGGAACTGTTTTTTGTCCCGGCTGATATTCATAGACAGGTGATTCATTTCCATCTAAAGTTGTTGTCATCGTTGGGCTGTTAGGGTCAACATATATATCATTATTCATCGTAAAAATATGATCACGTTCACTTGTACCAATAACTTTAATCTGGTAATATCCAGGTTTTACATAACTCTGTTGAGCGGAGATTGGCTTTTCTGGATTTCCAGTAAACGCATAGTATTTACCATTAAATATCCTTTCAACATAATAATTCGTACTATCATACAAATCATCTGTATAAATCGTCTCTATAAAACCAATATCATTTCCGGTTTTTCCATCTACCAAAACTAAATCCAGCCATTTCATAGGAGATTTTAATCTGAAATTCAATCTTTCATACCAAGTAGAAGCACTAATTGGGCTCACTTGTAAATGGTAAGGTGAAATTGCATTTGAAGAAAGGGAAGTAGATTCAATTCCTTCTTCAGTTGTTCGAACGCTAAACGGAATCCGATATTGTTCGTTTTTGTCGTCTTGGTTTGAAATGATAAGATATCCTTCATAAATGCCCGCCTTGGCAGTCGCTGGAACTGTTATTGTAACAGGCACTTTTTTTGTTTTAAAAGATTGGACTGGAATAACCTTTGGAATATCTAATATCACCTTATTAGAACTAGCATCGAGTGATCCGTTTACATCTGTTTGAAATTGGACATCCACATCAAACTTTTTCATGTTTTTTTCGAAATTTGTAATATTTACAGTCTTTTTAATAAATGTTTCTTCGTTTGCATAATGATTACCGAAACTAAGTCCGCCTGTCTCGTCTTGTATTGCAATGTTTTCTTCATTGAAGCGAATTGGAGTTTCATCTTGAACTCGAAGCTCCATTCCTGTATGGACGGCACGATATGGATCTACACGACCTGCGCCTACATCAAATACACTATATTTGTCCGCTAATGGTTTAGCTGTATTCATCAAAATCGTTTTAATATCACTTGGCTCGAGATCAGGATTTGCCTGTAGTAATAAAGCAGAAATTCCTGTTACATGAGGTGCGGCCATTGATGTACCAGACATGCGGTTATAAGCGTATTGATAATTAGATGGATCATTTTGATAAACCGAATAAGCTGGAACGCTTGATAAAACGTTCACACCTGGGGCGGTGATTTCTGGCTTCATATCGTAATTTTTGCGTGATGGCCCGCGAGAGCTGAACCAAGCAAGCTTATCACCTTCTGTATATTCTTCTTTAAAATTTTTAAAAGTCAATTTCGTATTGCCTGTAGCTAATTGTGCTTTTAACTCCAATCCTTGCTCATAGCTAATGGAAAAAGCAGGAATGAAATTTTGATCCTCTCTTACGAAAGGGTTTGTCCCGCTATTTGGGATATTGTGATATGCGATGATGGCAGCTGCACCGTGATTCTTGGCATAAACGGTCTTAGTTTGAGTCCCAATACCGCCGGTACTCACGAAAACAATCTTTCCAGCGACATCCTTTCCAACGTAATCGGATTCCAAACCGACCCCTAAATCAATGACCTCATATTGATGATTGTTAAAAACACTCAAATCGGTCACTAAATCACTGTATAGATTGCTTAAAAGAAACTCTGTCGTAGAACCAGATACTACTCCAGTATATTGCGCTACCGGAATCGGTGCACTGCTTGCTCCAACCGTCAATGCTAAAGCAGCCGCTCCCGGAGAGCCAAGAGTATACGAATAAGGTCCAGAGTTACCAGCCGAAACAACCGCGGTCACACCATTTAAAACCGCATAATTGATAGCTGTACTTGTAGGATACTGCGGATCATTGATGTTGATCCCTAATGATAAATTGATAACATCCATGCCATCTCTAACTGCTTTTTCTATACCCGCTAGAATATCTTCCAGTCCACCCGTTCCATATGGCCCTAAAACACGATATCCATAAACTTCAGCTTCAGGTGCAATTCCTTTTACAGCTACACCGCTCGTATTTTTTGCTCGCCCTGCAATCGTACCTGAAACATGCGTACCATGATTCGTATAATATGGTGAACCACCTTCACTAGTCTCTGGAAGTCCAGACTTTTTCCAATCGTCGTATGAGGTTTCCATTGGATCAAGATCGTTATCTACAAAATCATATCCACCCTTAAAAGCATCTTTTAAATCAGGATGGTGATAATCGATACCTGTGTCAATGACTCCGACCTTCACTCCTTTTCCTGTAACACCCTCTTTATGTAACTTGTCTACGCCTAGAAAAGGAATACTCTCTATTCTTTTAGTAGATTCTTCTTCTTCACTAGAATCTGATTGGATTGGCGGATCGATAGTAAATGTAACACTTTTATAAACAGCTTTTACAGCATCTGATTGAAGTAGCGACTCTACTTCGTTCGAGGGTAGTTTCATAGAAACCCCGTTGTAGGCTGTCTTAAAGGAACGCGTTATTTTATAAGATTTTTCACTGCTTTTTTCCAGATTGGATGGAAAAATTCTCTTTAAATCATCTTCAAAAGTAGCGTGCTCATGGTCAATCTTGTTTTTCGCTTGTTCTGGTGTCAGTTTCTTTCCTTTAATAGTAGCCTCAAGTACCTCAACTTTCTCAGGCTTGGACTTAAACTCGACAATAACAGAGATTTCATTATCACTCTTTAATTCTTCTTCATCAAATCCTTGCACCCCATAGTTTTCCGTGGCTTGAAGCTTAGTCATTGCGTCCCGCTGCTCTTTGGTCAGCGAAGCCAAGATTTGTTCAGCCTTTGTACTAGATACAGATCCACTTTGAAAAAGTGGTAATAGAGTCCCCTCAGCATGTACTTGAGATGGTAAATTAAGATTTGTGTTTGATAGACTGCTAGAAAGCAAACCTATCCCCAATGCAAGCATTGCCGCTTTTTTAATAAACTTCTTTTTCATTCTCTTTTACCTCTCCCCCATTAAAATATTATGATAAAATCTTTTACCCCTCGCATGATAATCCATACAATTTAAATGTAAATGCATCATTAAAGAGTGTAAATTGGGGGAAATCACATGATACTTAATCTTTAATTTGGTAAATTTAATAAAAAAATTGTATTAAAGTGCTATTAACAAAGAATTTTTTGCTTTTTTTCAGGAGAATGTAACAAATATTGTCGAATTTTCATTTTAGTAAAAGGATTAAATTGGGGGAATTTATATAATTATGTTCAAGAAATAATTCATATAGTCTTCTTTTAAATGTTGAGATAAATGCTCGTAATATTGGTTTATAAACACATCAAAGAAAGAAAGCTGACCGTTATCATAAGTTAGAGCATATATTCTATCAATATTATGCGCCAATACTAAATTCATATAAATTAAATGATCCGATTTGGTGTGAAGTCTATTAAATGATTTAGTATTATTATTACCCCTATTAAAGAGTAGCCAAAAATTCCACTTATATTAACTATTTCGATGTCATTCCAAATATCCTTGCCTTCTTGAACTAACCTTCCCCTCACGAAAACTTTATTGTTCAATAGCAAAGAGTGGTCGAAATTACATCTTCGACCTCCCCTATCCATAAATTCGTTCATTTCCAAAACACTAATAGTAAAATCTATTGGTTTAAGAATTTACTTTCTATCTTTATAGGTTCCAGACCAAAACTAATGTAAAAAATTTCATATATCAATAATAAAATGAAAGGAGGTTGTGTTATTTTGGAAAAGCATAAAGACACGGACTGCGGGTGCTATACCCGCGATTTTGATTTAGACTTCAGAAATTGCTCCTACTGGCCATGCTGTCCTTCAAGTTGTGGATGTGGGTATGGAATTGGATGCAATTGCTGTCGAAATCGTTGCCGCAGGGATTTGTGTGATGATGATTTCAGTATTCGATTAGCAGGCTTGACTGAGGGCCTAAATTACCGCTTGTATCAACTTCTTTGGTTCAACGTCAATATAGAACTGGAGAATGGCCATTCAGCGTTTGGAAAAATCATTTATGTAGGGTCCAATTTTGTTGAATTGCTTCTGCCGTTAGTTGACGGAGAACCAGTTGAAGAAGATATGGAAGAGGAAGAATTAACTCAAGAAGATTTTGAAGAAAAATCGGAGCTTCATGAAAATAGGGAGCATATTAAAGGCAGAACACTGATTTTTTCCATTGATAGGATCGTAACCGTTGAAACAGCTATATCTAAAGATTGAATAAAGAGTTCTATCAAGTACCTCACCAGTTAAAAAATAAGTCAGCTATTATGAAGGTTTCCTTCAAAAAGCTGACTTTTTTTGTTTAATTGTTTAAGGTAAACAATTTGATTTTATCTATTGAAATGGTTGTCAGTTGTTCAGCCACTTCTAGACTGATTGATTCTTTATCTACTTTTTTCATTTGTCCTTCAATTGTTTGGCCATCAATTTGTACTTGTATATGTTTTTCTTCATATACAAGTAAATAGATGTTCAGCCTCATCCTGAAAAACAGATGGATTAATTCTGGCGAAGAAGAAACGACATCCCCGAAGTTAAAGGTCAATTCCCGGCGAAAGCAAGGATCGATTTCCCTTAGTTCAGGGTCATCGTAAGGATCCGCAAAACGCCCAAAAGGCTTAACTATATCGATTTGACTATATGGGTAGATGAATACCTTTTCTTCATTGCGAAGCACAACAAAATCATAGCCTGACAGGGAGACTTTCCCCTCGCAGGTTTCTCCTGATAGGGCGGTAATCTCAACTCGCAGTCCAATTAAACCGTCAAAAACTTTCTGATAAGTTTCATCTGGCAGCCGCTCCTCGCCCAGAGCCAGATCAAGAAGCAATTCATTTGCAGCCCTTATCTTTTCAAGTACTCTTTCCAAATCTTCTTTCGGAAGGCAGCTCGTAGGGGAAGGAAGATTTGGGGATGGGTACCGATCGGGACAGCATTGTACGGGTATATAGAAATAACTTTCTTTATCAAACTTTTTTTGTACCTTTTCATCAGAAGATATTTCCTTATGGTTTTCTTTTTTCATTTTCTCACCCCCTTCCCGAAAGTAATTCTATGTAGAAAAAAGAGAAGAAATTATTCTTCTCTTCTGTTCGGTCTATTTCTCTAATGGAGGTAAGTGTTCTTGAATCCCCTTGTGAATTCTCATTATCCCCCACATACCCTGCTCTATGTCCCAGAGTATATTTCCTGCACGGTACATATAATCCCCTGGGAATCCCATATAAGCACCAGCGCCGCCGAGCAATTCCAAATTGCGTGCTGCTCCCGCTACGTTCAATCCTGCAAATGATTCCGTACGCGAATTCAAATTTTTCACTTCAAATCGAAAGCGATGTCCATGAATATGGAACGTATGCGTCCTGCGCCTTTCTGCTGGCGTCACCAATCGAATTGTAACCGGGTCTCCTAAGTAGCTTTCAAACAATGGCGTAGCTGGGTCCCCGAAAACACACGAACTGAATAAGTCTTGCAGCACTGGATGTTTGCGGTAGCGGTTGACCAAACGTTCACTTCGATAGTTGAATCCTCTGGAACCTTGGTCATACGTATCGACTTCGTCTTCATCAATGTCCGGAGGTGGCAAAATCATCCCCGCAAGAGGATCGACTATTACCTGTTCTTTTTTATCAAGCAGCCTTACGCCGTCATGCATGATGATGACGAATTCCCTTATGCTTGGAAGGAATGGGTTACGTAGAACCACATTCGCTCCGGTTTTGACCGGCTTCAGCGTATAGGGATCTAAATGCTCTGTTCCCCTTGGTTCGGCAATAAATGCGCCGAATGCGCCGTGGGACTTATGGTTGCGGATATCCGCCATATCCCACATGCCGCATGCACCCATTGGGGCGTCAACATACCAGCGATATTTCCTGCTTTCACCTGGCCCTACCGTTTGGTCTCCATTGAAACCAACTGTTTCCCCTGCAGATGTTTTCACATCATACTGGATCAATTGAGGGTGCATAGAGATTCTCAAAGATGGCGGATAGAAAGCCTGCTCCTTTACTTCCGGATAGGGGTAGATGCCATCCTTGAATGGGAATAGATCCAGTTTCAAAAGGCTAGTGAGAGCAATTTCAATTGTATCTCCAACGTTTCCACGAATGACCAGCGGTTCCGGATTTTTCTTTCCTTTTAAAATAGCATCCATATCTTGGCGCAGTGCAAAAATGATCCCATGAGGATCGTGATCTTCAAAACTGTTATAGATAAGTGGCACTTGGAAAGCTACGATATCGAAATAGCGGATTGGACCTTTTTTGACTGGAACTTTAGTAGGGTCATCTGCTTTAGGAGGCTTTTTCCCCGTACATTCAGGGAGTGGCCTTGAACGCTTTAAAGGGGCTGGACGGTCAGATAAAGGGATAAGATCCGGCACTCTTTCATCAAATGCCCTAATCAATCCCCAAAGCCCATTCCATAGATCTTCTTCCGTTTCAAATGCCCAGAAATAATCTCCCGCTCGGGGAATAAAAGTTTCCATGGTAAACGATTCGGATATTCCAATATGCTGCTGCTCTTCGACATTTGAATTCAAATTCTTTCGCTGCTTTAGCCACCTCAACCCATGGACATTGAAGCTATGGGATTCTTCCTGACACCCTTGGAGGAGCCTGATCCGAATGCTGTCTCCTTCGTAGGCTTTCAATATCGGGGTAATCGGATCACCATTCACATAAGAACTGAATGTATAGGCAGGATCGCAATCAGATCCTAATCGGAATTGAAGCGGTTCATTTTTGTAGTTCACCCCGAATAAACCCGGGTCATCAAAAGAGCCTGGGAACCCAGGGGGCTGAAGGGGTTTGCCGTCTTTATCGAACAGCAAGGCGAAATCCTGTGCGAATAGCACAAAGTCCCGATAATCAGGAATCAAGGGATTCCGAGTAGTGACCTGGGCGCCGCGGGCAACCTCTTCCCCTGTAGCCGAATCGAGAATCTCCGTAAATCGCGGGTGGACAACGCCAGATCCGAATACTCCATGCTGCTGATGGGCGGCTGGAAATAAGTGATCGTGGACGAACCAGGCTTTCAACTCGATATCAGCATAATATTCATACTGGATGGTTTCACCCGGCAGTACCGAAGAATCATAGTTCCAGCCGACATTTGCCCCATCGTTCACCAGAACATCAAATTTCACAAAGTGAATATGGAAACCGATTTCGTACGCTCTCGTCACCAGCTGGAATGCATCGCCATCAAGAATATGGGGCAATCGGTTTGTAAAATTAATGCGAATGCTGGTATGTGCCGTTGCATGGAAAACGAGCGGTTCAGGCTCTTTCTTGCCTGAACATACATCATCCATGTCTTCATCTAACACAAAAATCCGGGCTTTCGGATCATGCCAACCCTGTTTATTATAGGTTACAGGCAGTTCGATTGCTGAGACGTTGAATTCCTTCACGATTGCATCTTCAGGAGATGGATTTACAAATACAGCCCCTGGCCTTGGATTTTTCACCGCTGCGTTGCGTTCCAGTTCTGTCAATCCCCGTCCTCCTTTGATGCCTAGCGGTGGACGCGGCGCTTTGTAACCGACCTTCCCTGGGATGAAGTTCGGGAACCCCGGTTTCAATTTTGTAGGCTTCGGCGGGGCTTTACGGTCAGGCAATGGCTGTAAAGATTTTATCGGGACACCATTCGGATAACACTGGCTACCGTCCTGAAGCGTATCAAATATCCGGTTCATGCCCCACATTCCGGCTGCGAAATGCGGATACAGATGGCAATGGACAATGGCGTCACCAAAGGAGCCTTGTAGGCTTCCCAACCCGTAAAGAGGCTCAACTGTGTAGTGGGATTGAGGACTGATCGCTTGGGAATCAAGCATTTCCGAGTTGAGGTCTTGCGGGTCACTCAGCCATTGATGTACATGATAATGAAAGACGTGCGTCTCTTTCACCCCGCCATGTATCACACGGAATTTTGCAGGATCCCCTACATATCCCCTCAAAATCGGGGTTGATGGATCTCCAAATACCCATGAGTCATGATGGACTTCTTCACCTTCCGTATTAGGTCCTACAACGCCTTCTTCAATGAGCTGCTGGCGCCTGTTGATCGGTTCATACCGGTAGTTAGCCCCATGAAAGGATTCCTCCTCCTGATTAGTAAGATGATTGATTGGCCGGTTTCCCGTTAAATCATCGACCTCCATTTCATCATGGAATATCCAGGCGTATTCCCGATACGAAGGAAGCAAAGGATGATGTACATCAGCATACACACCGCTATTCATGGTTTTGCCCGTTTCTGGGTCCGTCCACCAGGAAAAACGGGGTTGGATCAATAAAGCCCCAAACAACCCATTGGAATTGGAACCATTTTCACCGCTTGCCGGATTGCCCAGATCAGAAAAGATATACGTTCCTTCTTTAACCGCATGCAATCGATATAGAATGGATTCACCTGGGGCAGCCGTCGTATCTTTATTGAACCCTACATTTGCTCCGTCCGATTGGCATACATCATATTCGGCTTGCTGAAAATGCATGCCTGTATTGAAATCCAATTTATTTTCAAAAAGCAGTTCAATTGTTTCGCCTTCATTTGCCCGGATTACAAGAGGCTGGACGAGCTCTACAGGAGCGAAAGGATTTTTTTTGACCAAGTCTTTAACTTTATGCTCATTTTCTTTCAGGACGTACATCATCCCATTAGGGTTGTGGTCCCCAAATGAATTCAGAACAATGCGAATCGGAATTGCTGCTACATGATACCTTCTAGTCATGCAAGTTCCTCATCTGAATGATCTTTTAAATGAGGAATTTTCGCCCCGGTGCCTGTTTCAATGTAGAACACATCAATGGAATCGATATGAATGTTCCATACCTTTCCTTCCAAGGCAGGTACGGATGTGGTTTGTACATACAATGTCACGATATCTCCCAATATTCCTTTGATCTTGCCTATGAACATAAATGGAAAGGCTTCAGTCAATATGAATGCCCGCCGTCCTATATTTTTTTTGAAATAAGATACAAGAGCTTCCTCTCTTGTATCATTAACCGGCCTGCATTCACTTTTTTCGTTAGTCATTTAATAATCTCTCCTCAATTATGCTAATGGGAACACTTCATCAACAGGCACTTCGGTCGAGTAAGATACAATTTGCTCAAATGGAATGCTTATCGGGAAAGGAAAATTATAAAATGGAGCATTCACCATTTTAATGATGACTGGTGACAACGTCATATGACCCTGCTGAACGTCAGAAACCGTTCCAGAGAAAATGGGGCGGAATACTTGGCCGAGTAAGTTCAGCTGGACGGCCCGGGTTATGACAATTAGGTCATCCCCAACAAGCTTTTTCAGCTCTTCATATAAATTATCCACTGTTTGTTCCATCAATTTGCCCCCTTATTATTTCAATATTTTTCCAACCATAACTTCAGGACCTTTTTCCACAGTGGGATTATCCCGATAGTTGAAACATAGCGAATCTCATTTAATGGAATCACGCTTTCTTTTTTCTTTGACAGCTGAAGAATTAAATCTGCTTTTGTGGCTGACACGATTTTCCCGAAAAAGATGTTGTCAGCTGTTCTGGTTTCAACCCAGATTCCTTTCCAAAAGTGAAGGTTTGTCTGAAGAGATTCTTCAAAAAACTGGCGGATTAGGACGTCTTTTTTAGCTACTGTTTCACCGAATTGAAGAACGAGCTTTTGCTGGAGGTTATTATCATAAATAAAATGTTGGTGGGTATTGGAGTAAGTGGGAAATCCAAAGGGGATGGTTGCAGATTGAATCGCTCTGTAGGGAATCCATAATCTTTTTTTCAGATCTGTCAGCATGACAAAGTCTCTTCCAATCGTTGCAACTTTTCCCTCAGTCGTCAAAGGGATATCCTTTTCGATGACAGAAGAAACGACAACTTGTTGGTTCCGCTTCATTTTAAAAAACTGCTTCAAGAAAAGGACTTTCCTGCGGGATTCGTCTTGGCTCGTCACTTTAAACAGGTTTTTCTGGGCGATATACTCGGAAAGAATTCTCGTCTCTTCTTCGGAAACCGCACTGGTTGGTGAAGAAAACGAAGGATTTTTGTTAAAATCGTCCGTTGTCTGGCCAAACGATCCCGTTTCCTCAAAATGATCCTTCATATGCAGGCTCCTTCATTTTGAAATCTCTTCCATAATTTATGTTGAGCCCATAATTTTATGAACTATAAAAAGACTAGACCAGCCAAACTATTCTGCTTCTTTTATCAATTGCATGAAATGGTGGAGAATTTCCTCGGTATTCACTTTTTTGTCTCCCACCGCCATGTCGTGGATGGATCTGATTTGGTTCTTTGAGTCCACAATATACATCGATGTGGAGTGGGTTAGGAACCCATCCTTATTCTTTTCATACACAAAGTTGAAGGACTTGGTAAACCCTCTGATTTCTTTTTCAGAGCCTCTTAAAAACAGCCAATTGTCACTTGAGATTCCAAAAGCTTCTTTATATTGGAGAATTCTTTCTTCTGTATCGTAGGCCGGGTCCAGCGTCACCGATACAATAAGATATTGATCTTCAGTTATCCCTTCGTCCTCCATCGATTGTTGCAGATTTTGCAGATCAATCATAGTGGTAGGGCAAATATCTGGACAGTTTGTATAGAAAAATGTGATAAGTTTTGGCTTATCATGGGCAGGCACTTCCTCTGTTCCCACTTCTGTCAGTTCCCAATCAGTTACGGTACCCAACTTAGGCAAGCTAGTTGATTCGGGCCAAAAGAAGTAAATGGCCAGAATTCCCCCAATCAATAAAATGGTGCATGCAAAAAATTTCATTTAACTCCTCCTTGGTTTTTTCATGAGAATGAGCTCCATTACACCCTAAATGAATAGCGAACGAGCTGGCATACGAGTGCATGAAGGCAGGCAATGAAAAAGGCCAGAATATACATGTTTTCAGCAACCATGGCTTCCGTTTCAATTGGGATCTTGCACAGGGCTGGATTTTGCAGGACTGCACCAAACATCATTCCCATGATCCCACCAATTGCACCATTATAAATTCCATTTAAGGAAGCAGGAGCTTTAATAATAGCCCCGAACTTCCAGCCAATGAAAAGTCCTATTACCAAGGGAATCAAATAAAAAATAGGCTGGTTGACAGGAAGAAGCAAACGAGTGTAAAACGCCATGGCAAATGAAGACATCATGGATATAGCCATACACATCGACTTTGTAAATCGATCATCAAACAGGAAATGCTTCTTAATAAATATCCGGTAAACAAAAAAAGCTTCGAAAAAGCACCACATCAATAACAATATAATGGGCCACAAGGTTTACATCACGACCTTTTAATAGAAATGAGAATGGTGAGTAAACATAATGCAAAGACCCCATGCACGAACAAACTGAACAGGGTAGGCATTTCTACAACAGTTCCAATCATCGGGGACATCAGCCCAATGAACGCACCATTGGTCAATCCGGTTACAAACGTCTGGTAATCGAACAGAAGCCCAAATAACGCACCAACCAATAGCCCCACGGCCGTTGATATCAGCGTAATCAACGTAAAATGGAATGGATATTGCTGCTGAAGCAAAACACCAGAAAGCAGAGCTGCCATCCCGCCCATTGCCACACTAATGTTCATCCCCAACTGAAACCCGATTAACTTTTTAAAGCTTCGCAAATAAAAATAAAAACAAAGAGCTATCCAGCCATCTACATAAAAGATGATTAAATGTGCAATTTTATCCATAGCCCCACCTCTACACAACATATGTACCAGCAAATATGAACGAACTTTGTCCACTGTAAAATGTTGTATATTTGCCTGCTCTATGGGATTCCTTTCTGCATACACTGTTAACAGTTTGAAAAAATATGCAGAAAGTAGGAAATCGCCTGATATATCCAGTATAAATTTGGTAATATCTCTTTTTCTGCGAAAAAAAAAGGAGGCTACACATGACAGTCGGACCAATTAATACGTTTGATGGTTTTCCTATATGGTATAAAGATGAAAATAGATTGCGTCTTCAATTGAATGTCGATCCTACTGATCCTTACTCAGGGATTACTCCTGCAGATTTGCCTAACCCAGCGCTGCCCGTGTCATTCCCGGATAATTATCCATCGGAAGCTTTTTATTTTCTGGCGGAAGCTGAAATGACTACTGGTACTGGCGAAAGAGCTAGGCTTGTCTTAGCTTTGGAAGCTGCTTTTGTAAGCGAAGTTCCTAGGGATGGAGACCAAATTGTATTTGGCAGAGTGCGGATTCGTATCTTTGGATTACAGCCAAATACCGAATATACGGTTACACACCCATATGGAACTGACACATTCATCGCTGAACCTGATGGAGAAGGAGCCGGGGAAATTAATTTTACAGAGGATATTGGCGGATTGAACGGCGGAGAATTCGAGCTTGCGCTTAACAGCCGCGTCCATCCATTTTTAAAATGGGATCCAAATGTTGCACCACTTACCCCAGAAGGATATATTGGCGATCCAAATGTGCCCCATCCAATTACAGGCAGTGTGTTTGTTGATCCATTCGGCCAGCCACAAAACATTTTTCGGATTGAAGGACCAGGAATTGGCATCGGATCCCCGAATCGCTCAACAACTCCTGGCCTTGACCCCGATAACTGTATTGAAACCAGACTTTTTACGGTTCTAGGTAAAATCTCTACCGTTTCGGGAGTCGATGTGACTAGAGCCAACTATACACAAACCGATAGCGCAGGCGGTCTGCTAGATGTCTTTGCGGTTTCAGATGACACCACACAGACGATAAGCGTTTCCGGAAACGGAATTAACACCACCCTGCTTCAAGGAATAAACGGACGGTACTTTGCCCGAGTCGCTTATACAGGTGCTCGCCCCCCTGCTTCCATTACTGTTACAAACTTGAGTGATGTTCCGAACAGTATAAAAGAAGCCGTGCCAGTTGATTTTATTACGGCAACGGCGAACTATGACACGAATTCCCAAACTTTGGCCGTCATTGTCTCATCCAGTGATTTGATTGGAGCACCGGCTTTATCCATAGAGGATTTTGGGGTTGGCGAGATCATCATTCCGCCTACTGGATTAAGCACTACAAGCCTCCCATTTGCACCGTCCCAGGTAACTATTAAATCGACTGCGGGAGGCACAAGGGTTATAGATGTATCAGTGACCGGTTCTCCTGATGGTCCTATACCTGTAGCAGCTAATGCCGGGCCCGACCAAACAGTTGTCGTTAATTCAACCGTGTTTCTGAACGGAACGAATTCAACGGGTGCTATCACCTCATATAATTGGATTCAGTTATCCGGACCTACTGTTGCATTGACTGGTGGCACAACAGCAACTCCTACCTTTATTGCACCAGCTTCTCAAGCGACTCTAGTATTTGAGTTGACAGTTGATGGCGAAGGCGGACCTTCCACCGACTCCGTAAGTATTACGATTCTTGACTCCACACCACCTCCAATTGCTGATGCAGGGCCAGATCAAGTCGTCCAACAAGGAGCACTAGTGACGCTGGCAGGAAGCGCAACAGGGCTTGCAACATCTTACCAATGGGCTCAAATCTCGGGAGTTCCCGTACAATTAACCAATCCCAATACCTCCACAGCCACATTTAGATTTCCCGCACAGCCAGCAACACTAACTTTCCACCTTACAGTCCAAGGTCCTGGAGGCATTTCTTCAGACACTGTCCAAGTGTCATCGGTTCCGGAAACCTTGACCGTTACTCGGGCAGAGTATCGTACTGGTGATGCAGAATGGCGTATTTCCGGGACATCAAATGTGCTTCAAGTAGGGGCATCAATCTCTATCTATATCGGCAGTAGTCTTAACGGCACTCACCTAGCCCAAGTGCCTGTGGATACATTAGGGGAATGGGAGTATCGGGTTGAAGGCTCCTCTCAGCTACCAGATCAAACGAGAGCTATTTCCATCCAATCCAGCTCGGGCGGGACACTCCAAAATATACCACTTAATATTCGCAATTAAAAAACAATTGGTCAGGGATGCAAAAGTACGAACGCATCAAATCAATTGTCATCTTTATTAAGGAAGGAAGGATTAAATTGGATCGCTGTCCAAAATGTAATGGACCATCGAATAATTGTAATTGCGCACGTGGGCCTAGAGGTCCTAGAGGCTATCAAGGTCCCGTTGGTTTTAGAGGAGAGCAAGGCCATCCTGGACCAAAAGGCCAGCAGGGCCCACAAGGATTAAAAGGACCTAAAGGTGATCAAGGCATTAGAGGTCTACAAGGAATACAAGGTCCAAAAGGGGATCAAGGCCCTCCTGGACTACCAGGTATATTGCAAGCAGCTCATGGTTTCGGCATTTGTAATGTAATGAGCAAAGCGTCTGGGGCTGTAAGATTTATCATGCCTGGACCACTCCAAGATGTAGAGTTAATGCAAGACGGCCTGAAAGTATTGAAATCAGGGATTTATCAAATTAGTTATAAAATCATATTGGCATCAAATACAATAACTTGTTCGCCATCGACATTTCACTTAAAGATAAATGACGCCATTACGGTAGTATCCTCGTTCACCGAATCCACCACTGCTACCTCCCTGTCCTCTTCTGATCTAGTTTCATTGCTAGAAGGAGATATTGTTAAAATCCAAGCAAAATTACAGGAGCATTTTAGCTACAAAATGGCCACCCTGCAAATTATCCAGGTAGGGTGAAATAAAAAATGCCTGTACACTTTCGATGACCAGGCAATTTGACTATTGAGTACTACTCTCGTTAATTTTAATAGAGTCCCTGATGGGGCTCTTTTTTTGTGCCTATGATACACTTATATAAAAATTATAAGGAGTTTTTTTGTATGAGACTCATTTCTATATGCCCTAGCAATACTGAAGTTCTTGCCTATTTAGGCTTAACGGATCAGCTTGTCGGACTCGATGACTTTTCTGATTGGCCTTCTTCAGTTCAACATTTACCTCGATTAGGTCCGGATTTATCAATTGATATCGATGCACTAGAGGCATTAGAGCCTGATCTTGTATTGGCTTCGCTCAGTGTTCCTGGTATGGAGAAAAATGTGAACGAATTAGTGGATCGTGGTATTCCCCATCTTGTGTTGGATCCTCAAAGTTTAAACGAAATTGCAGAGGATTTACTGACTGTTGGTCACGCATGTGGTATTTCTGTTGAGGCTGAAAAGATCGTCTTGGAATACAGAAAATTTGTTGATGAAATGAAGATTCGCGCTACCCTTGTTTCCACTTATCCCGAATTATATTGGGAGTGGTGGCCGAAACCAATCTTTACACCCGGACAAGTAAATTGGTTAACTGAAGTCAGTGAAATTTCTGGTGGGCGCAATGTCTTTCGTGACGTTGAATTGGCAAGTGTTCAGACAGATTGGGATGATGTAATGCGTCGCAATCCGGACTATATTTTCCTTGCTTGGGTTGGCGTTCAGCTATCTAAAGTAAATAAAAAAGTTGTTGAAAAACGGTCTGGTTATGAGAATCTAACAGATATACAAAAGAACAATGTACATATAATGGAAGAAGAATTGTATTGCCGTCCCTCCCCGCGCCTTTTGGAAGGTGCGTTTAAGCTCGCCAGTATCCTACATCCTGATATTTATGCCGATTTAGAATTACCTACATGGATTACTGAAAATAAGTGATTACGAAAAAAGCTGCCTTGATGACGATATTAGTCATCAAGGCAGCTTTACTTTTAAGATAAAAATCATCACAGTTTAACGGTGAGCGGTGGTTAGTTGGAAACATGTCTTTCTTTTAATAAAAAAGACCGTTTTAATAAAAAAACGGTCTTTCCTCTTGTGTTATACGAATTTCACCATATGGTATTTCTTCTTGCCGCGGCGCAAGATTGAGAACGAATCATCCAAACGATTTTCAGCATTCACGATGTGATCAACAGCCGTCAATTTTTCTCCATTGATTGAAATCGCTCCATTCGTTACATCTTCACGTGCTTGACGTTTAGATGGCGAAACTCCCGCTTCAACCAATAAGTCCACAATGTTTTTGTCTTCTTTTGGCAATTCAATAGAAGGGACATCTTTGAATACTTCTTTCATTTCACTTGCAGATAATGATTTTAAGTCTCCGCTGAATAATGCTTGTGTAATACGCAATGCGTTATCCAAAGAGTCTTGACCATGAATCATACGTGTCATTTCTTCAGCAAGCGCCTTTTGTGCTTTGCGTAAATGTGGCTCTTCCGCAACTGTCACTTCAAATGCCTCGATTTCTTCACGTGTCAAGAAAGTAAAGATTTTCATGTACTTGATTACATCTGCATCTGCAGTATTCAACCAAAACTGGTAGAACTCATATGGTGATGTTTTTTCAGCATCTAACCATACCGCTCCAGTAGCCGACTTACCGAACTTCGTACCATCCGATTTCGTCACAAGTGGAATGGTCATACCAAATGCTTTTGATTCTTCTGTATGAGTTTTACGAATCATTTCAAGTCCAGTCGTGATATTACCCCACTGATCAGATCCCCCTACTTGAATTCGACAGTTGTGAGAATCGTATAAGTGATTGTAATCAATTGCTTGAATCAACATGTACGAAAATTCCGTGAACGAAATTCCTCCTTCCAAACGTGAGGCAACAGTATCTTTCGCTAACATGTAGTTAACCCCAATGTATTTTCCATAGTCACGTAAAAATTCGATGACATTCATCGAACCGATCCAGTCACGGTTGTTAACCAAAACGGCTCCATTTTCAGAACCAAAATCAAAAATGCGTTCCATTTGAACTTTAAGACCTTTAACATTTTCATCAATTTGTTCAGTTGTTTGCAATTGACGTTCTTCGCTACGGCCAGACGGATCTCCAATCATTCCTGTAGCTCCACCTATCAACAGAATCGGTTGATGGCCATGTAATTGAAAACGGCGCAATGTCAGTAAAGGAACGATGTGTCCAATGTGCATACTGTCCGCTGTAGGGTCCACTCCACAATATAAAGAGATTGATTCTTTATTCAAAAGCTCCACCATACCCGCTTCGTCAGTCAGCTGGTAGGCAAGGCCTCTCCATTTTAAGTCTTCGATTAATGCGTTTGTCATTTGCCATTCCTCCTTGAAAATATGAATTGCGTAACTCGCCACTCAAGCTCAACTCCGACGCTGTAAGAAACATATCGGAAACTTGTTTCCGAGTGAGTTCATGAAGCGGAGGTGCGAGCTGGCGCGTGGAGCTAAACATAAAAAAGTCCCTGCACGATTAATAAAAATCATGCAGGGACGCTAAATACAATTTGCGCGGTACCACCCAGCTTGAAGGAACCAGTCCTTCCGCTCATCAGACACAGTATCGTTGTGTTGACGTTTAAGCTCCCAGCCTGTAATTCATGTATGCACACCGACCAGCTTTCACCACCCGCTGGCTCTCTAAACAGCACTTGCATTCATTACTTCGGACTTTTCATCACTCAAAATAATATATATTTTTTCATTGTACGCTTTTATTAATCGTTGTCAATAAATATATTGGGCATCTACCATTTTATGATATAATAGGACAAGATTTTAGGAGGTCGATTCGGTTGAATGATCAAGTAAAAAACTGGTTGAAAAAAATAGACGAAACATGGGATAGGTGGACGAATGCACAGTGGGCTAAAAGATTGCGCATTACCTCAGGGGTCATCTGGAATCTCGCATTAATTTTGCTTATTGTCCTTTTGGTAGGCGGCGCATTTGCAGGATCGGTGGCAGCTGGATATTTCGCTTCACTAGTCGATCAGGAACCACTTCGTGAAGAAGCGGATATGCGAGCATCCATCTTCAGTTATGAAGAGACCTCAGAAGTATATTTTGCGAACAATGTGTACTTAGGGAAAATAAGAACAGATTTACAGCGTCGTGAAACTAAACTTGAGGAAGTCTCTCCTTATGTCCTTGATGCAGTGTATGCAACGGAAGATGAATATTTCCCAGTACATAATGGAATCGTACCAAAAGCTATTTTCCGTGGGCTACTGCAGGATGTAACGAATTCTGATAGCCAGACAGGTGGATCCACATTAACACAACAATTAATCAAAAATCAGATTCTCACAAATGAAGTTTCCTATGAACGCAAAGCAAAAGAAATTCTTCTCGCCATGCGCCTTGAAAAATTCATGGAAAAAGATGAAATTCTGGAAGCTTATTTAAATATTATCCCCTATGGCCGCAACGCTTCTGGAGCCAATATTGCAGGGATTGAAACCGCCGCAGAAGGAATTTTTAATGTCAAAGCAAAAGATTTAAATTTACCGCAGGCTGCTTTTATAGCGGGTATTCCGCAAGCACCTTTCGCTCATACACCATTCACTTCTGGAGGTTTATTGAAAGATGATGATGGTCTGAAACCAGGAATCGATCGGATGCTGACAGTTCTGTATCGTATGAAAGAAACTGGCTACATAACGGAACAAGAATATAACGCAGCGATTGCTTACGATATTAAAAAAGATTTCCGTTCTCCTGAATTATTACCTCAGGAAAGGTACCCTTTCTTAACATATGAATTGGAACGCCAAGCAAAACAGATTATAGCGGAATTGTTAGCTGAAAAAGAAGGCATTGACCCTTCTCGTTTAAAAGATGAAGAAAAATTAAATGAAAAATATACAATTATGGCCGATCGCGCAATGCGTAACAACGGCTACCGAATACATTCAACCATAGACAAAGAAATGTATGACGCTCATCAAAAAGTTAAAGATGAATTTAAAAACTATGGCCCCTCAATCAAGGTTGAAAAATACAATGCCGAATCACAAAAAAATGAATGGGTTGAAGAACCTGTTCAGGTAGGCAGTGTGCTGATGGAAAATAGTACAGGCAGAATCTTAAGTTTTATCGGCGGACGTAGTTATGACATTGAAGCATCAAATCATGCAACACAAAGGTATCGTCAAAATGGTTCAACCATGAAGCCTTTATTAATTTATGCTCCTGCCATTGAGTATGGTGTGATTGGTGCTGGAAGTCCGGTCGTCGATGTTGCATTCAAAGACTATGTAGACGGCAGTGGAAATTCATACTCACCTGGAAACTTCAATAAAGAACAAGAACTTGGTATCATTCCTGCCCGACAGGCACTGGCATCTTCACAAAACTTGGCAGCTTTAAGATTGTATAATCAAATTGTCGAAAAACGGCCAGCGGAATTTTTAAAAAAACTCGGATTCTCTCGTTTAATAGATGAGGATTATGTAAACCTTTCCGCTTCCATTGGTGGTATTAGAAATGGTGTCACAATTGAAGAAAACACAAATGCTTATGCCACTTTGGCGAATGGTGGTCAATTTATCGATTCATATATGATTGAGAAAATTGAAGATGCTGATGGCAATATTATTTTCGAGCATCAATCAAAAGCTGTACCTGTCTACTCTCCACAAACATCATATATCGTAACTGATATGCTAAGAGATGTTTTATCTGAAGGTACTGGTAGACGAGCGCAATCGGAATTGAAATTCAACTCTGATTTTGCAGCTAAAACGGGAACAACAAATAATGCACACGATGTTTGGTTCATGGGATATAACCCTTCTATTACACTTGGTGTATGGCTAGGTTACGATACTCCAACCAATTTAAATATTTCGAATGGTACTTATCAACAACCAGGAACTCGCGTCAATATGTTATGGGCAAGATTGATGAATAGTTCATATGATGTGAATCCTGAACTCGTGGACCCAGCTGCCGAATTCAAGCGGCCCAAAGGCGTTGTCTCTCGTTCATTCTGTGCAATTTCAGGAATGTCTCCATCAGAAGAATGTTCTCGTGCAGGTCTTGTTAGATCTGATTTATTCAATGCCAACACTTACGTACCAAGGAAAGCAGATGATAGCTTCGTCTCATCATCTTACGTCATGATCGATGGCAAACGGTATCGCGCACTTCCGTCAACACCTAGCGAATTTGTAGTGAGTGGTGGAGTTGGTGTAAACAAAGACTTTATTAATCGTATGTTTGGCAATATCAACGGTGATGCAAGTAAGCTTTTCCCTCAAAATTCTAGTTTTGCAGACCGAGTAGTATCTGAAGATACATTCGATGCTGATGGGGCTTCACCCGGATCAGTTTCTGCTTCCATTTCAGGAAGAACTCTAACTTGGTCGAATTCCGCTTCCAAAGATGTCGTTGGATACCGAGTGTTCAAAAGTACTGGTGGCAATGTTTTGTTAACTTCCGTCAAAGAAGCAAGTGGCAACTCGTATCAATTGAGCAGCCCAGGCACATACTTCGTGGTTGCTGTGGATATTACAGGGAACCAATCTCCCGCATCCAATATGGTAATTGTGGAAGCTCCTGAACCAGAACCAAAACCAGAACCTAAACCTGGTACGGAACCAAAGCCGAAGCCAGATCCAAAACCTAAACCGGATCCAAAACCTGAGCCACCTCCAGTAGTACCACCTCCAGTAGAACCACCTCCTGGAGATGGTGAAGGAGCATAAAATTAAAAAGCAGTGAAACTTATCAGCATCGATAAGTTTTACTGCTTTTCTATTTGTCTAGCTTCAAGCGCCAGCCCTCGCCTCCGCTTCACACGGTTGGAGTCAGGCAGCGTGGCCAGGTTCACGTTTCAAAGTGTCTGGATATGCTTTTCAATAAAGAAATGCCAACATCTTGCACTGCAATAGTGCAAGATGTTGGCATTTTCATTAATCTTCCATTGTAGATAAATCGCCTGTTGGTAAATCAAGTTCCCACGCTTTTAACACACGTCTCATGATTTTCCCACTGCGTGTTTTCGGAAGCTTGTCTTTAAATTCAATTTCACGCGGAGCAGCGTGTGCAGCTAATCCTTTTTTCACGAATTGTTGTATATCCGCAATCAATTCGTCCGAAGGCTCAACACCTTCTTTTAATGCTACGAATGCTTTAATGATTTCTCCACGAACTGGATCCGGTTTTCCGATTACACCCGCTTCGACAATTGATGGATGCTCGAGAAGTTTACTTTCCACTTCAAATGGTCCTACGCGTTCGCCAGAAGTCATGATGACATCGTCAATACGCCCTTGGAACCAGAAATACCCGTCTTCGTCCATGTAAGCAGAATCTCCTGAAACGTACCATTCATCGTTAAGGAAATACGATTGATATTTTTCAGGATTATTCCAGATTTGACGCATCATTGATGGCCAGCCTTTTTTAAGTGCCAAGTTCCCCATTTGGTATGGAGGCAACTCAACCCCACGATCGTCAACGATAGCTGCTCTCACACCTGGAACTGGTTTACCCATTGATCCCGGGCGAATTGGCAAGCACGCATAGTTACAAATCATCTGAGCGCCTGTTTCTGTCATCCACCATGTATCATGTATGCGATGGCGGAATACTTCTGCTCCCCATCTGATTACTTCTGGATTCAATGGTTCACCGACAGATAAAACGTGACGCAGTGAAGATAAATCATATTCCTTCACTAAAGCATCGCCAGCTCCCATCAACATACGGAAAGCGGTTGGCGCACTATACCAAATCGTTACACCGAAGTCTTCAATCGCCTGGTACCATGCATCAGGAGAAAAACGTCCTCCTAATACAACCATTGTTGTTCCAGTTAACCATGGACCAAAAATTCCATAAGATGTCCCCGTTACCCAACCTGGATCCGCTGTGCACCAGTAAATATCCTGCTCTTTTAAATCCAAGACCCATTTTGCAGTCTGATAATGTTGTACCATGGCTTCCTGTACGTGTAATACACCTTTAGGCTTGCCAGTTGAACCAGACGTATAATGAAGAACCAATCCATCTTCTTTATCGAGCCACTCCACTTGGAAATACTGAGAAGCAGCTTTCAAATGTTTCATAAAATCTACTGTTTTATTATCTTCTTCCACGTTTTCGCCGACTAATAGGATTGTTTCCAGGTGAGGTAATTTATCTACCGGAATTCGATTTAGCAATTCAGGGGTCGTCACAATCGCTTTTGCTTCACTGTCCGCTAAACGATCATAGACTGCACCCTCCATAAATGCCTCGAACAATGGTCCAACAATTACACCCATTTTTAGAGCACCGATTAACGCAAAATACAATTCAGGCGAGCGCGGCATGAAGATAAATAAACGGTCACCTTTTTCAAGATTTGTATGGGCTTTCAAGACATTTGCTGCTTTGTTTGTCCATTTTTTCATTTCATTGAACGTGTAAGATTCTTTACGAGTTGCATCTTTGTAATAAAGAGCAATTTTGTTTTTTCTGTCTGAATTTGCATGACGGTCAATGGCTTCGTGCGCCACATTCATACGACCTGTCACATGCCAACTAAACGCCTTTTCTGCCTCTTTCCAATCGAAATTGGCTGCAGTTTCGTCGTAGTTTTGGAGTAAATAATCTCCTTGAACGACCGGAAGTGCTTCAAGTTTCATTTCTACCACCCTCTCAATTACGATACAAATACTAGTTTACATGAAATTGAAAGTAAATGGCGAATAATTTTACTTTTTAGACTATGACTCTTCTAATCAAATTGAAAACGTTTTCCTTATGTCTTTTTCATGTATAATGAAACTACGTAATTCTTTTCAGGTGGTGTACAAATGGATCATAAAAAAACCTATAATGCCATGGAATTGAAAACTAAACATGGCCATTTAATTATCGAAGGACCAATATCATCAGCAGATCTTGCACGTTACGACTTTCATGATGATTTGGTGGCATTCCGACCTCCTTCCCAGCAACATAAGGCAATCATTGAAATTGCCAAGTTGCCAGAAGGAAGAATTCTGATAGCTCGTGATAACATGACCATTGTGGGCTATGTAACATTCTTGTATCCTGACCCTTTGGAACGTTGGTCGAAAGGGCAAATGAGCAACTTAATTGAACTGGGGGCCATTGAAGTCATTCCAAAGTTTCGTGGAACCGGTGTCGGAAAGAGCTTGCTTCACGTTTCGATGATGGATGATGCAATGGAAGATTATATCACCATTACTACTGAGTATTATTGGCATTGGGATTTAAAAGGTACTGGACTGAATGTATGGGAGTACCGAAAAGTGATGGAAAAAATGATGAATGCAGGTGGATTGGAATACTTTGCAACCGATGATCCAGAAATCAGCTCCCATCCGGCCAATTGTTTAATGGCTAAAATTGGTGCGCGCATTGACAATGAATCCATTCAACGCTTTGATCAGTTACGTTTTATGAATCGATTTATGTATTAATCCGCAAAGGAGTTTTTGACATATGATTGTGGAACAAATGATGAAAACAAATGTCTTGACCTTACAGCCTTCACATTCGATTAAAGATGCAATCAGTCTCCTTCGTGAAAGTAAAATCAGACACTTGCCGATTACCGATAATGAAGGCAAAGTAGTAGGGATTGTATCAGATAGAGATATCAAAGATGCCACACCTTCCAATCGGATGGTAGGACATAATCAGGATATATACTCAACACCTCTTGAAGAAATTATGACGAAAAATCCCATAACCGGACATCCGCTGGACTTTGTTGAAGAAGTTGCCACGATTTTCTATGATCAACAAATAGGGTGTCTGCCCATCGTCAGTGGTGGGAAATTAGTTGGTATCGTTACAGAAACAGATTTATTATATAAATATATTGAATTAACAGGCGCCCACCAACCAGGTTCTCAAATTGAGGTTCGTGTACCGAATAAGCCTGGGATATTATTTGAAGTTTCCAAAGTTTTTCATGATCATAATTCAAATGTATTAAGTGTTCTTGTGTATCCAGATATCCAAAATGACAACAACAAGATCTTGGTATTCCGTGTAATGACGATGAACCCTCTCGGAATTATTGAAGATATACGTAAAGAAGGTTTCGATGTGCTATGGCCGAACATGCCGGGAATGACAAACTAAAAAAACATGCGGTTTATATATATTCGGATGATCAATTGGGCTATAAATTTTCTGAGAACCATCCATTCAATCAGAAAAGGCTGACTTTGACAACCGATTTGTTACGAAAAATGAATGCGCTTACAGATGAAGACATCATCGCTCCCCGCATTGCAACGGACGACGAGCTATTGCTTGCGCATGATGCACGATATATTGATATCGTCAAAAAAGCGAGCAAAGGGCTTGTCACTTCTTCAGAAACAGAGAGTTACGGTATTGGAACCGATGACACTCCTATTTTTCCGAATATGCACGAAGCCAGTGCTCGTTTGGTCGGTGGCACGTTAACTGCCGTGGATTATGTAATGGAAAATAAAGCTTCGCATGCCCTAAATCTTGGTGGCGGACTGCATCATGGCTTTCATGGGCGCGCATCTGGATTTTGTGTCTACAATGACAGTTCGGTCGCAATTAAATACATACAGCAGAAGTATAAAGCCCGTGTACTATATATTGACACGGATGCTCACCATGGAGATGGTGTACAATGGAGCTTTTATGAGGATCCTGATGTGTGTACAATCTCCATTCATGAAACTGGGAGATACTTATTTCCTGGAACCGGTAATGTAACAGAACGTGGTACCGGTCAGGGTTATGGAACTTCATTCAATTTACCAATAGATGCTTTTACAGAAGATGAATCATTTTTGGAACTTTATATGACTGCTTTCCGAGAGATTGCTGCCTATTTCAAACCAGACGTCATCATCAGTCAAAATGGAGCAGATGCACATTATTTTGATCCACTGACTCATCTATATGGATCTATGAAAATCTACCACGAGATTCCGAAGCTTGCCCATCAGCTGGCCCACGAATATTGTGACGGCAAATGGATTGCCGTCGGTGGTGGAGGATACGATATATGGAGAGTGGTGCCAAGAGCCTGGTCGTTATTGTGGATGGAAATGAATAATATTCCACTTCCTCAAGTTAATCTACCGAAAGAGTGGTTGGAGAAATGGCAACCAGAATCACCCGTACCATTAATTCCCACCTGGTTGGATCCAGATAACTTATATGAACCCATACCTCGTAAAGAAGAAATTACCGAAAAGAATAAACAAGTGTTGAACAAGGCACTTTATTTAATTCGATCTCATTAAAAAAGGAGTGGACTACGCTAAGCATAGTCCACTCCTTCCATTATTTCACGGAATCTCTTTCTTCAATTCGGTGTGGCAATATTACTGTTTTCTCATCAATTTGTTCTTTGTTCATATATTTTGTCAGCAGACGCATGGATACCGCTCCAATATCGTATAGAGGTAACACGATACTTGTTAATTCTGGACGCACCATTCGTGCTAGCTTCGAGTTTTCAAAACTAATGACTTCAATGTCGTTAGGAACATGGAAACCGGAATCCTGAGCTCCATGAATTAGCCCAATGGCCAGTTCATCGTTTCCTGCAAAGAAAGCCGTAGGTGCATCTTGCATACTCTTTAAATTACTGAATGCTGCATGCCCTGCGTCATAAGTGGCTTCACTTTCCACTACCAATTCTTCGTTCATATCAAGACCTGCATCCCCTAAAGCTTTTTCATAGCCTGTGAACTTGAATGCACGATTAATGGTGGACGATAATGACCCAGAAACGTACGCGATTCGTTTGTGATTATTTTGAAGCAAGCGATTAACCGCTTCATAAGCTGCCTGGTGATAGTCGATATTTACAGAAGGCATTTTCCCTGAAGGATCAATTGTACCTGCTAAAACGATCGGTACGGGCGATCGCTCCATCATATTTAACAACTCTGTCGATACATGTTCACTCATGAACACAATTCCATCCACTTGTTTTCCAAACATCGTTTCCAGGAGTTGTAACTCTTTATCTTCTCGTTGATCCGAGTTTGATAATATAATATTATAGCGATACATGGTCGCAATATCTTCTATTCCTCGTGCAAGTTCTGCGTAAAAAATATTTGATATATCTGGAATAATAACTCCAACTGTAGTTGTTTTCTTGCTTGCCAGTCCTCTGGCAACCGCATTTGGACGATACTCCAATCGTTCAATAACGTCCAGCACTTTTTTCCGAGTAGCCGGTTTTACATTCGGATTGCCGTTAACAACTCGTGAAACCGTTGCCATCGAAACGCTAGCTTCACGTGCTACGTCATAAATTGTAATTGTCATGTGCTTACACTCCCTGCTCGGTCCCTATCTCATACCATCATATAATAGTTTTCTGACGTTTTCCAACGTTACGTCAAACGAAAGAAAAATACCGGTTCAGAAATTGAACCGGTAGGATGCTTATGATTGAAATTCGTATGATTTCATGAACTTTTGAAGAGAATCGTAAAACTCGTCAAATTGCTGTAAGTTCATTTGTTGTGCTGCATCAGATAAAGCAACAGCTGGGTCTGGATGTACTTCAGCCATAACACCATCTGCACCAATGGCAATTGCCGCTTTCGCTGTAGGCAATAGTAAATCACGACGTCCTGTTGAATGGGTTACATCCACAAACACAGGTAAATGTGTTTCTTGTTTTAATATTGGAACTGCTGAAATATCGAGTGTATTACGTGTCGCTTTTTCGTATGTTCGAATTCCACGTTCACATAAAATAATTTGATCATTTCCTTGGGAGATGATGTACTCGGCAGCATGGATAAATTCATCAATCGTTGCAGCCATTCCGCGTTTCAATAACACCGGTTTGTTAATGGCACCTGCTGCTTTCAATAACTCGAAGTTTTGCATGTTACGTGCGCCGATTTGAACAACATCAATGTAATCTAATGCCTCTTCTAGATGATGAGGTGTCACAATTTCAGAAACAACTGCAAGATTGTATTGCTCTGAAACACGCTTAAGGATTTTCAAACCTTCAAGTCCAAGACCTTGGAAATCATAAGGTGATGTACGAGGTTTGTAAGCTCCTCCTCGGATCATTCTCAAGCCTTTATGTTGGATTGCATTTGCTACAGCTGCAACTTGATCAAATGATTCTACAGCACATGGACCGAATACAAATGATGGCTTGCCTTCTCCAATGCGTTCCCCATTAATCACAACAATTGTATCTTCTGCTTTCTTTTTACGAGAAACAAGAAGTGCTTTACGGTGATCATCTTCCTGAAGCTCCAGTGCAGTTTTAAAGATTTCCTTGAAAATATGATCTACAGTTGATTGCGGTAGTGGACCCGCATTGTTTTCTTTTAGTAAGTTCAACATATGACGTTCGCGAAGAGGATCATATCGGTTGACACCTTGCTTTTCTTTTACTTTTCCAATTTCTTTTACAACTGCTGCACGCTCATTGATTAAACGAAGAATTTCTAAGTTTAATTCGTCAACATTTGTGCGTAAGCTATCTAATTCTTGATGGCTCATACCTTGATCTCCTCTCTTACCCATACGAAATTCACGAAATCCAAACGGAAGATGTATGATGCTTTTTTTGATATTAGAACCATTATAGTATGTACATTTCTAAAAGTCACGCAAAATATCTTTAACGCTTCAACGCGCGAAAGTTTTAATGCTTATTGTACTCATTGTTTTATACAAGAGAAAGCCCACATATCAACTATGCGGGCTTTTTAATTCTTAATATTATAGACTTTTCTTGACGTCTACAGCTTCTTTTAATGCTTGTGCGGTTGAAGTTTCGTTTGAGCTTTCCCCAACAACTTCATTCACTGTATTCGTTACAGTTTCCATGAAATCGATTGGCTCTTCGCCTTCTGATGAAACTGTACCATCATCCATTAACGTTGGCGTTTTTGATTTAATTGACTTGACTTTATCTACCAAAGGACCTGATTTTTCTTTTAATTGAGTTGATAATTGAGACGTTTTTTCTTTAGCAGTTGATGATAAATCAACCGTTTTTTCTTTTAGATAAGAAGCTTGAGTTGTCACATCACCACGAAGCTCAGCACCCGATTTTGGAGCAAGGAATAAAGCAGTAGCTGCTCCAATAATTCCGCCTACCAATGCACCGATTAAGAAATCTTTAGAATTCATATCATCACTTGATTTTGAATAAATTGGATCTCGGTGCTGTCCATTCGAATACTCATACGCTTGTGGAAGATAGGCTTCCGTCTGATTGGATTTATTCGAATAAAACTCGTGGTTGTACTTTGCCTCGTTATAATTTGGTTTAAATTGTGTCATGTTGGTTCCCCCTTATTTTTTGGTATCTCTATATGATTTATCTGGTTCGCTTGCATAAATCGTGTAACCTGCTCTAGCTTCTTCAATTGCTTTTCTTTCTTTCCACTTGTCGCGAATGCCTAGAGCAACATTGCTCCATTGCACAACTTGCGCAATCTTATCTTCATTGCGTTCTACCTCTGTCGTAATTGACGATGTAATGCGTCGGATTGATGTATTTAAGCCATTTACTGACTCCCCTACATTTTTCACGGCATCTACAACACTGTTCAGTTTTTCAGATTTATTTTGAATATCTGAAGCCAAACCATTTGTCTTATGCAATAATTCTGTTGTCTCTTTTGTTACTCCTTGTAATTGACCTTCTAATCCAGACATTGTGTCTGAAAATTCATTAAGCGTCTTCTTCAGCGATGTAAATGTCATCGCAAGACTAACGCAAAGAACGAGAAAGCCTATAGCTGCAACCAACGCTGCTATGTATAATATTATTTCCATTCGAGTTCCTCCTCTAGATTGTACATACTACCTATTTTCCCACACATAGTGGTAAATAAACATCTATGTTATCTTTATTCCACAAAAACATTTTATTTCCTCCATAAAAATAAAACTCCAGTCAAAAAAGACCAGAGTTTTGTGAAATTATATTTTTTGTTCGAAGGCAGCTTGGAACTTTTGAACATCCCCTGCACCCATGAATAAGTATACAGCATTTTGATGCTTCAGTAACACATCAATTTCTTCGGTTTTCAGGACAACACAGTTGTCAATCAGATCACATAAATCATCGATGGTTAAGTCTCCTGCATTTTCACGTGCTGATCCGAAGATATCACACAAATATACGTTATCAGCCGTTTCCAGGCTCTCTGCAAACTCCTTAAGGAATGCGCGCGTGCGTGAAAACGTATGAGGTTGGAATATTGCAATGACTTCACGATTTGGATACTTCTGACGAGCCGACTGGATGGTTACTTTGATTTCAGTCGGATGGTGTGCATAATCGTCAATTAAGATTCGTTCTCCCTTTCTGGTTTCAGAAAAACGGCGTTTGACGCCACCGAATGAATGCAACTGCTGCTGAATGATATCAGCAGGGATTCCTTCGTAATTACACAAAGAAATGACAGCCAATGCATTTAGTACGGCATGGTCTCCGAATGAAGGAATTTCAAATGTACGGTAAAATTCATTTCGAACGAAAACATCGAATGTAGACCCAGAAGTCGTTTTCACCACATTACGAGCTTCAAAGTCATTTTCTGAGCCAAATCCATAAAACACAACGGGAACATTGGCATGAATTTTTTGTAGATGTTCATCATCACCACATGCAATAATGGCCTTATTCACTTGAAGCGCCATTGATTGGAATGCCTCAACCACATCGTCGATGCCACCAAAATAATCCGGATGATCAAAATCGATATTAGTCATGATCATGTAATCAGGATGGTATGCTAGGAAATGACGACGGTATTCACATGCTTCAAAAGCAAAGTATTGTGCTTGCGATTCACCATGACCCGTTCCATCTCCAATTAAATATGAAGTCGGTGCAAAGCCACTTAATACATGTGACATCAAACCCGTTGTAGAAGTTTTGCCATGTGATCCTGTAATACCTACCGAGATGTACTGGCCCATTAAGTTCCCTAAAAACTTGTGATAACGGATTACATCGATTCCTAATTCGTTAGCACGAATAAGTTCTTCATGATTGTCTTTATATGCATTCCCCGCAATTACGGTCATGCCTTTTTCAATATTATCTGCGTTAAATGGCAAGATTTTGATGTCACGTTTTCTTAGTGGATCTTCAGTGAAGAAATGTTTCTCTATATCAGAGCCCTGAACCTGGTTCCCTGCATCGTGCAAAATTTGTGCAAGTGAACTCATGCCAGACCCTTTAATTCCTGTAAAATGAAACACTGTCATTTGTATAAACCTCCTGGGAAAGGTGCCCGTACTTTATTATCAATAATTCCTTACCCCATTATATCATCATTTAATCTTGCCTAGAAATGAACGATTTTTCCCACAATTATATAGACCTGTCTGGGGTTATTCTCAATTCCATTGTCAATCATTAAAAAGAAGCTGTAAATCATTTTCTGTAATGAAAACTTCCCGTGCTTTACTTCCTCTTGATTCCGAAACATATCCATGCTGTTCCATTAAGTCAACAAGTCTTGCTGCACGGTTGTAGCCTATATGAAACTTACGTTGAAGCAGTGAAGTTGAAGCAGAGCCTTGTTCCAAAATAAATCGGCATGCTTCTTCAAATAACTCATCCTGATCTTCTGCCACTTCCAGACGACGTACCAATTCCTCTTGCTCAAATAAATATGATGGTTCTCCCTGACTACGTGCGTGTTCAATAATTTCTTCCATCTCTTCATCCGTTACGTAGGTCCCTTGTATACGGATTGGCGCAGACATACCATTGCCAAGGTAGAGCATGTCGCCTCGTCCGAGTAACCTTTCAGCACCTTGGACATCCAAAATTGTACGCGAATCTATTTGTGAGGATACTGAAAATGCGATACGAGTCGGGATATTTGCTTTAATCAGTCCTGTTATGACATCTACAGACGGACGTTGTGTAGCGACCACTAAATGAATCCCGCAAGCACGTGCTTTTTGGGCAATCCGACAAATGGATTCTTCCACTTCCGTAGGTGCCATCATCATTAAGTCTGCCAATTCATCAATAACAATCAACAAATAAGGCATTTTTTGTGCAAATTGTCTTTTCTCTTCTGCCATTGCATTATAACGCGTGATATCCCTTACCCCTGTATGAGCAAACAGCTGATAACGGCGTTCCATTTCTTCTACTGCCCATTTTAGTGCGGCAGTTGCAGCCTTAACGTCAGTAATGACGGGACTGACGAGATGAGGGATATGATTGAAGGGTGCCAGTTCTACCATTTTCGGATCAATCAGGAGTAAATTTAATTCTTTCGGCGTGGCTTTATATAATAAACTGATTAATAAAGAATTAATACAAACTGACTTACCTGATCCCGTTGCTCCAGCAATTAAGCCATGTGGCATTTTACGCAAATCAATGGTAATAGGTGTCCCAGTCAAATCTAGTCCGAGAGCTGCTTCAAGCGGTGAGTCAGAATCCGTGAAATTTGAACTCCCGACAACTTCCGATAGACGGACAGGACGGGACGTTTGGTTTGGAATTTCAATTCCAATCGAACTTTTCCCAGGAATCGGTGCCTGTATCCGAATGTCTTTCGCAGCAAGTGCCAATTTCAAATCATCCGCCAGATTACGAATTTTGCTTACTTTCGTCCCTTGACCGACTGTCATTTCAAATTGTGTGACAGCAGGACCTTGAACCATGCTTACAATTTCCGCTTTAACTTGGAAATAAGACAAGGATTCGATTAATCGAGCAGCTTGCATGCTCATCCACTCGTTATCTTGCGTCTTTTGCTCAGGTGGTACTAAATATCTCTCTCTCGGGAAAATATAGCCAGGCTGGCTATCTTCCACAATTGCATGATCAAGTTGTTGGTCCTGACCAGTCGACCTTTCAACAGGAGCATCCACTGGCTGTTGTTCGATTGGTTTACTAGGAATCTCTTGTTTTGGCATTATAGTAGGTATCATATTTGTTCGTGTTGTGGCTTGCTGATATTTTGCCTTATCAGAATTAAGCATCATCACATTAAAAGGCAAAGATTTCTTTTTCTTTTCTGTTAATGGGATGTCGGTTACTTGCTCATCAATAGTCAATGGCATCTCTACATCCAACTGTTCTTCAACCTTTTTATGGGACTCATATACAACTTCTTTTTCGATTGTTGCTGATTGTTCGAGCATTTCAGATTCTACTTGCTTGGAAATGTTTGTTTCAGTCGGTTTAACTTCAACAAATACACTCGCCTCTTGTTCAACGACTTTAATCTCATTCTTTTTAGCCAACATCTCATCAAAAGGAGATATTTTCGAACGGAAAGGTGTTTCCCGAACTATCTCTTTTTCTATGATAGGTTGATGCTTTTTCATTTCCTGTTCGCTTTGTTTGATGATGGTTCCAGATGGCTTAATCGTCGGTGATTCACTTTCTTCGATAATGGTAGCCGCTGTTTCTTTATTCACTTCACCCATATTCTTTTTGGCTAATAGATCATCAATCGGAGATATTTTTGGGCGATTGAAACCATGGATAGGGGATGGAACTTCTGAAGGGACAAACAGCTTCGACTGAACAGGCACTTTTGTTATTCTTGGCTTTACTTCTTGGAAGCTATCTCTTGTGGTCGAAAAGCTTTCTCTTGGACTTGGAATACTTGAGTGCTCTACTCTTGGTTTTGTCGCTTGATGGACAACTGTGTTTTGTCGCTTCTGCTGCCATTGTTTATGCATATATAAGGGTTGATATTCTTCTTCCTTTTCGACCTCATCTAAATCAGCATCTTCTGAACGATCTTTCTCATCATCGCTGATTAATGGGAACCGGAAAGGTGTTTTGGTCTCTCTGTATGTAGTCTGCTCAAGTTCTTCTATTAATATTACTTCATCTTTTTCTATTGATTCTTCTGAAAATACTTTTTTTAATGTTTTGGTCAACCAATTCAATACAAACCCTCTTTTCGTGTCAATGCTTCCATTTTAGCAGGTTTGTAAGTCAAATCAAACGGCTTAAAAAAACTCTGCGCATCAAAATCCTTGAGTACACAGAGTTTTACCTAGTTTATGCTTGGAAAGCTGATCCTATTTCAGCAGTGTCTTCTAATACTAAAATCCCTTTTTCTGTAGGTGCATCTGGTAAAGCCAATTCTTTCGCCGAACAAATCATACCACTCGATGCAACGCCACGTAATTCTGCATCTTTGATCACTAGACCACTTGGCATCACAGCGCCAACCTTTGCTACTACTACTTTTTGGCCCGCTTCCACATTAGGGGCTCCACATACAATTTGAAGCGTTTCTTCGCCCACTTCAACTTGGCAAACATTTAATTTATCAGCATTTGGATGTTTTTCTTTAGAAGAAACATAGCCAACTACAAATTTAGGCGAAAAGTCGACCTCTAATTTCAGGTCCAAATCATGATTGATCAGCAGTTGTTGTAAAGATTCCACGATTTCTTTTGTTACTTCAACGGAGCCTTGCTCAGTCAATTGAAGATATTTACTCGAGTTAAATACATTAAATGCCCCAACTTTGCCTGTCTTTGCATCTTTGATTAACGTAATGTCACCTTTAGTTTCAGTTGTCACTTCTTCAAATGTATTTGGTACCAGTTGTACTAAAAGCACATCTCCGACACCTTTTGTATTGTAAAAAATATTCATTTGTCATTATTCTCCTTTTGTACGCGATTTTTGGCCATAATAAAGATCGGTTCCAATTCCCCGTCTTCGTAAATGAAAGATAAAGATGTGATTGGCACTTTGCCTACTGTAAAGAAATGCATGGTTAACTGGGCAAGTACATCATAACCTGCTTCGTTTCGAATATCTCCGATGATTAACACATCTTGATGAGGCACTGACAATGTCATATCTCCTTTAATTTTCGTTTGCATGTCTTTCAAAAATTGTTCATTTAAAATACGACTGGCGTCATATCCATCGTTCGCATTGACAAAGTAAAATATATTTCCTGCCACATGGTCTTCTTTCATGTCGGTTGACAGTTTTCTGACTTGGAAACGCGCAGCTTCCTTCATCTCTGAATCTGTGATATTTAACTGACTCATCATTTGTTCATCGAGCAATCGATACGTATTTCCCAGGTCCAGTGCATAATAGATTCGTGTTTCCGCTGTATGATCAGTAACTACGAATGCATGTCCTTCATTCGATTTCAACGGGAATGAAGTTGAACGGATAACAGGATAAATATGTGATGTTGATTTAGTCAAGCCTTTGGTTTCCTGTTCCATCGCGTCGAAAGTCTGGCTAATGGTATAGACAACCTCTTGGATTGCCAGATCTTTTTTCATTTCATATTTAGCCAAAATTTCTGGCAGTGAAATTTCCATACCTTTATTCAACCCAGTATGATTCAGACGCATTCGATCAGTTTTTTTATCATGTTGCCACGTGAATGAAGGATTCGGTAGTTCTTGCTTTAATCGTTCAACTAATTGTTCTGGTTTCAAATTTTCACATCCTTTACAAAAGGAAGCGGTTCCTACCGTTTGGGCGGAACCGCTCTCATAATATTGGAACATTCTAAAGAAGTTCGGTTAGGAATTGTTCTATTTCTTCCTTAGTTTTACGGTCTTTGCTGACAAAACGCCCTGCTTCCAGTCCGTTTCTAAAGACTAAGAAACTCGGAATTCCATATATCTCTTGTTCTGCACACAAATCAATAAATTGATCACGGTTAACAGATACAAATGTGAAGCTTTCAAACTTCTCTTCAACCTCTGGCATGAAAGGGTCAATAAAATGACAATCCGGACACCAGCCTGCCGTAAATAGAAACACTACATCTTCCGTTACTTTCAGAGCTTGGAATTCTTCAACAGATTGTAAATCTCTCATTTGAATTCCTCCTTTATGAATCAATTTTTACAGAACGAACAATTTCCATCATTTGTTCCATGTTCTCCGAAATGTTAGCTTTATCCGAAATGGTCGTTAGTTTCACGCCACCGATACTTGCCATAATTTCGTATTGTTCCTCACCTGATGGTAAAACAGCGATGAAACCAAAGCGACCATTTTGCTCAAAAGTCTCTTGAGCTTTAATGTCATCTTTTTTCTCAGCTTGTAATAAATCATAAAATAACTGACTATCTTGTTGTTCATTCGGGTTTACAAACAACACATACGATTCGTCGTTATCCTTCATGACGATGTTCGTTTCGTCCGAATCTTCCTCTATAGAAAAGCCTTTTGGAACAAATAATTCAACATTTTCAATTTGTTCATTCGGCTCAGCTGATTCATTTTGAAAAGCTTCTTTTGCAGCATTTATTCCTTCTCCCATTTGTTCTTCAGGAGTTGCAGAACAAGCAGCTAAAGTTACTAATAAGAAAGGTGCGATCGCAATTCGCATCCATTTTCGTCTCATGTTTTTCCCTCCTATCTAAGAAAGCACTATGTTCTATTTTAATATGGTTCCCCTATCGTTGCAACTTAAGTCGTTTTTTGCGTAGGATTGGCATATAAGTATTGACCTATCAATAGTTTGACAATGTGTTCAAACATCACACTGCGATTGACAAGTCCGTTAGTGAACACACCTACGGCACCTTCTTTATGTCGTATTCCCGCTTGTTTCGTGTAGGATTCCATTACAGGTCCAAGCTCTTCCCCATTTCGGATGGGTTCTGCCACTTCTGCAGGCAAAGGAATCTGGGCGCCTCCAGCGATAAATTGCTGACCTGTTTTCGTATGCAGTACACCCCAGTTGCAAACAAACAGTTGACCATTTATCTCTTTTACTCCTCCCTCGAGTCCGAAAGAAATTTCCGCTTGGGATTCCTTGAAAGCTAACCATGCTCGGTTTTTTGCACCGAGTAAAGTTTCTTCGTCTCCAATTGGTTGATCCGAAACATTCGAGGGTACAGAAACTGAAATGAAATCCACATTTTCCAGTAATGAAGAACATATATTTTCTACTGCGTTCACTTTTGCCTGATTTTTTGTTCCAATAGCAATTTTCATATGAGTCTCCTTGAATTTCGCACAAAAAAAGCGCCTTTTCAGGCACTTCTTTATTATTTTGGTTTACTATACATTTTGACGAATGGTCTCGAGTGTTGTTTTGTCAGCAGAACGGACTAATTTCACAATTAATTCTTTTGCCGCTGCATAATCGTCCGTGTGAATAATTGAACCCGATGTATGAATGTATCGTGAACAAATCCCCACAACTGCACTCGGTACGCCTTCATTTGACATGTGTACGCGTCCAGCATCAGTTCCACCTTGAGAAATGAAATATTGATATGGAATATTGTGTGTTTCAGCAGTATCCAATACAAATTCACGCATTCCACGATGTGTAATCATGGAGCGGTCAAAAATACGGAGCAATGTTCCTTTGCCAAGTTGACCGAATTCTGATTTAGAACCAGACATATCATTTGCAGGACTCGCATCCAAAGCGAAGAACAAATCAGGTTTGATTAAGCTTGCAGCTGTTTGTGCTCCTCTTAAACCCACTTCTTCCATTACATTGGCACCTGAATAAAGTGTGTTTGGTAATTTTTCATCTTTCAATTCTTTTAACAATTCAATCGCAAGGCCACAACCATAACGGTTATCCCATGCTTTGGCCAATATTTTTTTATTATTTGCCATTGGCGTAAATGCACAGACCGGGACAATTTGCTGACCAGGTCGGATACCAATTTTTTTGGCATCTTCCAAATCATCCGCACCAATATCAATGAGCATATTTTTAATATCCATTGGCTTGTTGCGTACAGCATCACTTAATAAATGTGGGGGAATCGAACCGATGACTCCTACAACTGGTCCATTATCTGTAATAATCTCGACACGCTGTGCAAGTAAAACCTGACTCCACCATCCACCTAATGGCTGGAATCGTAACATGCCGTTTTTTGTAATTTGCGTTACCATAAAGCCGACTTCATCCATATGCCCTGCAACCATGATACGAGGACCTTGGTCATCCCCTTTTTTCAATCCAAAGATGCCACCTAAATGGTCTTGGACAATTTCATCAGAGTATTTTTCAAGTTCGCTTCTCATAAACTTTCTCATGGCATGTTCATTGCCTGGAGCTGCTGGAAGTTCAGTTAATGTTTTAAATAATTGAAGTGTTTCTGAGTTCAATGTCATATCCCCCTAAGTACTTACAGTCTTTCATATTGTAGTCGATTTATCAGAACATTTCCATCTTTTTTCTTTCGACAATCGAATTATTCACATGAGTGATTTACACACTGTTTGGCGGACTCAATTATGATACACTGAAAAAAATGGTTTTATTAGGAGGTTATTTAATGAGAACGAGAGATTTACTTCTTGGATTTTCCACGGGTATCGCGGCAGGATTTTTAATTCGCGAAGCTGCCCATCGAATTGACCCAACGAAACCGGCCGAACTTGTTTTGCATGGCATCAAACAATCTTTTAAAGCTGAAGGACCTATTGATGGGTCGTGGATTTATATGAAGACAGAACCTTTCAAACGTCAAGCGATCTCGACTGATGTTTACAGAGGTGGCATTTCACGTGTGCATGAAGGGGAAATCGAGCAATTCGAATTTTTCGCTGATGCCCGTACAGGTACTGTCGTTGAATTAATCAAAATATAATACAAAAGCGATCCCATTTTTTTCGGGATCGCTATTTTTATAATAAAAATTGCAAGAAGTATAATATGGAGAGTCTTTTCATCAATCTTCTTTCTCTACTTCTTCATACAAATCGTGTTCGCCAACATAAATAGGGCCGTTTGCATAATCGATTCTGATTGGCCATTAATACGGAATGGATAAACGGCTGCAAACACCTATGAAAATCTCCTCGATTAAAATCACTTTCTACTGCAAATTGTTTTCTAAAACATATCCATTTTTCCAAGTACCAATTAATAAGTATTGATTATCATCACTAAATTCAGCAAAACAAGCATACTGTATAGTTTCAATCATTAAGACTTCTAAGTCTTCAAAACGTAAAATAAATATTTTATTACTGTAGGTAATTACAATAAATTTCCTATTAGAAGATTGATGCATATAGGTAAAATATCCAGCTGCCTCTCTTTCCTTTTTTTCGCTGAATAAAGTCTTTTCCCTCAATACTTTTTTAAAGGTTGAATCCACAACAATAAGTTTATAATTCTCTTGCATTACTATATAGACATCATGGATTGGATCATAGATAACGTACTTCCAAGATAATCTATTGGGATGACTTAATAGAGAAATCTCATGAGTTGACTCTTTAATTTTCAATAATTTATATTCACGCATGTCATCAGCTTTATTATCATATTCCAGGGTAAATAGATGAGAATCTTCAGATGGAATATATTGATGGTAGGTAAATCTAGTAATTGAGTCTTCGTAGGTAGTAATTACTTTGGAATCACCATTATCCAAGTTAAGTGAAGCAAGTTGGTTCCCATCTTTAGTCTTAACCATATCTATAATATTGAAGGGGTCTTTAGTTATTGCAAATCTTCCCTCTGTCATTTTCAATGATTTATTTGATTGGATGTTCTTGACTAACTGAAACGTAGCCGTGTCATAAACACAAAGAGTACCGAGAGCGTTTTTGATGTATAAATACCTATTATTTCTTGAAAACACTAAATCACCGGGATTTTTTGGTTTAGTTAGTTCAGCTACCTTTTCCCATGATTTCGTATCAAATACTATCGTCTTACTTCCCATCGTATGACATAATAATCCTTGATCATTTGATATTTTTATTTCGAATGATGTTTTAAGTTTTTTGATGATATTCATTTGAAACATGGTCATTCCCCTTTAACTCTGCAAGTCTTAAACTGTTTTAGACAATTATTCCACACTATCCTTGAACTACTCAATAAGTCAAAATCCCCTCCGCTATCATTCTAGCGAAAGAATTCCTTGCAATGACAAGGGGGGAGATGTGACGATCCCACATCTACCCCCTTGTTCATTTAATAGGCAATGGTACAGCCTCTGAAGTTATCCGAAAACCCAAGAATAAAAGCATTTATAAAAGTTCAGACATTAAAAGTTATTAATTATTTGTCCGTTCTAATTTCTCGATGATTTCTTTTCCTGTTTCATCCCACTTGATCAATCGGTAGTAAGCATCATGATAGAAGATAAATGAATGACCGTTTGCTAACGCTTCTTTCATTATTTTTTCTTTGGCAAAAACTGAAGTCATTGGGTAGTCGTCAAAAGCCAGTACCCACAGTGGATTTTGATGAGCATGTGTTGGCATGATATCCGCCATGTGGATGATCGTTTCGCCATTTTGTTCGAGCTTAATGATGCTATGCCCTTCACTGTGTCCCCCTGTATGAACCATTCGGACTCCTGGAAGTACTTCAAGCTCTCCTTCAAATGTTTCAACCTGGCCTTGGATTGCTTCCCAATTTTCTTTCCAATATGTATTCCTTGAACGGATGTTTGGGTTACGAACTTCGTTCCATTCAATAGCAGATAAGTGAATTTTCGCATTCGGGAAAGTAGAAACAAGTTGATTATTTTCTCTTCTTGTCAGACCAGAAGCATGATCGGCATGCATATGTGTCATGAGAACGTAATGAATATCATCAGTCAACAGCCCTAACATAGCCAATGAATCCTCGAGTTGAGACTGTACTTTTACCCCATTATTGCGTAATTGTCGCTCGTCCATTTTATTAAACCCAACACCGGTATCAATCAATAAGTTTTTCCCATCTACTTGAATCAGAATTGGGTCGGTACTCATGGCAATTTGGTTTGTTTCGTTGGCAGGGTATTTTTTTGACCATACCATTTTTGGTACCACCCCAAACATGGAACCCCCATCTAAGTTTGTCAAGCCTCCGTTTAACCATGATAAAGTCATTTTGTGAAATATATATTGATCCATATGGAACCCTCCTTTGTACTGTTTTCAGTGTATCAAAAAACGCCACGACAATCTCTTGATTGCGTGGCGAGTATGTTATAACTTTAATCAGCCTTCTTCGTGATAAATTGAGATTCTAGGCGATAGATAGGTTGTCCTTTTGCAGAAAACTTTTCTTCGTATTCCGTCATGATATTATCTTCTGGCATGTTTGCATGTAAATCCAGTGAAACATATTTCAACAACATGCCATATGCTGACATGCTCATTAACGAGAATTCAAAAAGTCCACGATTATCTGTTTTAAAATGAACTTCACCATTATCAATCAAAATTGACTCGTATAACTTCAAGAAGTTTTCGTGAGATAATCTTCTTTTCTCGTGTCTAACTTTTGGCCAAGGATCCGAGAAATTTAAATAAACGCAACTAACATCATTCTTTTCAAAGAATTTCGCCAAGTGTGCCCCATTCACTTTTAACAGTTTCAAGTTTGGCAATGTTCCCGCTTCCAGCGCATTTTCTAAAGCAGATACAATCACACTGTCATATAATTCGATGCCCATATAATTAATATGTGGATTGGCTTTCGCCATACCTGTCACAAATTGACCTTTTCCAGTGCCTACTTCAATATGCAATGGATTGTCATTTTGAAAGACTTCTTCCCATTTGCCTTTATGGTCTTCCGGATTTGGTATCACGATATGTGGGTGTGCAGCGATAAAATCTTCTGCCCATGGTTTATTGCGTAATCTCATAATCTATTCCTACTTTCATACGTGCTTTTCGACTATACATTATCATCCAAGTTCCCGCTATCGTCAAGTTCAAGTCAATTTCGTTATTCTCCACCGCTTAGGTAGAACTGTAAATTTGTCCGCTACTTGTGGCATCGTTTTGCTCGCAAACTCCCCATCTGTGTGCCGATACATATAATCATTAGTTGTTAAAGCAAACGATTTAGCTGACATTTGATGTACTTCTTTAAACGATGTATGCTTCCCAAAATATACGGAGACAAAAACGAGTAACAGTTTAATACGTGACAAATGATGAACAACTGTTAATTCAATTTGACCATCAGCTGGATTGGATTGGGGAGAGATTTTCATGCCTCCGCCATAGTAGGGCTGGTTACTTACAGTCACAAACCATACTTTTTTGAATGAGTGACTGTAACTAGGCGTTTCTACGGTTAAATCGAAGTGTTGAAATGTCACCAATGTCTTAATGAGAAAGAATGTATAAGCAAGTTTGCCCATACTGAATTTATTCAATATTTTTTTCACTGGTGATTTGTTTACTTGGTATGCAATGTAAGCGTCAAAACCAATGCCTGCATTGTTAACAAAATAGTAACTTCTATTCTGATGATTCATTACACCGATGTCCATTTCATTTGCCAAACCTTGTGACTGCACATATTGATTGACTTCGTGCGCGTTTTGAAAGGACAGAAATCCGCGTCCAAAATCATTGCCTGATCCGGCGCCGATGACTCCTGCGATACAATTTGAACAATCGAGAATCCCTTCAATTACTTCATGGGCAGTACCGTCTCCTCCAAATGCAATAATCAGTTGGGGCTCACCCGTTTCAGCACATTTTCTCGCTAATGTAGTGGCGTGTTTTGGTCTGGTTGTCATCTGGAGATCGTATGTGAAATTTAATTTAATCTTGAATTGCTCCCAGCGTTTCAACGACTTTCCGTTAGCTGCTGTGGGATTGACAATAATGGTTGTTTTCATCAAATTAGTCCTTTAAGTAAATGGTATGGATTGCTTGATAAGAAGGCGTGACTCCAGGATTTATGGAGTATACAGAAAATTGATTCACATTGAACGTACTTGTTGCTATATGCATTTCTTTTGAAAATCCCTCTTGCTGTCCACTCCATTTTTTCGCTAAAGTGATATGCGGAACAAACTTCTTTTTATCCACAGGCAATGAAAGATCCAGGCATTTTTCAAGAATTGTACTTTGCAACTCACTCAATTTAGGATGTTCTTCGATCGCTGCATAGATTACACGTGGCGTAATGGGATTTCCAAAAGTGGACACTCCAAAAATTGTAAGTTTCATGGATGCAAAGGATTCATTGTCATCCAGCTCTAGCATCAATGTCTTCAATTTTTCGCTTTCTACGGCACCTAAATAAACCAACGTGATATGCAAATCCTCTGCAGAAGGCAATCTTTTGTGTGTTTTTTCCAACTGCCAATCATTCCGTGTATCGACCAGTTGTTGAGACAGCTCACTTGGTAGTTTTACCCCGATAAAATAATGTTGCATCTCATATACACCACCCTTTTTATACAACTCAGTTTACAGGAATAAGGTTAAAAAAAATACCCCTCCACTTAGTGGAGAGGCATTTAACTTATGCATGCACGGCTTGCTCAATTTTAGCTTCAAATGCGGCTTGTAATTTTTTCGTCCAAACTCCAGGTAAACCTGAACCGACTTTTACTCCATCGATGACGACAATTGGCATGATTTCCGAAGTTGTCGAAGACATGAAGAATTCATCATTTGAATAAACTGTTGATAGAGACATCGGTTCTTCGACTACTGGTAAACCGATCTCTTCACAACAAGCCAGAATGACGCGACGTGTGATGCCATTTAATATTAAGTTGGTCGCTGGATGTGTATAAAGAACGCCGTTTTTAATCCCATACATATTCGAAGAAGAACCTTCCGTGATTGTATCTCCTCTATGTAAAAGTGCTTCAAAACATCCATTTTCATAAGCATCTTGTTTTGCCATGATATTCCCTAGTAAATTCAAGCTCTTAATATCACAACGCAACCAGCGTACATCTTCAACCGATTTGGCAGCTACCCCGTTCGCCATTTGGGAAACGGGACGTTCCACTAACTTCGTGTATGCCGTTAGAACCGGTTCAACAGCTTCGGTAGGAAAATGATGTTGTCTTGGACTTCCACCGCGCGTAATTTGAACATACACCTGTCCAGTTGTCACTTCGTTGGCCTCGATTAAATCGTACATCATTTTATGGAATACATCTTTTGTATATGGAATGACTAATTTAATTTTATCGGCACTTTCGTAAAAGCGATCAATATGTTCTTTCGCCGTAAACATATTGCCATTATATACTCGGATGACTTCGTAAATGCCGTCGCCAAACTGGTAACCACGGTCTTCTTTAGATAAATGTACTTCTTCGTCTTTTACTAATCGATCATTCCACAATACCCAATTCATATAAATCCTTCTTTCTACGATTGATTTGAAGCCAGTTCACAAATTGCATCTGCATAAATGGCAACTGCTTTGATTAGATTTGGAATATCAACAAATTCATCCACTTGGTGGGCTACATCTTTCTCACCTGGGAATAACATTCCGAACGCTACACCTTTTTTAAGGACACGCGCATAAGTACCGCCGCCAATGGATAGCAAAGTTGCCTTTTCACCCGTCTGTCGTTCATATACACGGGATAAACTTTGAATAAGCTCATCCGATTCTTCTATATAATGTGGTTTTGAATTTGATGTAACATCGACGGCGATTCCTTTGTCACTCATTATCGTCTGGCACTGTGTCAATTGTTTCTCAAAATCATAGGTCACGGAGTATCGTAAGCTGACATCCACCGTTCCGCCTTTAGCAGGATCAAAAGAAATGATGCCTGCATTCAAGGTTGTATCTCCTGACATTTCATCATTGTAGTTCAAACCGAAAGCATTTCCTCTAGAATCGTTAAAGAATGATGTGGAAACAAATTCAACAAAAGTCTTAGATCCCGCAGTTGTCACAACATCTTTCAGGAATTCAGCCAGATACACACCCGCATTTATGCCATCATTTGGTTCCATGGCATGGGCTGATTTCCCTTCCAATGACAGTTGAATGGTATGATCTTTTCTTTCAATTGAACCTTGCAGTTGATGTTGCTGTGTGAACTGTTCAAATTCCTGTTCAATTGTATCTAGTTCACCATATACAACAGCTGTTGCCAAATCAGGAACCATGTTTGTACGTGTCCCTGCTTGGAATGATTGCAACTGCTCTTCCTGCTCAACCTTGGCCGTAGTGAATCTTAAAGTAGAAATGCCTTTTTCTGCGTTGATAATTGGGAAATCGGCATCAGGTGCAAAGCCAATATGCGGCATTTCTTCTTTTTCAAAATAACGTTTTACGCATCGGAATCCACTTTCCTCGTCTGTTCCGATAATTAATCGCACCCGTTTATTTAATGGTATTCCAGCTTCTTTCACCATTTTCATAGCCATCCAAGCAGCCATTGTTGGGCCTTTATCGTCAATGGCACCTCTTCCATACAAACGGTTATTTTCTATATGGCCTTCAAACGGAGGATAAGTCCAACCTTTGCCTGCTGGCACCACATCAACATGTCCTAAAATACCAAGAAGTTCTTCCCCTTCTCCCATTTCAATGTGCCCAGCCATTTGATCGACATTTTTCACTTGCATTCCCGCTTGCTGACCTTTTTGAAGCATCCACTCTAGCGCCTTTAGCGGCTCGGGTCCAAACGGGTGATCTGTTGACGATTGTGTTTCATCCAGAACACTGGGAATTTGTATCAGTTGTTGTAATTCTGCTAATAGTTCATCCTGTCTTTTGTGTGCTTCTTCCATCCAATTAATCACGTTTGAATTCCTCCTGCCACTTTCTTAAAGCTATTCTACACTTTTCTTCGAAAAATCATAGGGGGCAATTTCACTTTCTTTATACACGAACATTTTAGAACTTTTTGTACAAAATCATTCGTTTTTATATATCAATATTGTAAAGACACTGTAAATTTTAGATATAATACTAGAATTATTGAGCTTTTTACTATATAATCGAATTGTCAGACAACAGTAGTCTGACGAACTAATAGAAAAGGGGCTGTTTACGGCACTCTATTCAATATAGTGGAGTCTACTATAAGACTCATAATATCGTCCGCTAGTCTTTTGCCAAGAGAACATAAGATGAAGGAGTGGTTCTACATTGAAACCAACTACTGATCGGATGCTCAATCGTATTAAAGATGTGTACATGTTTATCCGAGATCATGGGATTGTTACGACACAAGACTTAGTCGATGAATTCGGCATCACTCCTCGCACCGTTCAAAGAGATTTGAATGTGTTAGCCTTTAATGACTTGGTCAGCAGTCCAAGTCGAGGCAGATGGACAACGACGAACAAACGCGTAAAAATGACATCTTAGACTACTTAATCAAGGTAAAAAAGAATGACCGAGAAATTCTCGGTCATTCTTTCTGTTGTAATGCTTCTAATTCAGCTTCTGTTAATGGACGATAATCGCCGAGCTCGAGAGTTTCATCCAATTGAAGAGAACCCATACGCATCCGTTTTAGATACGTCACTTTTTTACCAACGGATTCAAACATTCGTTTTACTTGATGAAATTTCCCCTCCATAATCGTCAACTCGATTTCAGACACTTCACCACTTGACAAGATAGTCAACTCACCAGGTTTTGTGAAATACCCATCATCAAGCGTGACACCCTCTTTAAACTTCTTCACATCATCATCCGTTACTCGCCCATCAATAGTGGCGAAATATAATTTCGGCACATGTTTTTTCGGCGATAAAAGCTGATGGGATAGATGGCCGTCATTCGTCAGAATCAACAGACCTTCCGTGTCTTTATCCAAGCGCCCTACCGGAAAAGGTTTAAAATGTTGCGCCACTGGATCAAGTAAATCAATGACGGTTTCATCTTTTTTATCTTCCGTGGCAGAAATGACACCAGGTGGTTTGTTCATCATTAAATAAATAAACTCTGTATAAATAACTTCTTCCCCATAAACAACGATCGAATCTTTTTCCGTATCGACGTGCATGGAGACATCCTTCGCAGAAACGCCGTTTACTTCAACTGCTTTTGATTTAAGCAAAAGCTTTACTTCTTTTCTGGAACCATAGCCCATATTTGAAAGCAATTTATCTAACCTCATAAAAGAACCACCTTAAAAACCAAATTTCTTCGTATATTTCGTTAATCGTTCACCAAATAATTTCTGCGCAATTCCCAAACGAAGGGCAATGGCTCCATAAACTAGTGCGCCAATTGCACCTACAATTAAGATAATCAACATAGCCCCGAATTTAGATTCGGCAGGCATGATTTGAATTAGCACCATGCGAGTGATGACAGCGGCAATGAACATCGCTACGTTTATCAATGTAATAAGTGCGATTCTTCTTACCAATAAAATGGAACGGTAGTTTTGCGTTACCACCAATACAGCAAAGTTCATAAAGATTGCAACACTGTATCCAATAATTGTCGCTGCAATAGCCCCGTTCGTTTCCCACAAGCTGATTAACGGAATGTTCAACGCCAATTTAATTAATAATCCAACCAACAAGTTGAGAATGATCCATCTCTGTTGATTGATACCTTGTAAAATGGCAGCAGTTACAGGGAACAGACTGAATAGAATGGCAACAGGCAAGTAATGCGCCAGAATATCTGAGCCAACTGCACTTTGTTCATAGAATAAGTGATAGAGTTCAGGAGCCAGAACCGTCATTCCAATCACAGCAGGCATCGTAAGGAAATATAGAATTTGGAATGTCTGATCAAGCGTTCGTGACAATTGCTTATGCTCATTGGTCGTGAAATATTTAGTTACCAAAGGTATCAATGCCATGGAGAATCCGGTCGCAAGCATGACAGGAATCATAACCAATTTATGTGCCGTGAGATTCAGAATACCCAAATAATCGGTTTTCAAGGAATGTCCTGCATCACTCATTGCACGATTGAATGTTAATAAATCCACAAATTGGAACAGTGGATTAGCAACTCCCAAAAATACTACCGGAATTGCATAAACCAAAATTTCTTTATACATATCTTTTAAATTCACATCGTAAGAAGCTGTAGATTTTTCAAGTAAATTGTCATATTCCGGTTTCTTTTTCCGCCAATAATAATACAGCACGACTATACCGCCAAGTGCACCGACAAATGCGGATAGTACAGCTACTTGAATGGCTTCTTTTGGTGTTCCACCAAAAACATTCAAGACCAGGAAAGTGCCCCCAAGTAAAAAGATAATCCGTACGATTTGTTCAATCAATTGAGAAGATGCTGTTGGCATCATGAAACTATACCCTTGGAAGAATCCTCGAAGCAAGCTCATAAAAGGAACAGCAATCAATGCAAAACTAACCCATTGAATGGCATCCGTCACGTCTCCAACCGTATATATTTTCTCATTCTCAGCGATGGTAACCCTTGCAAGTGGTTCCGCAAAGAAATATAAAAACAAAAACGATAGGAATCCTGTGACCAGCATCGCCATTAAACCGGATTTTAATAATCTTCTGCCTGTTTCATAATCCCCTAAAGAATTATATTTGGAAACAAACTTTGAAAAAGCCAAAGGCGCACCGGAAATCGCTACTGCTAGCATAAGATTGTATGGAATATATGCATATTGGTACAGCCCAATATTCTCTTCTCCAACCATCGAGTAAAATGGGATGATATAAATAACCCCTAATATTTTCGAGAGGAATAGACCAATCGTCAGAATGGCCGTACCTTTATATAAATTATTTGACATGTTTAACTTCCTGACCTCTAAATTTTAAAACCTACAGGATATTTTACCCCTCGAACATGAAAACCACAAATGGTTTATAATAAAGAAAAAAGAAGAAAGTGTGTTTATCCCATGTATGATGTAATAATTGTCGGAGGCGGTCCCTCTGGATTAATGGCGGCCATTGCTGCTGGTGAAATTGGCAAGAAAGTATTACTTCTTGAAAAAGGAACGAAACTTGGAAAAAAATTAGCGATATCCGGCGGTGGACGTTGCAACGTTACGAACCGATTATCCCAGGAAGAAATTGTGAAGCACATACCCGGTAATGGACGGTTCCTGTATAGTCCTTTCTCGGTTTTCAATAATGAAGACATCATTACTTTCTTTGAAGGACTTGGTGTTGAGCTGAAAGAAGAAGATCATGGGCGCATGTTCCCTGTTTCCAATCGGGCTCAGGATGTTGTCGATACTTTAGTACGCCAATTGGAAAAGTTGCGTGTAGAAGTACTATTCGAAAGACCCGTTGCGAAACTTTTGATGAACGAAGATAAAATTCTTGGCGTCCGTCTGAAAAGTGGACAAGAAATCTTAAGTAAATCCGTTGTACTCGCTGTTGGAGGGAAAGCTGTCCCTCAAACAGGGTCGACTGGCGACGGTTACCCATGGGCACAGCGTGCAGGACATACAGTCACCACCTTATATCCAACTGAAGTACCGTTGTTGTCTGATGAAAAATTCATTCGCTCAAAAGAATTGCAAGGACTCGCACTTCGTGATGTAGCGGTCTCTGTCTTGAATAAAAAAGGAAAAGTGTTGATTACCCATCAAATGGACATGTTATTTACTCACTTCGGTTTAAGCGGTCCCGCTATTTTACGTTGCAGTCAATTTGTTGTCAAAGAACGCATGAAAAACGGGGAATCCCCTGTTGATATGGTTATCGATTCCTTGCCGCAAGAAAATGCGGAGTCAGCTTTCCAGATGCTGGTCAAGTTGATGAAAGAAGATGCCAAGAAATCAGTGAAAAATGTTTGGAAAGGCGTTGCGCCTGAACGTTGGCTGTTGTTTTTATTAAATCGAGCTGGCATCGAATCGAATGAAATCGGTGCTAACCTGTCCAATGAAAAAGTTCGAGCTTTAGCCAGCTTGTTGAAATCATTTACGATGAAAGTAAATGGCACTCAACCTATCGAAAAAGCGTTCGTTACCGGTGGTGGTGTTTCAGTAAAAGAAATTGAACCGAAGACGATGGCTTCCAAGAAAAAGCCTGGTCTGTATTTCTGCGGTGAAATTTTGGATATTCACGGCTATACTGGCGGGTATAACATTACCTCCGCTCTCGTTACCGGGAAAATTGCTGGCATGAGCGCTGCACAATACGCAAAAACGATTCCATACGTACCGGTTGAATATAAATAATCATTACACAACTAACGAAAAACGGAGCGAAGTGATCCAGTCACTTTGCTCCGTTTTTTAATTACATCTCACTATTTTTGTTGGCTCATGCGGAACATGCGGCTAGCGCAAATGTACGGTTCTAAACCCTAGCAAGATATATGAACCAAAAAAGGAAAGAGGCAAGTGATTTTGTCACTTCCCCCTTTCCATAACATTATTGCGTAATCTCTCGCATCTTCTTATCCAGCAGTTGAAACGCGTGCTTTAATTCACTTTTTGGTACACTCTCATACAAGTCACCAATGCTCAATTCAAAATTACATCTTTCAACTGATGTTTCTCTTAAATAACTGGTTAAACCAATACCTGTTTCAATGTGTATTTCTGCCAACAAATGTTCCATGGTTTCCTTTGCGCCACCAAAATAGACGTGGAACATATTAGAAACAGGCTTCAATGGTAATGTTTCCACTCCATGACATGAGTTAAAAAGTCCGGCAAGTTCCTTTGCATCCTCATAATATTGCCCCATTTTCTCTGATCTTTGCTCAAAATAATGATCGGCACTGATGATATATGGGTACAGACTGATTAAATCTCCCCCATGACGTCGTTTCCAAATCTTTGATTCTTGCGCAAAGTCCTGATCACCGGCCAGGATAGCCCCCGCAATTCCACCTATCCCTTTATAAACGGAGATATATACGCTATCAAATAAACTACAAATCTCAGTTGCAGTTTTTTGATAATAAGGAAGTATTTCAAGAAGTCGTGCCCCATCTAAATGCAACTTGATTCCTTTTTCACGACAATGACTGGATATTTTTTCGAGTGTTTCATACGTCGGTAATTGACCGCCTATTTCACGCTGAGGCAATTCCAGCAATAAGCAAGCTATTTCCTCGTCCATTGTGAGCACATCATTTAGTTCAATTACCCTGTTCTTATCCGCCAACAACACCGTTTCGATGTGGTGCAATTCCTTCAAGCCATCTTGCTCATGAATTTCCAGATGGCTTAATGGATGATAAGCCACTTTTCTCAGGGCTTTTTGGTCGCACCAGATACGCAATGCGATTTGCTGTGCCATTGTGCCACTTGGAAAGAAGACAGCTGTTTCTTTTCCTAAATACGCTGCCATCTTGTCTTGAAAAGCTTCAATTATTTCGCCTCTCCCGTACATATCACTCACTGTCTGGCCATCGAAAGAGTCGAATGCCTCTTTCAATATTTGAACATTTCTTATTCCGTGTCCACCAACTTGATGTTTAGTTTGTTTAAAAGAATCCATTAGAAGATTAGTTTGGCCCATTGTTTTTGTCCTCCCATTCTTTCTATGTATCTATTTAGTATAGCACTTGAGCATGGCATGTATGAGGAGCTGTACACTTCAATTAAGATGAATGTTGTGTATTCCAAATGACACATTTATACTGAACTTATATAAAACCTGAATATTCAAAACTATTAGGAGGAAGTAATATGAAACTAGGAGCATTTTCTGTAAGTTTAAGTGTAAAAGACATTAATAAATCAAAATCATTTTACGAAGATTTAGGGTTTGAAGTCTTTGGTGGGAACATTACTCAAAATTGGCTTATTATGAAGAATGAAGGTTGTGTAATCGGGCTATTCCAAGGAATGTTCGAAAAGAACATTCTGACTTTTAATCCTGGGTGGAATCAAAATGCCGAGAATCTTGATGCATTTACGGACATTCGAGAGCTGCAGAATCAGCTTAAAGCAAAAGGAATTAAAATACTGACTGAAGCAGATACATCAGGCGTTGGACCAGCCAGTTTTACAATTGAAGATCCAGACGGTAATCCTATTCTCGTGGATCAACACGTATAAAGAACAGATAATGTGGGACAACTACTTTTTTCGGAATGATCGCAACTTCACCATCTAATCATCAACAAAAATAAACCCCAGTCATTTTTAAAAATGACTGGGGTTTGCGCTTATCCGGCAAAATATAGTGCAATGGCGAATGAAATCAGTGAAATGATAAATACACTGAGTGCCATCCTTTTGTTGGATTTAGAAATTTCTGGGTGACGCAGTATCGTGAAAATCTTCCAAGAAAATGCGATGACGACAAGTATTAAAACAACATGTATCGGTTCCATTAGCCGACCACTATGTTCACAAGCTTACCAGGAATGGCAATGACTTTTTTGATTTCTTTTCCATCAAGAATTTCAATCACTTTTTCGTCTTGTAATACCGCTTTTTCCAACTCATCTTTAGTGAAGTCTTTACTAACGACCATTTTCGTGCGAACCTTACCATTGAATTGGATAGCCATTTCAATTTCGTTTTCCACTAGTTTGGATTCATCGAATGTCGGCCAAGCCACGTAAGAAATCGTTTCGCTGCCTCCAAGCTTTTCCCAAAGTTCTTCTGCCACGTGTGGTGCTACAGGAGCAAGAAGCTGAACGAATCCTTTTACATATTCAACAGGAATTTGTGGTGCTTTGTAAGCATCATTGATAAAGACCATCATTTGCGAAATCGCTGTGTTGAAACGGATTCCTTCGTAGTCTTCCGTCACTTTCTTCACTGTCTGATGATACACTTTTTCGAGTGTTCCATCATTTGACTCAACTATCTTACCGCTGATTGTACCATCTTCATTTACGAACAAGCGCCAGATGCGATCCAGGAATCGACGGGCACCGTCAAGTCCATTTTCTGACCACGCAATGGACGCGTCCAATGGCCCCATGAACATTTCGTACAAGCGAAGAGTGTCTGCTCCATGGCTTTCCACGATATCGTCAGGATTCACGACATTTCCTTTTGATTTGGACATTTTTTCGTTATTTTCGCCCAAAATCATTCCTTGGTTGTAAAGTTTTTGGAATGGTTCTTTAGTTGGCACAACGCCAATATCATACAACACTTTATGCCAGAAACGAGCGTAAAGTAAGTGAAGAACCGCATGTTCAGCTCCACCGATATAAATATCGACAGGCAACCATTGTTTAATCAATTCTGGGTCTGCGATGGCTTGATCATTGTTTGGATCAATATAGCGCAGGTAATACCAGCAGCTACCTGCCCAGTTTGGCATTGTATTCGTCTCACGACGGCCTTTCATGCCCGTTTTCGGATCAACAACATTTACCCATTCGTCTATTTTAGCAAGTGGTGATTCACCTGTTCCACTTGGTTTAATATCATTAGATTTCGGTAAAATCAGTGGAAGTTCTGATTCATCAATAGCTGTTATTGAACCATCTTCCCAGTGAATTACAGGAATCGGCTCACCCCAGTAACGTTGACGGCTGAATAACCAATCACGTAGGCGGTATGTTACTTTCTTTTCGCCAGTTCCTTTTTCTTCAAACCAAGCAATCGCTTTTTCAATTGCTTCCGTTTTGTCCAAACCATTCAAGAAATCAGAGTTAACATGCTCGCCTTCTCCTGCATACGGTTCTTTTGAAATGTCTCCACCTGCAACGACTTCAACGATTGGAAGTTCAAACTGTTTGGCAAATTCATAGTCGCGTTCGTCATGTGCAGGAACAGCCATGATTGCGCCAGTACCATATGAAGCCAGTACATAGTCAGCAATCCAAATCGGCATTTTCTCTCCATTTACAGGATTAAGTGCATAAGCACCTGTAAACACACCTGTTTTGGATTTTGCTAAATCTGTACGCTCAAGGTCGCTTTTCAACTTCACAGATTCAATATATTTTTCTACCGCTTCACGTTGTTCTGCAGTGGTAATATCTTTTACCAAAGCATGCTCGGGTGCCAGTACTGCATATGTTGCGCCAAAGATTGTATCCGGACGTGTAGTAAATGCACGGAATGTGTGCTCAGTGCAATCCACTTTGAATGTCAGTTCTGCTCCTTCTGAACGGCCAACCCAGTTACGTTGCATATCTTTAATGCTTTCTGGCCAATCCAGCTCATCCAAATCTTCGATTAAACGATCAGCATACGCTGTAATTTTCAGCATCCATTGCTTCATTGGACGTCTTTCAACAGGATGCCCGCCGCGTTCGGATTTCCCATCAATCACTTCTTCGTTTGCAAGCACAGTTCCAAGTGCCGGGCACCAGTTCACTGCCACTTCATCCACATAAGCCAATCCTTTTTTATGTAGCTGAAGGAATATCCATTGCGTCCACTTGTAATAAGAAGGATCCGTTGTATTGATTTCACGTTCCCAATCATAAGAGAATCCAAGTTCCTGAATCTGACGTTTGAATGTCGCAATGTTTTTTGCCGTAAATTCAGCAGGGTCATTTCCTGTATCAAGTGCATATTGCTCTGCAGGTAAACCAAAAGCATCCCATCCCATTGGATGTAACACATTGTAACCTTGCATACGCTTGAATCGGCTCAAAATATCAGTTGCCGTATATCCTTCTGGATGACCTACATGCAGTCCTGCACCTGAAGGAAAAGGAAACATATCCAAAGCATAAAACTTCGGTTTTGAAGAATCTTCCCCAGTTTTAAATGTTTTATTTTGATCCCAATACGTTTGCCACTTTTTTTCAATCTGTTGATGTTTAAAATTCATATCTATTCCTCCTTAAAATAAAGGCTCTGTTAATCATTGCTGTTGATTTTCCGCAAAACAGCTACGCTTTCCTTGGGCGAGTGTCGAGCTTTCCCAAAGGAGTCTTCGCTGTTTTGCTCCATATCACTTACCAGTAAAAAACAACAAAGAAATATAACATAACCAAATAAAAAAAACTCTCGTCCATTAGTCAAAAAGACTAAGGGACGAGAGTTATACGCATACTCCCGCGGTACCACCCAAATTAGCAACAAATATCGCTCAACTTGTTTCCTTAACGCGGAAAACGGCACCGGTTACTACTACTTCACCACTGCAGACTCCAAGGCGAGTTCAATAATTTGTGATACCGACTTGCACCAACCGTCGGCTCTCTACAAAACACAACATTATTTACTGATCCTTTTCACAGTCTTACACTATTATTTTTTATTGTAATCGAAGTTTTCAAAAAGCACAAGATTTATTGAACAGTATATCCGCCGTCCAAAACAACTGCCTGTCCCGTCATGCCTTTTGCCGATTCGCTGGATAAGAACATCGCTAAATCCGCGATTTCTTTTACATCCAGTAAACGTTTTTGGGGAACCAACGGATAAATAACTTGTTCAAGCACTGATTCAAGGGGCACATTGCGAGTTGTAGCCAAATCTTGCAACTGATTACGCACAAGAGGCGTGTCCACATAACCTGGGCAAATTGCATTTACGGTAATGCCGTCCACTGCTGTTTCAAGAGCAGCAACTTTCGTCAATCCAATCACGCCATGCTTGGCGGAGTTATAGGCTGATTTACCCGCAAATCCTACTAATCCGTTGATTGAGGCAATGTTGATAATACGGCCGAAGCCTTGTTTGCGCATATGTGGCAATACATTTTTCGTGGCGATAAAAGGAGCTGTCAACATGATCTTTACCAGCAATTCAAAACGTGCTGTTGGGAAATCTTCCAACATGGCAACGTGTTGCATACCAGCATTGTTGATTAAAATATCAAGCTTGCCAAATTGTCTGATGGTTTCATCGATTGAATTGATAATTTCCTCTTCAACAGTTACGTCACATTTTAAGCCGATTGCACCTGAACCAAGTAAAGCCGCTGCTTCTTTTACTTTTTCCTCATTCAAATCAGTCAACACCACTTTGGCGCCAGCTTGTGCAAACTCTTGTGCAATTTGAAAACCGATTCCTTGTGCTGCACCTGTAATGAATAATACTTTATCTTTTACCATCATTAATTCCCTCCATAAAAATCAGCCGCACTAGGCGGCTGATTTCGATTAATTAATTCCAAAACCTAACGAGAATAGTATAATCGCAATTACTACACCGATTGCTGGTGTAACAACAGTAGTTGCAGCTACTGCCCAATAAGCTTGGCTATATTTCTCACCACAAATGGAATGTATAGTTGTAACAACATAGCCATTGTGTGGCAGTGAATCAAGCGCTCCAGATGAAATGGCCACAACACGGTGTAACGCTTCAGGGTTAACACCAGCATCCAAATAACCTGGTGCTAATAATGGTAATGCAATAGCTTGCCCACCAGAAGCTGAACCTGTCATACCTGCAATTACTGATACAGCTACAGCCGCTCCGATTAAAGGAGAACCAGGAATGCTTGTCATTGCATCAACTGCTACCTGAAATGCAGGCACAGATTTTGCAACTCCGCCGAAACCTACAACCGCAGCCGTGTTACCAATAGCGATAATAGCACCTACAGTACCTGCAGAAACTGCTTCCCAAGGTGATTTAAAGTATTTCCAACTAACGATAAACGTTGCAATAATTCCACCCAGCAAGGCAACAATTAATGCGGAAGTTTTTAATTCATTGTGGAAAATGAACGAAATACCCAATACAACCAATAATGGAATCATAGATAGGAATGGATTGGGCAATGGACGGTTTACATCAAAAGTTGGATCCGTTTCACGATTTTCAAAACGTTCACCTTTATTGACTGCTTTCGTGATAAGTTTTTTCAACCACCAATAACCGAATACTGCCATGAAAGCAGCTACAATTAAACTGACTTCCCAACCTGCAAACTGATCTGTCCCTAAAAATGGAATTGGAATCCAGTTTTGAATTTCTGGAGAACCTGCAGAAGTCATTGTAAATGTGACAGATCCTAAAGCTAATGTCGCTGGAATAAAACGACGTGGTAAATCTGCTTGTTTAAATAAAGAGATAGCCATTGGATATACAGAGAATGCTACGACGAACAAACTAACACCGCCGTAAGTTAAAGCTGCACATGCAAGTACAATTGCAAGCACGGCAAACTTCATGCCTAATTTTGCAACAAACCATTTGGCAACTGAATCAGCAGCACCACTGTCTTCCATTACTTTTCCAAAAACAGCCCCAAGTAAGAACATTAGGTACCAAGCTAAAATGAATGATGTAAAACCTGTCATATAACTGGTAACAAAGTTTGCTGCTCCTTCTTCAACCAACTGAGGAAATAATGGCAAACCACTCATGACGGCAACGAATAATGCAGAAATCGGTCCACCAATAAGAATGTTTACACCTTTTAATGTTAAGAAAATAAGTAAAGCTAGTCCACCAAGGAGGCCGATCATACTTAATACAATACTAGTATCCATTAATAAATTTCCCCCGAAATTTTATTAAGACGTTTTAGTTATTAAACTCGACATTTTCTTTTACGTTATCTACATTTAAAGAAGCTTCTGTAGAATCAATGACGTCTTGAACAGAGAACCCTTCAAAAACTTCTTTTAGAACCAATCCAGTTGGTGTTACTTCAATCAAAGCACGTTCTGTAATTATTTTGTTTACAACGCCTTTACCGGTTAACGGGAGATCACATTGTTTCTTGATTTTGGCTGACCCATCTTTTGCAACATGGTCCATAATAACGATGATTTTCTTGGCACCATGAACTAAATCCATTGCGCCGCCCATGCCTTTAATCATTTTGCCTGGAATCATCCAGTTTGCTAAATCGCCAGTCTCTGAAACTTCCATACCACCTAAAATAGCAACGTCAACATGTCCACCACGAATCATGGCAAACGACTCAGCACTTGTGAAAAAGGCAGAACCTGGAATTGTTGTAACCGTTTCCTTTCCTGCGTTAATCAAGTCAGGATCAACTTCATTTTCTGTTGGATAAGGCCCGATACCTAGTAATCCGTTTTCAGATTGTAAAACTACTGTTTTGTTAGGAGAAATATAGTTTGCAACCAAAGTTGGCATCCCAATTCCTAAGTTCACGTAGTTTCCGTCTTCAATTTCTTGTTCAGCTCGAATAGCTATACGATCCCTAACATTTACTTTTCCCATGCTGTTTGTCTCCTCCTGTCTTATGAACGAGTCGTTAAACGTTCAATCCGTTTCTCTTGTGATGCTTGCAGTAGTCCTTGTACATAGATGCTTGGTGTTTGAACTGTGTTCGGATCCAAGTCACCTGTTTCAACAATTTCTTCCACTTCTGCAATGGTGAACTTTCCAGCAGCCGCCATCATCGGATTAAAGTTTTGCGCTGTTTTGTTATAAACAAGATTCCCAAACTTATCAGCTTTCGCAGCACGAACAAGTGCAAAGTCAGCTCGCAATGCTTCTTCAAGTACATATTCCTTACCGTCAAATTCACGAATTTCTTTTCCTTCAGCAATGGTTGTACCAACGCCTGCCGGAGTAAAGAATGCAGGTATGCCTGCACCACCCGCGCGAATTTTTTCAGCTAAAGTCCCTTGTGGCGTCAACTCCACTTCGATTTCGCCAGATAATACTTGGCGTTCAAATTCCTTGTTTTCACCAACATATGAACCGATCATCTTTTTTATTTGTTTATTTTTCAATAAAAGACCAAGGCCCCAATCATCAATTCCACAGTTATTCGAGATAACGGTTAAATCGGTTACGCCTTTATCAACAAGAGCAAGAATCAATTTTTCGGGTATTCCAACCAGTCCAAAACCACCGACCATTAATGTCGCACCATTTTGAATTTGTTGTACAGCCTCTTCTGCAGAAGAATAGATTGGCTTCATGTGTTTTCCTCCTTACAAGAATTCATTTAATTAATTGTATAAAAGCGCTTTCATAGCTATTAAATCAGATGCAGAATTTTCACGCAATAGCAGTTGTGACAACTAATTGTCGAAATCACTCGTCCTCAAGTCCGAAATTTCGGACTATTTAGAAGTCTATTGAATATGAATTGAGATTTTGTCGAAATTAGTAGTCTTATTTTTCGGATTTACGTCCGTTTATTCGGAATTAGGTCATAAGTTATATTTTTTTATTTTCTCATAAAGGGTCGAACGACTTAGTCCTAATTGTTTGGCTATTATCCTTTTATCCTTTTCATCTTGCAATGCATGTTGAATCATCATCTTTTCAAGATCTTCTATTGCATCCTGCAAATTGACGAACTGAGTTACGGGTTTTTTCCGAACTTGTTTCAATTGTTCCGGTAATGCAGTGGGTTCTATTATCTCGTGCTCAGCTAAATATACTGCCGCTTGAATGACATTTTGCAATTCGCGAACATTCCCTGGCCAATGGTAGTTTTGTAAATACTCTCTTGTTCGGCTCGACAGGACAAGTCTGCGTTTACCCGCCTTTAATATGTATTGCTGTAGAAAGGTATTGGCCAGTTCTGTGAAATCTTCCATTCGCTCACGTAACGGGGGAATACGTAGCGTAATGGCTTGGATACGGTAATATAAATCTTCTCGAAATTTGCCTTGTTCAATTAAATGTTCCAGAGGACGATTGGTTGCTGCAAGTATTCTTACGTTTACTTTTTTCGGCATATGAGAACCAACAGCTTCAATCTCGCCTTCCTGAATAGCGCGCAATAGCTTCGCTTGAATGGTCAGTGGCATTGCACCAATTTCATCGATAAACAAGGTTCCATTATCGGCAAGTTCAAAGCGTCCTTTTCGATGATGCTTTTCGGGCTCTAAATAGGCACCAAAAATCTCCGATTCCAATAAATCCGCTGGGATTGCTGCACAATTAATTTTCACAAAGGGTAATTCAGCACGCTCCGATCGTTCATGGATACTTTGAGCAAATAGTTCTTTTCCTGTTCCACTTTCGCCTTCAATCAGTACGGACAAATCACTTGGGGCAATCATTTGTATTGTTTCTTTGATCGAACGAATCGCTTTCGAACTACCTTTGATATCTTCAAGACGATATGATTTGTTCGGTGCTTCATGCGAAGTCATGTTAATTTTGTCCATGGTAGTCCTAACGTGTGAACTAAGCTTTTTCCAATCGTTCATATCCCGAAAAACAACGCTTCCAAAAGCACCGACAATTTCTCCATCCACTATTAAAGGTACGCGATTAGCCAGCATATATGTCCCTTTTATGTAATGTGGAGATGCTTGGTGTGCCATTCCGGATTTAATAACTTCGTGCATTTTTGTATTTTCGATTACTTCATCCACAGGTTTTCCGATGGCTTGATCTCGTGGCACCTCTAAAAACCGGCAATAGTCTTCGTTGATATAAAGGATTCGTGAATTTTTATCTACCACGACAAACCATTGAAATGCGTTCTCCAATATTTGTGCAAGAACAGATTCCGGTAATTGTTGTAATACTGACTTCATTTTACTCACCCTAACTTTGCGATTCGTTCCATTCTATTTTCCCAAAGAATACGCAATTATGCAAAAAAGCGAAGAGCCTAAGTAGGCTCTTCACTTTCTTTTCTTAAGGTTAAATTTAACTTTCCTATTGTTATCATAGATTTCATGATAGATGTAAATGCACTCTCTTTGGAGCAACTAACCAATATCCTCCTAATTTGCACTCTTACTACCCATGCCATCATGCAACAGAAAAGTACTTGTACTCTTTCAATTCTTATTCAACATCTACTACATTCTTTAACATTGCTTTTTTTAGCGGACGATCATAGTAAAGGCTTGGAATAATAGCCAATGCCATGAATGACGTCAAGATTAAAAACATAGCTGTCATACCATACTGATCGACCAGGACTCCACCTACAAAAGGACCCAGCATTCTGCCAACTGTCGCTGTACTGTTAACAATTCCCTGATAGAACCCTTCCCTGCCCTTAGGTGCCAGCTGACTTGCCAAAGTCGGCACAGCGGGCCACACAAACATCTCCCCAATGGTCAATATCACCATCGCTGTTACGAACATCGAAAATACTTGTGCATATCCAACGACGATAAATGAAATCATCATGATAACAATACCTAAAACCAGCTGAGCTTTTACACGGTGTTCAAGTCTTTTGACAATCGGTTGAATGATTGGCTGGGCAGCTAAAATGAGCAACCCGTTAATTGTCCATAGCAAACTGTAATGCTTCAGTGTCAGTCCCAGCTCCTGAGTATACGTCGCAATAGTTGACTGCCATTGCACATACACTAGCCAACATAGTAAATAGCCGCTAGTGACGATAAGCAAGGCATAAAACGGTGCTTTGTTTCGTATCTTTTTCCCTTCATTAATGACGGAAGTATGCATATTCGGCGAAATATTAAACTTTCGATAGCCAAAAAACGCAATGAAAAAGAACACAATATACATGCCTAAATTCGCAATGAAAATATAATCAAAACTGGCATCCGCGATAATTCCAGCTACTGCCGGACCGATAGCCACACCCAAATTCTGTGCAAGATAGATCGCATTGAACGCTTTCCTCCCACCTTCCGGCCAGGCAGTTCCTACCATCGCATACATACTTGGAAAGACAATACCTCCACTGAATCCTATAATCGTCAGGAACCACACATAATGCGGCCAACCGTGCCATAGAGTTAACCCGATCAGACCAATAATAGTAATGACAATTCCAAGCATGATGGATTTATACCCACCAATACGGTCAAACAAATAACCACCGAGTAAATTTCCGAAGATTCCTGCACCTGCATTCGCCATTAAAACCAGCCCTGCCACTGACAGACTTTTTCCTAAATGTTCATGTAAATATATAGTATTTAAGGGCCATAAAAACGAGCTACCCGTGACATTGACGAGCATACCTATTATTAAAAGCCATACACTTCTAGGCATGACAATTCCTCCATTATTTCGAAATCCTAAATAATTGTAGTCTTTTTTGGACAATCCAACAAGATGTCTCAAATAATACAAGTATTCTGCTTTTGGGGTGCATGGGTTTTCTATGAGAATCATGATAAAATACCCTTTTAGAGGAGTGGATGCATAAATGAATTTCCCTTTTCCTTCTGACGGGAAGCGATACTACACTTGGAACCGTCATTTACGAAACGAATTTGGTTTCAAAGTATTTAAAGTAGCATTAGACGCTGGATTTGATTGTCCAAATAGGGACGGAACAGTGGCTTTCGGAGGTTGCACTTTCTGCAGCGCGGCGGGCTCAGGAGATTTTGCCGGTGACCGTGTAGATTCGATTGACGTTCAATTTGAAGAAGTGAAAAATAAGATGCATAAGAAATGGAAAGACGGAAAATATATGGCTTATTTTCAGGCTTACACGAATACACATGCGCCGCTCCCTGTATTAAAAGAAAAATTCGAAGCTGCTTTAGCACAGGAAGGCGTTATCGGTTTATCGATAGCAACACGCCCAGATTGTCTGCCAGATGATGTCGTGGAATATCTGGCTGAATTGAACGAGCGTACCTATCTATGGGTAGAACTTGGTCTTCAGACCGTTCACGAACGGACAGCAAAGTTAATCAATCGTGCACATGATTATGCTTGTTATATCGAAGGAGTTCAGAAACTCCGCAAACATGGCATTAACGTATGCGCCCATATTATTAATGGTCTGCCTCTTGAAGATAAAGAGATGATGATGGAAACTGCCCGTGAAGTATCCAAACTGGATGTTCAAGGTATTAAAATCCATTTGCTTCATTTACTGAAGGGAACACCCATGATCAAACAATACGAAAAAGGATTGCTCGAGTTTATGGACCAGGACGCATATGTCCAACTCGTTGCCGATCAACTTGAACTTCTGCCACCTGAAATGGTAATTCATCGTATTACAGGAGATGGACCGATTAATTTAATGATTGGGCCCATGTGGAGTGTCAATAAATGGTCTGTACTGAATGCAATCGATGCTGAACTTGTTCACCGGGACAGTTGGCAAGGCAAACATTTCTCAGAGAAGGTGACCATACAATGAAACTAGAAAGGGTTCTCCCCTATGTGAAAACATTATTAAAAAGCTCGGTTTGTCCTGGAGATACTGTTGTAGACGCAACCGCTGGGAATGGCCATGATACCCTTTTTCTCGCACAGCTGGTCGGACCGACTGGAAAAGTGTATGCTTTCGATGTTCAGGAAGAGGCAATTGAAGCAACACGATTACGATTAGATGAATGGCAGGAATGTGCTACGGTCATACAGGATGGTCACGAGAAAATCACCCAATATGTAACGAATGAAATATCTGCCGCCGTTTTCAACCTCGGCTATTTGCCAGGTGCAGACCATTCCATCATCACAAAACCGAATACAACCATTCAAGCAATCACTGGTTGTCTGGATTTATTAAAAGTCGGTGGAATCATTGTGTTGGTCGTATACCATGGACATGAGGGCGGCGATGTGGAGCGTGACGCTTTGCTTGATTATTTACAAACACTACCTCAATCATTTGTCCATGTACTGAAATATGAATTTATCAATCAACAAAATCATCCGCCGTTTGTTGTGGCGATTGAGAAAATGAAGCATCTTACATGACCTTAAGGTAAGCTATTTAGCTTTCCTTAAGGTTTTTTGCATATTTTTAAGAGGATTGGAAAAACTAGGGTTATCATTTTTCCCTAAGGAGATTTCTATGCCAAAAATCCAATCCATCAGTTCATTCCTTCCTCCATATTCCTATTCCCAAGAAGAAGCCTCGACATTATTGAAAAATTTATTTACCGATCACTACGAAGATTTGGAACGGATGCTCAAAGTATTTGAAAATGGCGAAATTGAATCCCGTCAATTTTGCGTGCCAACGGAGTGGTTTGAACATCCTCATGATTTGGAGGAACGCAATCGACTATACATCGAACTTGCCACTTCCTACGGTGCTTTAGCTATTAATGCCTGTCTGCAAAACCAGGAGTTTTTGGAAGAGTCCGTTCATCCTTCCGAGATTGACGGTATTTTATTTATTTCTAGTACCGGTTTTTCGACACCGAGTATCGAGGCGCGAATTTTAAATCAACTTCCATTCTCTGACTATGTCAAACGCATCCCGATTTGGGGACTGGGGTGTGCAGGCGGTGCATCAGGATTAAGTCGTGCATTTGACTATTGTCTTGCTTATCCGAAAGCGAAAGTACTCGTGCTATGTGTGGAATTATGCAGCTTAACATTTCAGCCAAATGACTACTCAAAGAGCAATTTAATTGGGGCATCTTTATTTGCAGATGGAGTAGCTTGTGCATTGATTTGCGGAGACGACGCAGTCATTCAATCCAAGAAACCTTGCCCTGTATTTGTCGCAACATCTTCAAAAACAATGGCCAATTCCGAAAATGTGATGGGATGGGATATGAAAAACGATGGATTGCATGTCGTCTTTTCCAAAAGCATTCCTTCCATTATTGAAAAGTGGCTCGAGCCATTCGTTACAGAATTTTTGGCAGAACACCACTTGACTTCTAAACAACTTGACCATTTCATTGCCCATCCTGGTGGCAAGAAAGTGCTGACTGCATACGAAAAATCGCTTGGGTTTGACTCATCCAAAACCGATATTTCAAGGGAGATTTTAAGAAAACACGGGAATATGTCTTCGCCCACCGTTCTTTATGTTTTGGAAGCTTTCATGAAGCTAGATTGTTCTCCAGGAGAAAAAGGTTTGTTGGCGGCACTTGGACCTGGATTCAGTGGAGAATTGGTGCTGCTGGAATGGCAATAGAAACAATTATTTTCTCCAGTATAGTGGGATTTGTTATTGTGCAAAGAATAGTTGAGCTTTTTGTCGCACGCAATAATGAACGATGGATTCGTAGTCAAGGAGGATACGAAGTCGGGGCGAGGCACTATCCTTACATGGTAGGCATACATGTTGGCTTTTTCCTTAGTCTAATTGTTGAATTTTTGATGTTCGACCGCGAACTCCCTTCTCTTTGGCCTGTGCTATTTATCATTTTTGTAGGTCTACAAATCATGCGCGTATGGGTAATCGCTTCACTTGGAAGGTTCTGGAACACAAAAATCCTTGTCTTACCTGGTGCGCATGTCGTTAAAAAAGGACCCTTCCGCTTCTTGAGGCACCCAAATTATTTCGTCGTTTCATTGGAAATTTTAGTGATTCCCTTAATGTTCGGGGCTTACTTTACAGCACTGATATTTGCCTTATTAAATTTAATTATTTTGTGTGTGCGCATCCCGATGGAAGAGGCAGCTTTACGAGAAGTTACGAATTACAAGGAAGTCTTCTAATATACGATTTTCCTACGCAAAAAGGCTGACCCTAATAATGAGTCAGCCTTTTACTATTTTTAATTTATTTTTCAAACACAATCTCTCCGGCTATGATTGTTTTCACGACTTTTGCTTCCAGAACTTGTTCATCTGGTCCGTCAAATAAATCTCGATCAAAGACGGTAAAATCTGCGTCAAAGTTCTTCTTAATGTAGCCTCTTTCATTTTCCTTGCCAATAGCCATTGCACTGCCAATCGTATATAGGGCAATCGCGTCGTATCGACTGAGTTTTTCCTGTGGTTGATACCCGTCATGTGTGTCACCAGGGCTCTTCCTTGCAATGGCTGCATATAAACCAAGTCGTGGATCCACTTCTTCGATTGGAGAATCTGAACCTCCGCTGCATGTAATTCCGCGGTCCAATAGCCTTTTCCAAGCATACGCCCAGTCAAGTCGAGTTTCTCCCAACCTCTCTTTAACCCACGGAAAGTCCGATGTAACAAAACTTGGTTGAATATCGAGTACAATATCGAGTTTCTCCATACGGTCTACTAAATCCTCACGTAATACATTCGCATGAATTAAACGATCTCGTTTCCCTTCTCGGACAGGGTGTTTTTCTATAGCGGATACAATCATTTCCATCCCCATATCACCAATTGCATGCACAGCTACTGCTTCACCATAAGAACGAGCTCTTGACACGAGGGCATTCAATTCTTCTTGAGTATGAATTGAAACACCTGAAGTTGACATGTCGTCGGCATATGGTCCACTCAGCAAGGCCGTTCGCCCTCCAAGGGAACCATCAATAAATATTTTCATGGCGCCTGGTTCAATCCACGGTTGATCATACGTTGCATCATGCATCATCTTTTCAAAGACTGTATGATGGCGAAGTAAATTCACACGGAATTTGCGGTCATTTCCGATGACTGTTTTAAACGCTTGCAACGGTCGGTTGTAATCACCGTAATAACTCATATCCTCTGTATGAACGCCTGTAAAGCCTCGCGATACCAAATCGGTCAAAGCCGTTTCTAAAGAAATGACCAATTGTGTAACAGAGACTTCAGGAATATGTTTTTCTACAAAAGCCATAGCCCCGTCCAATAAGTATCCAGTTGGTTCGCCTTCATCGTCTCTGACTATGACACCATTCTCCGGGTCGGGAGTATCTTTTGTAATTCCCGCCAGCTTAAGTGCAACTGAATTCACAATCATGGCATGTCTACAAATTCGCTTTAACACAATCGGTGAAGTAGAAAGCTCATCCAGTTCGTAGCGGTTAAGTATTTTTTGGTTGTCAAAATTATTTTCATTCCATCCTTCAGCAAGAAACCATTCTCCTTCTGGATGATTGATCAGAAGATTTTTCAAATCTGCCGTCATTTCATTTGGAGACATATATTTAGATAAATCAATATGACGCAATTTATCACCATGACCAATCATATGTATATGGCTGTCCACAAATCCAGGATAGACAAATGCCCCCTCAAGATTGATACATTGATCTGCATACTTTTTCATATCTTCATATAAACCGGTATTGATAATTTTGCCGTTCTCTACCAAAACTGCATCAATAGTATGTTGTGAATCTTTCATCGTATAAAATGTTGCATGATGAAAACAGATTTTTGTCATGATGGCACCTCCACTTTGTATAATCATAAAACAAAAACCGTCTCATTCACAATGGAATGAAACGGTTATTACTTATTTTTGTTCCTGTACAGCTTGTTCAACAGCTCTTGCTACAACTGTATGCACACTCGAATCTAATGGATTTGGTATTAAATCCCCTGGTTTTGTATGATTGGCAATGGCTCGAGCCGCTCCAACTAGCATCGGGTAACTGATGTCACTCATGCGTGCATTCAAAGCACCACGTAAAATCCCTGGAAATCCTAATGCATTATTAACCAATCTTCCATCCGCTGCATAAGCAGCACCGGCAGCCAAGGCATCCTTAAGAAAACGTCATTCGTCCATTATATTAAATTCCCAAGTATGTCCGGAAATCAAAATGTATAGTCCGCAGATAATCACTTTTTCTTTCTATAAAAGAACAAAATCGCCCAACCGGAGTTAGGCGATAAATTGTTATTTCTTCAGGTTCTCATTTTTTAAGTTGTCATTATATTCAACCCAGAAATCAGCATTTTTAATACCTAAGTTTCTCGGATCAAATACTGGATCTTTGCCTTCTTTTTTCTGAGCTTCATAATCTTTAAGAGCAAGAAGAGCGGGCTTAGCTATGATAAGAATTGCAATTAAATTCAACCAGCACATTAAACCTAACCCTACATCGCCTAGTGCCCAAGCTAATTTAGCTTCATTTATCGTTCCATAGAACGCTGTTATTAAAATGACAATTTTCAAAACAAAAATACCTATTTTTTCAGCATTGCCTTTCAGTAGATAAGCAACATTGGTTTCTGCCATATAGTAGTAAGCCATAATTGTCGTGAATGCAAAGAAGAACAACGCAATTGCAACAAATCCAGCTCCAATACCTGCTCCCGGCATTGCATAATCAATTGCCGCTTGAGTGTAGCCAGCTCCAGCATCGACTCCTGGAAGGTTTTCAACAACAAATTCGCCTTCGCCGTCATCCAATTGAACATTGTACATCCCTGTGAATAAAATCATGAATGCAGTTGCTGAACACACCAACAATGTATCAATGTACACTGAGAATGCCTGAACGAGACCTTGTTTCACCGGATGAGAAACTTCTGCCGCAGCTGCTGCGTGTGGTCCAGTACCTTGACCAGCTTCATTTGAATAGACTCCACGTTTGACGCCCCATGCAATTGCAGCACCAATCATCCCACCGAAAGTCGAGTCAAAGCTGAAAGCACTTGAAAAGATCAATCTAAGAACACCTGGCACTTCAGTAATGTTCATTCCAATAATGATTATTGCCATTAGAATGTAAGCTAGCGCCATGAAAGGTACAACAAATTGAGCTACGTTTGCAATACGTTTTACTCCGCCGAGAATAATGACGCCTAGAATGACAACAATTACAGCTCCAGTAACCCATCGAGGCATGTCAAATGCATTTTCCATCCCTATGGCAATGGAGTTCGATTGAATGCCTGGCATCAATATGGACATAGCCAATAGTGTTGCGAGTGCAAAAATAACTGCATACCACTTCGAGCCGATTCCTTTTTCTATGTAATAAGCAGGACCACCACGGTATTGTCCTTGGTCTTTCACTTTATAAATTTGAGCCAAAGTTGATTCGACAAACGCTGAAGACGCCCCGATAAACGCAATTGCCCACATCCAGAATACAGCCCCTGGACCACCAAATGCAATCGCCGTAGCAACCCCTGCAATATTTCCGGTTCCAACACGACCTGATAATGCAATCGATAATGCTTGGAATGAAGATACCCCGGCATCCGATTTTTCACCTTTGAACATTTGAACAACCATATCCTTGATCAGTCGAACTTGCAAGAAACGAGTAAGGATTGAAAATAATAGACCGATAGCCAAACAGCCATAAATCATCCATGGTCCCCATAAAAAGTTATTTATTTGCCCAATAAACTCTTCCATCCGATTTCCCCCTTTGTTTGTTCATGATATTGTCACATTATTCACTATATTACAAAAAATATATTAGTACAAGGTAAGAAATTTTATATACTTCTAGATTTTCATTATGTTAACTGCGACTTTTGCAAGGCATAGCGTTCTTAAATCCACGTTTCAAAAGGGTTGAAAAAGGATTTACTGCTTCTTTTTGTGCTTAGTAAGCTTTGCATGCAATGCAATGTTACTCTAAAAAATATAGAGAAATATTATTATTAAAATTGCCGCCGCCTCCACTGCAATCAACAGAAATCACTTCTGTAGCGTGTCTAAGCAAAATATTTCAGTAGGAAGGTGGTTGGCTATTTCTGAAGACCCCTGCGGAAAGCGAAAGAAATAGCCGACCACAATCTTTTTCGATAGAGTGCAAAAGATAAGAACTCAAATTTTTAAATTAATATTCTTTTCGTTAACAAGCTGTAATATTTTTATTAAAAGAGAATTATCATATTCGTAAATGTTCAGGTTTTGAAATTTGGAATCTATTGATTCCCTTTTTTACAGGGGGCTAATTTTCTGTCAGAATAATTTATATCTAAAGCACCGCATGATTGTAAAAATCCTTGTAAATCAGCATAATTCATAAATGAAGTCATAAACAAATCCATAATAAAAGCCTTTCTAATTTTTCATTAGAAAGGCTTTTATTTGTCTTAAACCACATATCCGAGTGAACGCAACACATTATTCACGAATGTCTTAGTGTAATAAAACACATCTTCTCGTTCTGGCTCTTGGAACAGATCATGGAAACAATTTTTCCACTCTTTGTATTGTATTTCAGAAAGTTGTTGTTTTTGCAGCCAATTCTTTGCGAATGTCGGATCCGTAATTTTATCCCGCTCTGCAGTCATCATCAAAATAGGAACATTTTGAATGCTTTCTTGTTTGGCGGTTGTTGCTTTCATCAAATGCTGCAACTCCCTGTACCACTTCAAAGTAATGGTCGTGTTATATAGTTCATCGTCTTTATCTTGCGTATAAACATCATAATTTCTTGTCAGTTTTTTAATGGTTATTTCATGAGTACTCTTGACGTTTTCAGCAAGCTTCCCCATGTTGGCTAAAGCACTGGAAAGTTTCGATGCATGAATATGTAAATGCATCCAAGGAGATGTCAGAATAATTCCTGCACATTCAATTGATTTTTCCTGAAGCACTTGCATGAGTAAAGTTGCACCTAACCCGTGACCCATAATAAAAACGGGTAAGTTATATGTAAGCGAAGCGTCAATCAAGTGATTGATAAAAGTGCCATACGATTGAAAATCCTCGTCATGTGCTTGTTTATTGAGAGCCGATTCTCCGTGCCCCGGCAGATCCCCCATTACAACATGAAATCCTGAACTCCTGAATTCTTCTATTAACCAGGCGTACCTACGATGATGTTCATACGCGCTGTGTACGATGGCGATGACTGCTTTTGCCTGTCCATCAGCTTCCCATTTCCACATAATCATCGCTCCTTCTATTTCTTTATTCGACGAAGTCATCCTTTTTTAGTTCCTCTTTTTTTGTATAATGAAAGCATATGGCAAGAAGAAACGAGGTTTTAGAATGATTTACCCATTTAATGATAAAACACCCATGATTGACCCATCTGTTTATATTGCTGATTATGTCACAATAAGTGGTGATGTGACAATCGGTCCAGAGTCCACTATTTGGTTTAATACCATTATTCGTGGTGATGTCAATGCGACACGAATCGGCCGAAAAGTTAATATTCAAGATTTGTGTTGCCTTCATCAAAGCCCTGCCGCTCCATTAATTTTGGAAGATGAAGTCACCATCGGACACCAAGTAACTTTACATAGCTGTACCGTACGAAAAGGAGCATTAGTTGGCATGGGTTCCATTGTGCTGGATGGCGCAGAGATTGGTGAAGGTGCATTTATTGGTGCAGGCAGCTTGGTACCTCCCGGTAAAGTAATTCCCCCAGGTATGCTTGCATTGGGACGTCCGGCAAAAGTGGTTCGTGAATTGAACGCTGAAGACAAACTAGATATGGAACGTATTGTGAGAGAATATGCTGAAAAAGGACAGATTTATAAGGAAATGCAAAAACAAAAGTAAACGGATATTAAGGACCGGGTAATTGAGCCCGGTCCTTTTAATATGTTAAAGCATTCTTAGATTTATTCCCGTTCAAATTGATTTGTTCCCGTTCACTCTTCGATTCTTCCTGTACGAATGCACTTTGTTCCCTTTCAACTGGATTTATTGCGGTTCACAGCTGATTCAACCCTTCCTCCCACTAATTTCCAACAAAAAAGCCATTCCAGGTCATACCCCGGAATGGCTTCTCACTCTTAAACGCCTGCTTTTTCTTTCAAAGTAGCCGCTCTGTCTGTTTTCTCCCATGGTACATCCAAGTCTGTGCGACCGAAGTGTCCATAAGCAGCTGTTTGCTTGTAAATTGGACGACGTAGATCTAACATTTTGATGATTCCAGCTGGGCGAAGGTCGAATGAATCACGAACAATTTCAACAAGTTTCGATTCTTCTACTGTACCTGTACCAAAAGTATCGATTGCAATTGATACTGGTTGAGCAACACCGATTGCATATGCAAGTTGAACTTCGCAACGGTCAGCAAGTCCTGCTGCTACGATGTTTTTCGCTACATAGCGTGCAGCATATGCTGCTGAACGGTCAACTTTCGTAGCGTCCTTACCAGAGAATGCGCCGCCACCGTGACGAGCGTATCCACCGTAAGTATCAACGATAATTTTGCGACCAGTTAAACCAGCATCCCCTTGTGGTCCACCAATTACGAAGCGACCAGTTGGGTTAATGAAGTATTTTGTATTTTCGTCAATTAATTCTGCCGGAACGACAGGATTGATGACATGTTCTTTCAAGTTACGTTGAATTTGCTCAAGTGTTACTTCTGGGTGATGTTGAGTAGAAATAACGATTGTGTCAATACGCAACGGTTTATTGTTTTCATCATATTCTACAGTTACTTGTGTTTTGCCATCTGGACGTAAGTATGGAAGAATTTCTTCTTTACGAACTAATGCTAAACGACGAGCTAACTTATGAGCCATACTAATTGGAAGAGGCATTAATTCCGGTGTTTCATTACAAGCAAAACCGAACATTAAACCTTGGTCACCTGCACCGATTGCTTCGATGTCTGAATCTGTCATCGAACCTTCACGTGCTTCCAGTGCTCTGTCAACACCCATTGCGATATCAGCAGATTGCTCATCGATTGCAGTCAATACTGCAGAAGTCTCTGAGTCAAAACCATACTTTGCACGTGTGTAGCCGATTTCACGAACTGTTTCACGTACCACTTTTTGAATATCCACGTATGCAGATGTTGTGATTTCACCGGCAACAAGCACTAAACCTGTTGTTACAGTGGTTTCACACGCAACACGTGCATTTGGATCTTCAGTTAAAATAGCATCTAAAATTGCGTCTGAGATTTGATCACAAATCTTATCCGGATGCCCTTCTGTTACTGATTCTGATGTAAATAGACGACGAGTTGTCATTTAATATTCCTCCTATATCCTTCGAGATTGCTCTCGGAAAATTCAAACGGTACTCATTTCCCATGTCCAGCTTATTCAGTTGAATAAAACCTTCCGCCTTTTCGGGCTTCTGCACACGAGGATAAAGGGAGATGTCATAAAAAAAACCCTCTCTCACGTAAAATACATGAGGAAAGGTATTCATGTATAGGCACCTTTCACTCTTATCATCCAAGGAATTCACCTTGTTTCAGGTTCAGCACCTTTGCCAATTACTACTTGGTTCATAATTGCAGGTTGCCGGGTTTCATAGGGCCTGACCCCTCAACCAGCTCGGGATAAGAGTATCCGTTCAGTTTTACATCATAATAAACTAATGAAGCCTTGTCAAATATTTTTTTCGTTCTATATAAATGTTCGAAAATCAGATATAATTAATTAGGCTATTAGTGTAGATTATTAAGCGTAATGTGTTATACTAATTTTCGAATCAAGGTTAACCCGATATAAGGGTAATATACGATAAAGGAAGGTACATATACATGAATTCAGTGAACACGATGAACGAGCTGAACGACTTGTTAAATGGCCAAAACGTGCATGTGCAACTTTCAGTCCCACAACTTGTGGAGAAAGCAACATTACGTGGAGAAGCTGTCTTAACACCAACTGGAGCTGTAAAAGTAGTGACAGGAAAATATACAGGACGTTCTCCTAAAGACAAATATGTTGTTGTGGAAGATAGCTCGAAAGACAAGATTGATTGGGGCTCAGTAAACCAACCAATATCATCTGAAATTTTCAACTCTTTATATAAAAAAGTTGTGAACTATTTAAAAACAAAAGAAGAGTTATTTGTCTTTAATGGCTTTGCCGGTGCGGATAAAGAATCTCGCCTTTCATTGCAAGTAATCAATGAATATGCTTGGCATAACCTTTTTGCACACCAATTATTCATTCGTCCGACTAAAGATGAGTTGGCATCGCATGAAGCACAATTCACAATCGTTTATGCTCCGACTTTCAAAGCAGATCCTGCAATCGATGGTACAGGTTCCGAAACGTTTATCATTGTGTCAATGGAAAAACGCATCATTTTAATCGGTGGTACTGAGTATGCCGGTGAAATGAAAAAATCAATTTTCTCCATTATGAACTACTTGCTTCCTGAGCAAGGCATACTACCGATGCACTGTTCTGCAAACGTTGGTGAAAAAGGCGATGTTGCTTTGTTCTTCGGATTGTCCGGAACAGGAAAAACAACATTATCTGCTGATGCAGATCGTAAATTAATCGGCGATGATGAGCATGGCTGGTCAGATAACGGCGTATTCAATATTGAAGGCGGCTGTTACGCAAAAGCAATTAACTTAACACGTGAAAATGAACCACAAATTTTCGATGCAATCCGTTTTGGTTCTGTATTGGAAAACGTGGTATTGGATCCTGAAACGCGTATACCCGACTACGAAAATGTTTCGTTAACTGAAAATACGCGTGCTGCTTACCCATTACAAGCAATCGACAATATTGTTGATCCTTCTGTAGCGGGTCATCCAAAAACCATCATTTTCTTAACTGCAGATGCGTTTGGGGTATTACCTCCAATCAGTAAGTTGACGAAAGAACAAGCGATGTATCACTTCTTAAGCGGATTTACATCGAAGCTTGCTGGTACAGAGCGTGGAATTACATCTCCACAAGCAACATTCTCAACTTGTTTCGGTTCTCCATTCCTTCCCCTTCCTGCAACTGTATATGCAGAAATGTTAGGGAACAAAATCGATGAGCATGATGCACAAGTCTTCCTTGTAAATACTGGCTGGACTGGTGGCGAATATGGCGTTGGTAGCCGTATGAAACTTTCTTATACACGTGCGATGGTTCGTGCTGCATTGGAAGGCAAATTAGATAATGTTGAAATGGATAAAGGTTCAGCATTCGGTTTAGCTATTCCTAAAGAAGTACCTGGCGTACCGTCTGACGTATTAAACCCACGCGATGCATGGGCGGATCCAGCAGCATACGATAACAAAGCTCAAGAACTGGCTAATCGATTCCGTGAAAACTTCATTAAATTCGGATCAGTGTCTGAAGAGATTATTTCTAAAGGCGGTCCGATTATCTAGAATAAAAAAATGGCTTGCACTTCATGTGCAGGCCATTTTTTTACTTCGTATATTCAAAAACTGTCTCTTCGGGAAAGTAAGATTCTATCTCTTTAGCATCCTCTTTCGTTATCTGGTAGAAAAACAATTCAGATCCGTGATATTTAACAGTACAAATATGTGCACCATTTCTCTTGAATACTAATGTATACCAGGGAATCCTGGTATGTCCTTCATTTACCCCATACAGCAGCAAGTCTTTTAGCTTCTGATTTAGAGGCATTGTAAAAATGACCAATCCACTTCCATATCGAATGGTATGAGCGAAAGGTTTAATCTTAAGAATTGCTTCTTTTTCATCTTCACGACAATGCACTTCGACTTCTGTAAACACTGGAAGTACCTCATTCATTAACGGAAACCAATAGCTAATACTCTTCCTAAGCTTGTTGGTTTCACTGGTTAGTAATAAAGAGTCGTATATTATATGTAAATTTCCCATGCCTCACCCTCCTCTGCTTACATGAGGTGTTCTTTGAAGTATTCCGCGTTCTCGATTTCAGGGAATAGCGCTTCAAATTCTTCCGCTTCTTTCTCATTTACTCCATATAATACAATTTCTGAACCATATTGTGCTATCTCAAGCATTTGAATATCTTCTTTATAAAAGAATATAGTGAACCATTTTAAACCACCGTCTGCATCAATCGAATGATTACGTAAATAGTTACAGTTTTCTTCGTCCAATGTAATTGTAAACGATTTTACAAGTCCTTGATTCACAGAATGTGCAGAGAGTCTGGTCAATTCCTCAATATCATGCACTTCTTCCTGCCAACATAGAATTTCCACTGAAGCATATTCACTCGTATATGAATCCCAAAGCTTTTTCCAATATGACGTATCATTAGGGACAGAGGTTTTGTTAGCAGTACTGCTAGTCTTTAAATGAATTCGGATATGTTTCATATATTAATCCCCTTGTCGTTTCATCCAGTCCGTTAAATCTCTGACAGTTTGTCTATTGGTTTTCGAAGGGAAATAATGTGTGTAATCTTTAAAATACCAAGTCTCAAAATTTTTATTTCCATCGATGAGTGCTTTTTCGAGACGTAAGGCATGTTCAATTCCGACATTCCCATCTTTTCGTCCATGGATAATTAGAATTTTGGCATCAATAGCACTGACATGTTTGAGTGGTTGACGAAGTTCATATGCCTCAGGTGCATTCGTAGGATTACCACCAATCACCCGCTTCATCATTCTACGCATGTCTTCACGTTCCTCATAGGTGAGAACCATGTCTGACACACCTGACCAGGTGACAACCGATGTAATATCTGAACGCAGAACAGCCGTCCATAAAGCCATAATTCCTCCACGAGAAAATGCAAACAAATGAATACGGTTCACTGAAATAAACTGTCTTAATACTTCTACTCCATTGGTAGCGTCAAACCGATCTTCCCCAGCAAATTCATCTCTACCTTCGCCGCCTCTGTTCCCACGATAATAAGGGGCAAACACCACGAATCCTTGTGTGGCAAACTGAGCAATTCGAGCAGATCGAACCATACCAATGTTTTGAATACCTCCACGTAAATAGAGGATTCCCTCATACTTGCCTTCTTTGCGTGGCTCCGCGAGTAACCCTTTTACCCTGAATCCACATGACCAATAGACAATTTCCGTTAATTTAACTTGTGGATTTGGACTTGGATACGGAAGTCTGTGTACAATTGTTCCGTCTACTTTCATCTAACATCACCTGTTCCAACATTTTTCGCATTCCGTCATCTGTCATATGAAAACTAAGATTAGTTGATTTGAAAAACTCCTGTATCGTCATCCATACAGGTCCCTCAGTCTCAAATCGTTCACTATTGTTTTCAATTGAATCAACTGTTGCACGGAAAACCGCCTTACAAAAAGGCTTACGCTCATGCACCATATATTCTGCAAACCATATTAAATTTGAAAGTTGTGCGCCTGTTTCTTCAAATACTTCCCGTTTTGCTGCTTGTTCTAACGTCTCGCCTGATTCTACTTTTCCACCGGGAAATTCAATCCCTCTTTGTGGATGTTTTGTTAGCAACCACTGGTTCTGCCTGTTCGCTAGCACGAGTACATGTGTGGTAGGAATTAAAAAGGCATTTGGTTCAAATGATAACGTAACTTTTAACCCATGCTGATCTACAAAAGAAAACATGCCTGCTACACTCCTTTCAAATAGTGTAGCGAAGGCATGCACAGCATTCAACTATAATAAGGCAATGTTTCTATTTGTTGTTTTGCTTCTTCATTTCCGTACTCATGAATGACAGCGTATAACTTTTTCAATCGCAAATCGACACCATCATTTTCTGGGTCTAGATGGTAAGGGACATAAGGCGTTTGAGCTCTCCAAAAACCTTTCCATTCAAAGGATTCCTTTTGATCAAATAATTGATCTAGTACGGTTAAAACTTCGGGCTCGGCTTCAATCTCATATTCCCATGGCGAATCCTCAGGATGGAAATAGTATCGGTGATGAGCGACCGAAACATATACTTTTGACATTTTTTCAACCCCTTTTTTCTAGCATGGCATTATGGATATATTTCATGCATGCAAACGATAGGAGAATTGAAAAAAGCAAATTCCCATAAGGAATTTGCTGGAAATGCTTATTTGTTTGTATCGCCTAAAAAAGCATTTAACATCCATTGATGTTTTTCAATCGATTGATACACTGCATTCAATACATCTTCTGTCATATCGTCTTCATCTTTTGCAGCTTCGTCCATCCCTTTTTTCAATGATTTCATAATTTTACCGAAATCTTTTACAACTGTTTCAACCATTTGCATATCATTTTCTTTGCCTGTCGCTTCCGTAACATCTGATAGTTCTAAATGCTCCTTCAATGTGGCAACTGGTTTACCGCCTAAAGTAAGCAAACGTTCGGCAATTTCATCCATATGTAACGTTGCTTCATTGTAAAGTTCTTCAAACTTTGCATGTAATGTAAAGAATTGAGGTCCTTTTACATACCAATGGAAATTATGTAACTTCGCATACATTACTGACCAAGTTGCTACTTGCTTATTTAGTTCTGTATTTAATGCTGCTGACATAAAAACTTCACACTCCTAAGTTTATTTATCGCTCTGAATACTTTCAATTTACCACTAAGTTCTCTACAATAAACATACAGAACGAAGTGGAGTGAAAAAAATGTTAGCATTTATGATAATCGTCTCAATAGTAATGGTCATCGGCATCACCATGATGTTCCTTCTTGCAACTAAAAAAGCGTATAAAATAGAGCATAAAATAGATCCAGTTCCAACTGAATCAGCAGGCAAAAGTGACAACACATGAAATTCCTTGTGATTGGCATCTTCCGGTTTTATCAGAAATTCATTTCGCCAATGACACCGCCGAGTTGCCGATTTTATCCAACATGTTCCCATTACGGCGTTGAAGCTGTCGAAAAACACGGAGCAATCAAAGGCACTTACTTGGCAATCAGCCGTATCCTTCGTTGTCATCCATTTCATGAAGGCGGATATGATCCAGTACCAGAAGAATGGCCTACAAAGAAATGACTTGAAAAGAGTCATTTTTTTTGTGTCCATTTTTCTTGTATTTTAAAGATTTATCTTGTATGATAAGTAAGTTCTTAATTCAAATCGTAATCGTTACTATTTAAAAAGGAGATAATCATGAAGAAATTTCTATTATATAGTTTAATCACTGTTCTTACTTTATTTACCGTTGCTTGTGGAAAAGACACTTCGACTAATGGTAAATCTGAAAACCCCAATGCCTTAACTGTCTATACAACGGTCTATCCACTTACTTACTTTACCGAACGAATCGGTGGCAAGCATGTGAATGTGGAATCCGTATATCCTGCAGGTTCAAACGAGCATACATTCGATCCCACGCAAAAAGATATGATGGATTTAGCAGATGCAGACTTGTTTTTTTATATTGGCTTAGGACTTGAAGGTTTTGTTGAAAATGCGAAAAAGACATTGGCAAATGAAGATGTTTCTTTGGTCGCAACTGCTGATGCAGTTTCTGATAAAGAATTGGAAATGGGTAAAGCAAATGACCATGGACATGAAGAAGAAGGTCACGATGAGCATGATCATGGTGACATCGATCCGCACCTTTGGATTTCACCTCAAATCAGCATTAAACTTGCATCTTCAATTAAAAATTCATTAATTGAAAAAGATCCTGAAAATGAAGCAACTTATACTAAGAACTACGACCTATTAGTGACTGAACTCAAACAATTGGATTCGGATTTCAAGGAAATGGCGGACGCATCGAATAATAAAACGTTCTTTGTATCTCATGCGGCTTTTGGGTACTTGGCTGGAACATATGGTCTTGAGCAAGTTGCAGTTTCAGGCTTGAATTCGCAGGACGAACCTTCTCAACAAGATCTTACTGATATCGTCAAACTGGCAAAAGAAAAAAACATCAAAACGATTTTATTTGAACAAAATGTCTCATCCAATTTAACGAAAGTGATTCAAAATGAAGTCGGTGCAGATGCCATGACCTTGCATAACTTAGGCGTACTGACACAGAAAGATATTGAAAACAAAGAAACTTACTTCACATTAATGGAGCAAAATTTAGAAACATTAAAGAAAGCACTGGCTTCAGCTAAGTAATATAAAAACCACGGAATGGCTTTCATTCCGTGGTTTTACTCATTTAAATAGCTTGGTTTGCACTTCGAATTGCTGAAGAATGGCATGATTCCAAGATACTCCGACACCTGGTAAATTAGAGAGTTCTATTTTACCATCACATACATCGATGGGCGGAGTCGCCAAATCCTTCTCCCAAAAATGAGTCGATGAACTGAAATCTCCTGGAAACTTAACTCCTGGTAATGAAGCAAAAGCTAAATTGAATGCTTTTGAAACGCCAAATTCAATCATACCACCCACCCAAATTGGTATTTCTGCTATGACACATAGATTATGAATTTGAAGAGCAGCAGTTAGGCCACCAACTCTGCCTTGTTTCATCACAATTATTTTCCCAGACTTGCGTTCAATCATATCCTGGGCATCTGCTAAACTTGCAATACTTTCATCCAGGGCAAATGGCGTTTTCATTATTCGTTGAGCTTCAGCAGACAAGCGATTATGGTGTTCTGAAAAAGGTTGTTCGATTAATGCAAAACCACATTCGTCGAATGCGATTAAGTGATCCAGTGTTCTTTCTGTGAATGCTCCATTCGCATCGGCGAAAAATAACATTTGAGGGTATTGTGCGATAATTGATTTCATGAGTTTTGGATCTGTGTTTTGAGAAATTTTCACCTTTATCCGTTTATACCCGGTTTTTACTGCGGTTTCGATTTCTTCCATCATGGCTTTTTCAGTTGCAGCAGCTACCACTATTCCGGCATTTATAACGGGTCTTGTTCCACCGATTACTTGCCATAGAGGATGATTCAATTTCTTGGCATAAATATCCCAAACTGCATGATTAAAGGCCGCTTTTGCCATATGATTGCGTTTTATTTTCTCTAAAGCGGCGTCTAGTTGGTCTGGATGTGAAAAAGATTGATTCAACAAAGCTGGGATTATCCAATTTTCAAGCGTGTTCCAAGCAGTGTCCACTGTCTCTTCGGTGTACCATGGGGAAGTAAATGCCACACATTCGCCTACACCGATTGTACCGTCGACATCCATTACTTCAAGCAAGATACTCTCTCGTTCCACCACTTCCTGTAAATGCGTAGAAAACGTTTGCTTTAGCGGTACACGTACGTGATATAACGTCACTTGCTTGATTTGGATATTAACCACGCTCTCAGCTCTCTTCTAAGTAATTTATTCGATGCATTCCGTGGCATAGCATTGACTTGATATAATGCTTTCGGCATTTTATAAGGTGCTAATTTGGCTTGTAAAAATGCCTGTAATGATGCAACTGTCATATCCTCATCACTGACAATAAAGGCTACGGGTACTTGTCCCCACTTCTCATCACTCATTCCGCAGACTCCGGCTTCCCGAATCTGTGGATGTTGAAGAATCGCATTCTCCACTTCTGCTGGGTAAATATTTTCCCCGCCGGAAATAATTAAATCAGAACGTCGGTCGACGACAAATAAATATCCTTCTTCATCGAAATAGCCAATATCGCCGGTATGAAGCCATCCTTTTACTTGGGATGCCGTAGTTGTATGACTGCCAATGTAACCAGGTGTTACATGCCCGCCACGTATGCAAATCTCTCCTTCTTCAAATGGCTTTGATGCTTGATCGATTCGAATGAAACTCAAATACAATGGTTTGCCAGAAGACCCCAGTTTCCTGACCGCATCTTCAGGAGCAAGCGTTGCTGTTTGGGAGGACGTTTCGGTCATTCCATAAGTTTGCAGTATTGGAATACCGCGAGAAATAGCTCGCTCTAAATAATTGCTCGGAACAGGACCTCCACCCACTAGCATCGTCAGTAAACAAGGAGATACTTTCGCGTCCCGCTCCTCTAATTCCCTTAGAATCCGTTCTAGCATAACGGAGACAACAGACATACGTGTGACCTGTCCATCTACTAAATCGTCGACCACTTTTACCAAGTCGAATTTTGAATAGAGCTTCACTTCCATTCCATATAATACGGAGCGAATGAATATGGATAAACCGCTAATGTGAAAGACTGGCATCGTACAAAGCCATACATCATTTGATTGTATCCCCATGTTAAACGCTGAAGCCGTTGCATTCGTGGTATGGTTTCGGACGGTTTGACGAACACCTTTTGGATTTCCCGTTGTACCAGATGTATACATAATGGACATGGTACGATCGATTGGCCACTCATCTTCTATCCCGAATTTGCTTGAAGCCTTTTCTGCCAGTTCGTCCAATGTCACTGATGGGTGGTTAGCCACTCTTGCCTGATAGTCTTTTTCGACTAACAAAAGTGTTGGCTGTGCATCGTTAATTTGATAGTCAAGTTCCCCATCAGACAATCGTTCATTTAATAGAACAACTTCACAGCCCAATTGCCAACAGGCATGGATTGTAACAATTAAAGAAGGATTTGAAGGTGATAGAATGGCGACGCGATTTCCATTGTCAATTCCAACTGTCTTTAGTGAACCAGCTAAATTCATTGCTTCGTCGAAAAGCTGTTGAAACGTCCAGGAATGTTGTCCAAATGTTAATGCCTTACGGTTCGGAGTCATTTTGACCCGTTGTGCTAGCCAGTTAGGGTACATGATTTATAGCCACCTTTAGAAAAAGCTGCCCTTAAAAAGGACAGCTAGAAAATTGTTATTATCAAGGGAAACGTGGGAATTGACCGAAGTCAGGTTTACGTTTTTCCTTAAAGGCATCGCGGCCTTCTTTTGCTTCATCTGTCGTGTAGTAAAGAAGTGTCGCATCTCCAGCCATTTGTTGCAAACCTGCTAAACCATCTGTATCTGCATTCATTGCCGCTTTCAGGAAACGAAGGGCTGTAGGTGACATTGAAAGCATTTCTTCACACCATTGAACCGTTTCATCTTCTAATTGTGCGTAAGGAACTACAGTGTTAACCAAGCCCATGTCAAGTGCTGCCTGTGCGTCATATTGACGGCATAAGTACCAGATTTCACGTGCTTTTTTATGACCGATAATACGAGCTAAATATCCTGAGCCGTATCCTGCATCAAACGATCCCACTTTCGGTCCAGTTTGTCCGAAGATCGCGTTGTCTGCAGCAATCGTCAAATCACATACGACATGCAGTACATGTCCGCCACCGATCGCATACCCCGCTACCATTGCCACTACAGGTTTAGGAATAACACGAATCAGGCGCTGTAAATCCAAAACGTTCAAACGTGGGATTTCATCTTCCCCAACATATCCACCATGTCCACGAACGGACTGGTCTCCACCTGAACAGAAAGCTTTTTCGCCTTCACCCGTTAATACGATAACGCCTACTTTTGAATCATCGCGTGCATAAGTAAATGCATCCAATAATTCTTTAACTGTTTTAGGTCGGAAAGCATTTCTTACTTCCGGACGGTTAATTGTAATTTTCGCAATACCGTTATATGTTTCATACTTAATATCTTCATATGTACGTTCTGATACCCATTGACGTGTCATACTCTTCCTCCTCAAAATCTTTCTAATACTTGCTCCAATATTATTGTAGCAAACTGAACGGGATTTTCCACATGTATTGCATGTCCTGCCCCTGAAACTTCAAGATGCTGGCTATATCGAATGAGTTCTGTCATTTGTTTGGCAATGATCGTAAATTTTTCATCGAGTTCACCTGTGATTATGATGACAGTGATTTTCAACTCATTCAATCTGGACCAGTAAGAAGGCTGTCTGCCGGTACCCATTCCCTTTAAACTATTAGCCAATCCCAAAACAGCTTGTTGCATTCGCTCTTCCCTGATGGAATGAAGCTTTATCTCACCTAACTTTTTTTGAGAATGAAATAATGGAATGTCCTGCCAAAAATCGATAAAAGATGAAAGACCTTCAATTTCCATTTTCTCCGCTAATTTTTCATCTGCAGTTATTCGGGCCATTCTGTCAGCTTCTGATTGTAAACCTGGAGATGCACTCTCCAGTACGAGCCGCTTAACATGCTTAGGAAATGCAAGCGCATAAGCAAGCGCAATACGTCCTCCCATAGAATAACCAACGAGCGTGAAATTAGTAACATTCAGAAATAGAAAAAGTTCGTGTAAATCCATCACTTGTTCGTACATGATGTAACGATTTGCATCACTCGGTGAATCGGTTTTACCATGCCCCATTAAATCGACTGTAATGCAACGGACAGAATCAGGTAATTGTTCAATAATCGGAACCCACGTTTTCGTGCTTCCAGTAAATCCATGTAAAAAGATGATTGTTTCCGAAGCTTCTCTGTTGGTGATGGAATAACTAACTTTCACTCCTCGAACGGTTGCGACTAGTTGTTCCATTTTCGGTCCAACTCCTCAGTAATTCCATTCCATAACTGACGGTGTTTCAAAACGTTCTGTTGGCGATTGGTCTTTACTTCTATAATTCGTAAGTCTTTTTGTTTGGGCGTTGTTAAAGCTTTTGTAAAATCTTCTTTTGATTCCACAGCAAAATATTCAGCTTCATACATGGTGGCAATTGAATCGAACGTCAAACCGGTTGGCGTACCAAACAATTTTTCGAAGTACGTCTCTTCGGTGGACTGAGGCAAATACGAGAAGATGCCGCCACCATCGTTATTCATAACAACAATGGTGAGGTCAGTTTCATGGAAACGTGTAACCAGTAATCCATTGCTGTCGTGCAGGAACGAGATGTCCCCAATCAATAAAGTCGCAGGTCTTTTTCTCGCCTGCTGAATACCTAGAGCAGTGGAAACGACACCGTCAATTCCATTCGTTCCCCGGTTAGCATAAATCGAAATGTCTTTATCAGTTTGATTGAAGAACGTATCGACATCACGGATTGGCATACTGCTGCCTGAAATAAGATCACTCCCATCAGGCAAATGTTTAAACAGCAGACCTGCTAGCGCTCCTTCGTCGTGTTGTTCATTAATATATCTCTCAACGTGCTTAGTAGCAATCGTGTTAGCCTCTGTCCATTTTGGAAGAGCTTCATTCTCCTGAATGTTACTTAATTCTTTCCACAACGCTTGGGCCTCGGAGTGTACATGGTGAGTCACAACCCCTAACGAATCCCTGAACAAAGGATCTTCATCCACCGCAATATAGATTTCAGGCTGTACATCTTTCAAAAATAACGATAGCGGTTTGGATACTGGTTGGGCACCAAAGCGAATAACTACATCGGGAACAATGGACTGTTTAAAGTGTTCACTTTTCAGAAGTGCATCGTATTGATCAATGAGTAAGTGTTGGCATTCTTTTGGGACGCCTGTCCGAAGTTGAGAAAGTGAATCTGCCAATACAGGCCACTGGATTGACTTAGCAAAAGCCCAAAACTCATTCTTATCAGTGTCTGCCGATAGTTCCCCAACTATGAGTAAACCACGACTAGCTTGAGCAATCGTCTGTTCAACAAAATTCATATTGGTCTGTGAAGCAACGATAGTCCCTGGTAATGATTTTTGAAAAGTAGAAGCTTCTATTTGATAGTCAAAATCAAGCAGTAAAGGTTCACGGAAAGGGATGTTCATATGGACTGGACCCATTGGTGCAGCCTTTGCGTGTGCTATGGCCCTCCCCGTATGACGGACAATAAATGGGATCGTCTCTTTATGGTCGTCAGCCAAAGGTAAGTCCACACTCCATTTAACATGTTTTCCATACAATTGAACTTGATCAATGGCTTGAGGTGCTCCCACTTCCCTAAGTTCATGCGGACGATCTGCCGTTAAAACAATAAGTGGAATTCTCGCATAGCTCGCTTCTACAATAGAAGGAAAATAGTTGGCTGCGGCTGTTCCAGACGTACATAGTAAAAGAACTGGACTCTGTTTAGCTTTGGCCATTCCTAAAGCAAAAAAGCCAGCGGATCGCTCATCGATTTGCATATACGTGTTGAATTCTTTCGTAAGACTGAATGCATAAGCCAAGGGAGTAGATCGAGAACCTGGACTGATTACGATATCATTAACGCCTGCTTGGAGAAAGGCTTGTACAATAGAGTGTACATACTCAGTTAACATTGCACGATTATCCATGTAATTTGCCTCCAAGCGTGCGTAACATCGGCCTGAATTTCACTAACGTCTCCGCATATTCTGAAGTCGGATCCGAATCCGCAACAATACCTCCACCAGCATATAGGTAAGCGTTCGTTTTATTTAATAACGCGGACCGGATCGCAACAGCAAACTCACCATTTCCTTCTGCATCTATCCATCCAACTGGAGCAGCATAGTATCCACGATTCATTTGCTCAACCATTCTAATTATAGCCATGGCATCTCCTCGGGGTTCTCCACCTAAAGCCGGCGTTGGGTGCAAATCTTTCACCAGTTGCAATAGTCCTTGACCTTTTTGCAACTTCCCTTCCACCGGTGTATATAGATGCTGGATATCCCTGATTTTCATCAATTTTGGATATTTAGGCACTTTAACATCATCACAATATTGGTTGAAAACACCTGTAATCATGTCTACCACGTATTGATGTTCTTCCCTGTTTTTTGAATCCTGCAGTAAATCATTGCCTAATTGCTGATCTTCGGTTGCAGTTTGTCCCCGCTTAACAGATCCAGCTAAGCAAGTGGATAATGCTCGTCGATTTTCTACTTTCACCAAGCGTTCTGGTGTCGCTCCAAAAAACAAATTATCTGCAAGCTCTAAACCAAATAGAAAACTTTCTGGTTGCTCTTTAGACATATGATACATGGCGGATGGTGAACTCACTTCTTCAGCAAAGGTCAGTGCCAATGAACGTGCTATGACAACTTTTTGAGCTTCTCCGGCATGAATAAATTTCGTGACATGTGAAACTGCATCCATATACAACTCTTTGAAGCGCTCATCCATTTGAGTTAATAGAGGCTTTGCATAAGGTTTCAATTCTTTGACCTGTGCTGCATGAATCAGGTCATCCCGTTCACCTCGCAACCGATCGAATTGAAGTTGTGAATTTTTATCACTCGTAATTAAATGGATGCTGATAAATACTCTGTCATCACGAATAACGAGTTGAAAAGAAGGCACAGCAAAGTAAGCCGAAGGAAACATATCCCACTCGGAAGATAGTTTATTGGCTGGATCAAATGAAAACCCGCCAAACAAAATTGGTTGTAAATCATGCTCTTCATTCACGATTTTAGAACATAATTCATTCCATTGTTTATCCACTTCTGCAAAGCGATTTTCTTCTGAAGAACTTGTAATGACATGAGCATGTCCAAGTCCGACTAATGTAAATGTCTTTTCACGGTTTTGCCAGTAAAATCGTTGACCTTTATATGACTCTCCTGCTTCAAAGAAAGCAACAGAGGATAATCCATTCACTTCAATTGTTTCTGTATAAAAATGTACGGCCGAAGAATGATCTTCGACTACATATTCTGTGGATGTAAATGACTTTCGTTTCATCCAGCTTCCCTCCGTAATTAGGACTTCATAAACATATGAGAACCCTTTAATATCCTACCTTCTATCATACCTCTTTATTGATAATTCAGCACCCGTTAAGCAAACAATCTACACAGAATTAAGTGGATGAAGTACAATGAGAGAGGTGAAAAAAGATGAAGGAGCGGAAACTATATGTCACACGAGTTAAAAGCTGATAGTGGCTGGCGTATTTGGTGGCAATTAACACGGCCTCACACGTTAACTGCATCATTTGTTCCGGTGTTTCTAGGTACAATGATTGCAATTTCTTATACAGATATACACTGGCCTTTATTCTTAGCAATGCTAGTTGCAAGTATGCTCATCCAAGCAGCAACTAATATGTTTAATGAGTATTATGATTTCACAAGAGGTTTAGATAATGAGAAGTCTGTGGGAATTGGTGGAGCCATCGTCAGAAATGGCGTTCAACCAAAAACAGTTATGCAGCTCGCGTTACTGCTTTATGCAGTTTCAATTATCTTAGGGATATACATATGTATCGAAACCACTTGGTTGTTGGCAGTCGTTGGTGCTGTGTCAATGGCGATCGGCTATTTCTATACAGGCGGTCCCTACCCGATTGCGTACACACCTTTTGGAGAAATATTTTCAGGTGTATTTATGGGAATGCTCATTGTTCTCATCGCATTTTATATCCAAACAGGTGAAATAACGACCATTGCTCTATTATTGTCTATACCCAGTATGTTACTGGTTGCAGCAATTATGCTCTCCAATAATATTCGCGATTTAGTTGGTGATAAAGAAAGTGGTCGAAAAACGATGGCCATCTTAATCGGTCGCAAACGAGCAGTTAATGTCTTGTTAGCACTATTCGTAATTTCATACATTTGGATTTTAATATTAGTTATTCTAAACCTTGTAACGCCTTGGGCACTACTTGTGATCTTAAGCGTAAAGAAACCAGTGTATGCCATCCAAGTTTTCAAAACAAAAGAACACCCACTGGAAGTAATGCCGGCTATGAAAGATACGGCATTAACAAACACACTATTCGGATTCTTACTCGGTATAGGTTTATTGATCGGCTACTTATTATAGAATGAAAAACAACCGCAATTGCATTCAGCAATTGCGGTTGTTTGTTTATAAAAATACTTGTATGAATTTCGTCTGTCGCGTTTCGCTACAATTCGACATTTCTCCATAAAAAAACACGCTATCCCGAAGATAGCGCATCTTTTTAAATGACCCCTACGGGATTCGAACCCGTGTTACCGCCGTGAAAGGGCGGTGTCTTAACCGCTTGACCAAGGGGCCTTACATCTGGCGGAGAAGGAGGGATTTGAACCCTCGCGCCGGTTGCCCGACCTACACCCTTAGCAGGGGCGCCTCTTCAGCCACTTGAGTACTTCCCCAGAAATAATT
>NZ_JBFUHX010000012.1:0-113464 GCF_056402175.1 Paenisporosarcina sp. P4_B8 | reverse complement strand
GAACAGCAGAATGAAATACTAAATATCTTGGTTCTGCAATATCTACGTAGAGATCAAGCCGTTCTGTCTCTAAGTGAATCAATGATTCTTCATGAGTTTCATGAAGTTTGGTTTCAGAATCAATTTCTTTTGCCCTCGATAGAATTGATTCTACAATCTTGTCCCTTGAAAGTTGTTCTTTAAAGATATGGGTTTCAACGATATAAGACTTGACTGCATTCCGACCATAACTATATTTTCTATTTGACTTAATATCACGGTAATTGTTATTCAACACACCATCCAAATAGTACTCTAACTCTGCACGGGTCAAAATACTTCCCATTTTCCTCACTCCGTTTTTCATGTCTTTTCAATATTATACTTTATTCCCTTTCCTTTTACACCGATTGTTAGAATTAACTATTAATTTAATGGCCCTATAACTGAGAGATTACAACAGTAATCTGTATGATGAAATAAACATTGAGTATGTCCAAACGTCTTATTTGAAGGATGAGCTGCTGTTGAGAACCATTAAAGAATTTTGTCTCCACTGTAACAGTGATTTACAAGGAGAACCAATTCCAGTGAAATCACAAAAAGCGTATGGCGCAACACATTTCACTAGGTATCACAAGTATTGAATCTGATAGGATAATTAAATGGAAATGTCCAGACTGTAACAAAGAATGGAAGGGAGTTTATTAACAATATACTCTTCTGTTACATCAAAACATGCACTCGGTTTCCCATTTCCAAAAACTAGTACTGTTTGAACTATGTGAATTATACGTCGGATGGGGAAAATACAAATGACGTGAACCTCAGTCTACCATGGAACAATCCCTTACCCACGGGGGCAAAGTATGTCGAAATCATCCCCCACCCGCTTCCTGTAATCGAATGTTAAGTAACCCTATGGACATCTTTTCTGAATATTAGATAATGAGCATATCAAGGATTGTAAGATATACTTACATGAAAACTAACTACTTTGTAACTTTAGCTGCGCAAGTTTGACTCATGTTTCTCCATTCCTAATTTTCTTCATACTGTTTTCTCTTGTTATTTTTTTGGAGGTGATGCGTATGAAATCCACTCGCAATCTAACACAATCAATTCTATTCACCTTTAATTCAGCGACATGTGGAATTCTAGGGAACATGGTATTCGCTTGGTACAACGCAGTGAAAGAGGCAGATTCAAGCCTCCTTAGCTAAGGATACAAAACAACGATAATCTTAAGATTGTCGTTGTTTTCTTTGTATTTTCCAATTATAAAATTACTATAACTCGATTAATGAATCGACTCACTACTATTTTAATTAGTACCTTCCACAGTTCGATCTTCCCTAATCATTTAGAAGCAACTTCTTGCCAATTCTATAGTTCCCTTGCTACTTTAATCCTTCACGCTCTAACAACCGATAGAATATCCAAGTACCTATCGATAGTGTCTTACAGATGTACCTCATTGACTAACCTTCCTTATGCCATTCAACCGCTCATGTTGCCTTCTCGGGCTTCTTTCCACCTATTGCAACCTCGATCTTGCGCCCTTTAAACTTTCCCTCTTTCTTTGCAATCTCGATATTTAATGTCAATTCACGTACAAGCTGCACCAAATACCTGAAGATGTTTAGTTAGAAATCATTCATAGGATTCTTATTTGAAGACTCAACCATGACCCTCGTTGACTGACTTAAGAGAACTATCTTTAACAGGTCTTTAGATAATACGGTATATCCTTTTTGGGAATAACAAAAAAGACATCCATTTTGTATTGGATGCCATATCATATAACTAAATGCGTTCTTGAAGTAAGGGCATAGTTACCTAAATTGAATTGTAAAGTTTACGATCCGCTAAGTTTTGCATAGCTTATCTTGAATTTTTCTCCAATGTCTTCTTATCTGATTCTTAATTAGAACTTTTACTGGCAATTCTTTCATTTTGTCATGTGCTTCTAGTGCATAAGATATGAAATTACCATAGCCCTTATAGTTATATCCTAGATGGGTATAAAGTTTATATAATTTCCAACGGTATGTTTTTACCCCTCCTCTCACTATAGTTTTTTCTCTAGAAATCTTCGCTTTTCTATAGGCACGACTGTAGTATTTAAAAACACTCTTCTCTCTTATTTTTATAGTCTCACCGTCTAAGATAAAACCTAAATAATCAATCTTGTCAAACTCGTTTTCCAGATTCTTAATCTTTCCACTTTCATAGATTCGTATCTCTGTTTTCTCTTCTTGGATCTCTAAGTCATTGTATTCTTGTATAATTTGATACACTTCTCTAACCAAATCCTTAATATCTGGTTTTTTGTTTTCCGCAAAAGGAACAACAAGGATTAAATCGTCGCAGTATCTTTTATACAAACCACTCTTATTTTCAGCCCATTTTTTAAGCTTTGCATCAAAATGTATTAGATGGACATTGGAACAGACAGCACTCATACCTGATCCCTGTGGGATACCAAAGTCTTCTTTTTTGAGTACAAGTCCATCTTTCTTGAATTCTCTAAATTCAGTGGGACTCATTACTCTTTTTAGAGTTCCTTGTTTTCTTATCTTCTTGTAGTTCTTTTTTCCATATTTTCTCACCAAGTAATCTTCAATGGAATTCTTATTAACGTAGCTGAACTTTGTTATGCTCTTATACACTTTATAAAAATCCATGGGTAACTCATCTACGGTCAATACTGTTTTGATATTCTCTTTTAATACTTTGTGATTAATAGTATCGAAAAACTTCGTGAAATCAAGTGCTATAATCACCGAGTTTTGATGCTCTAAAATATATTTAAAAACCTCTTTTGCAAAATCAATGTTATTCCTACCTGACTTATTATTCCTGTATGCGATAGCAACTTCATCAATCCCATTTTCTTCTGCGTATTTATTGTATGCATCGTTAAGTCGTTCACCATAATATTTGTAAATATAACTGTCTAAATGCGAAGCATAGAATATCATTCTCTCTTTAGGTTTTTTATACTTAAAGAACTTTTGGTCTTTACATAATCTCATATCCTTAGTAGATATACCTTGTTTAACACTATACTTATTTAACTTTATCTTATAATGAATAAATGGTAAAAAAGCATGTTTCACTACCCAGTTTTCATCCTGAATTTTTTGGTAAACATGCTCAATTTTTATTCTTTTATCAAAATGAAGATAACCTTTTGAACGGTATTTCTTCAAGTCCATCTGTGAAGAGCTGGGGAGGTCATGTAATTGTAGCCTATTACTCTGTTTCATCAGAAAACCTCCCTAGCATACACTTTCTCTCCTGAAAAGATGATAAGTATTAGTAGGCATTAATCTAATCTTAATACCTAAAACGTCTCAGTCATCTATCAGTAGGGCTAACTTCTTTCCACTAATACGGTACAATCTAATTAAACAAATGGTTGTCTATTTGATTGTGGAAGGATTTGATATTATGCTCATTGACTTGCTGATCGACGTGTTGGCGACTTTAGTCTTGAACCTAATTGGTAACATTGTCAACGTTGACAATGCCAAACCTTCTCCTCTCATCACCAGTTTGATAAGACAATCTAATTATACTAAATTATTTCAGTTAACTCAATTCTAAATATTTGTTATATTCAAATACAAACTTATTTTTAAATGTGGATAATTCGTGATACCCCTGCTAGTTTTGTTGAGACGAGTTACTCAAAATAAGATCTATGCCCCTTCATATTCCTTCACTTTTCTGTAAAATGTTGCCTTCGATAGTCCTAAGCGCTCCATGCACTGTACTCCAGTAATCTCATTTGCTTTCCACTGCTTATAATACATATTCCAATCCTTCGGAAACCCTAGAGCTGGACGACCAAACTTCACTCCATTCTTCTTAGCAACTGCTATTCCCTCTGCTTGTCTTGTTCTTATCTCATCACGTTCTTTTTCAGCAAAGCTGCTAAGAAGAGTTAATATGATATCTTGTATAGCCTTTTGTAAAACATCATCTTGCTTCTTAGTATTGATCATAGGTTCTTTAACAAAGCGCAACTGCACTCCATTCTCAACAAACCATGTATACTCTTTTTTCGTCTCATCCATATTGCGTCCCATACGTGAAATTGAATCAAACACCACTGTATCTCCTTCACGTACCATCTGTTTAAGCAATTGATACCTAGGACGATTAAAGTCCTTCCCACTTGCCTTATCTATAAACAAATCCCGCTCGCCTATACCCTCTGCTTTCATAGTTTCAACTTGCCTTGCTTCATTCTGATCTTTTGATGATATACGCACATATCCGAATGTCTTCATAGTCTCATAACTACCTTTCCTGTCTTAGATACCATTATTGTGTACCTTGTGTGTCAAAAAGTCAACAACACTTTTGATACGTACCATAACTACATAATGCACATTTAGATACTAAAGGAAAGCTTATTCTATCATGACCTAATTTTAGTATCATAATGTGTACTTTTTGAAACTAATCATTTTCATCTTAGTGGTATTACAAATTAAAACTGAAACCTTGTTACAATTTGTTGTTTTTGATTGAGGAACAAATACTTAGCAAATGTATACTTATTTCAATAACTCGTATATAAGAAAAAGACATCCTAATTAAAAGGATGCCCTGACGCAATAACTAAAATATCTTCTTTTTTGCTTCTTTCAAGAAATAAGTATTATTCAAATTCTTATTATGTATTGATAAATGCAGAGAAATATTGAAAAAACAATCAAGCGATTAGTTTCTTACTTTGATGAAACTTGAAACTAAAAGTAAATTTGATAACAACGATACTTATCTTTTATATGTATTACTATAATAAATCCTCAACTTTAAAAATTAAATACGGAAGTTTTTTACCGCTCTTCTTTGTAAGAACTCTAAATTCATAATCCTCATAAAACTTTATTGCGTTATCTGTTGCTTCCAATCCTATAAAAGTGCAACCTGTTTTCTCTGCGACCTGTGTGACAGTTTGAAATACTTTACCAATTAGATAATCGCTATATTTTTCTCCAGCCATGTATTTACCTTGGTAATTCTTATCAATAGCAAATTGATGAAGACGAATAGCAGGATAAACTTCAGTATTTTCTAAAGTGTATATTAAAAAGCTTTTATATTCGCTTTTATATTTAAATTTACTCTTCTGGCTAGTACTTATTGAAATTTCCTCATTATATAGCGAGAAGAACCCAATTACTTCATTTTTTACATCATTCAAAAGTAGATAGGTTCTCACAAGCTGCTTTAAATGGTGTGATAATGCTTCATTTTTAAGAAAGTTGTCAATTTTCTCATGATCTCTTATTAGGTCTTCTTGACCTGTTTCATATTTATTGGTAAAACAAGAAAATGATTCAATGATCTCTTCGCTTACTTCTGTTATTGGGAACAACTGCACTTTTATCACCCTTTTTTCTCAATTCATTAAGTATTCTTCCTGAATTCTCATGTGCGGAAAGACCCACTCTGCCTACTCTGCCTGCTCTACCTGCTCTACCTACTCTGCCTACTCTACCTACTCTACCTACTCTTGAAGACGATTTTAGTTTTGGTGTGTGACGGTGTCTACCTTCACCAATAACCTCGACCTCCACTACTTCTCCCGATTCTGTATGATATTGTGGATGGTTGCTATTTTGTGCTAAACGTAACGCTTTTTTCGCTTTACTTATCCCTGTAGAAGAATTATTTGTTCCCAATGCCCAATCTTCAAATTCTTTTTTTTCTTCTTGATTCAGTTTTATTATTGTTGATTTTCGCTTTAAGCTCATCGAATCACCTCCTAAGTTAATATCCCAATAATAACATTTTATGCCATCCATTCCTAATGTTCTACAAAAACTTGTCGTTTAAAAACTATTTAAGGAATTCGGTAACAGTCAATCGGTAACTAAACAAGCACACGAAAATCCGTGTCATTACAGCATTTGATAATTAACGCTAACGTTACCGAATAACCACAGTCTATCAGCAATGTATTATTCTTGCGATAGGAATATTAACCAAAAAGACATCCATTATTTTTAATGGATGTCTTTCTAAACTATATCGATTTTTCTTAAATCATTTCTTTTAATAAGTGAATTGCATTTTCATCATTTGGATCATTTGTTCCAATTTCTCCTCGGAAAGCTTTTGAAAGAATGGATTGTTTAAGAATTTCAAATCTCAAATCTTTGAGAATATCTAATGCATTTTCACCTTTAATTAATAACGAAGACACTAGACTAACGATCTCATTCTGTTCCTTTAAAGTGGGCATTGGTATCGGAATAGATTTTAAAAACTCTTGATTAACAGTTGCCATACCTACAGTTTGTTTGGAGCTATCTAGTATAAGACTTTTTACATAGGGAAGCTCTAAACACCAAGAAATATAATAAGGATTAAATTGTGTTGACAACCTAGCTCTAATATTTTTACTCTCATACACGCATTTAGCAAAATTTGCAGGAACTGGTGCTGATTTGCCAACCAATTCTCTAGAATTAACTCTATTAATTAGTACATCTCCATACTTTAGTCCAAATTCCTCAACTTCTTCATCTGTTAACTTCATATAGTGCATATCATCAAAATTCAATTCACCCTTACGAATGTTATACATCCTTAAGCAAGGTATTCCATTTTCGCTATAATAATCTGCAGATTTATACAAACCATTTTTAAAACTTATTGTTATATCCTCGAGATATACCCATTTCCATTCTTTTGGAATATTAAAGGGATGATTATCCACACTCTTTTTATTTATACTCAATTTACTTTTAAGAAGTGCTTTCTCCTCACTTATTATTTTTAACGATTCCTGTACAGCCTTGTAATCAGTGTATTCAGATCTCCACTTTTTCGTCAAATCTCCCTTAAACGCCTTATCTAAGATTGCTGCTCGACGAAGTTCAAATGTTTCCTTCGCTTCTTCAATCAATCTCTTTGCCTCATCGATTCTTGATAATAAATTTTCTAATTTAACAACTATCCTTTTTTGTTCTTTATAAGGCGGTAGTGCAATAGAACTTGACTTCAAAGTCTTTAAATATATACCTTTTTGAGCAGTCCCTTTAGCGTTAGTTTGGAGATAGTGTTGAAAATATGGGCTTTGAAAGAAATACATCAAATATCTATTATCAATTGATGGTTTTATCAATGAAACACTACGTTGCATAACGAATTTAGGAGCATCTTTTGGTACAATTGTTGTTCTGCCGATAGACCCTACAATATTAAGTAATATATCTCCCATTTCTATTGGTGTACGCTTGAATTCTTTTTTGTAATCATCATCAGAAACATACCTATCTGTATAAAAATCCATTGAACCGTCATGTATATTTTTACCACTAATCATAGGAATACCTACACTTAATTTTGGTGGTGGATTATGTGAACCATCTACTACTAACTTTGTAACAGAATTCAAATTTACCCAAATCCAATTCATAGGTACTTCATATGGCTGTTCATCCTTTAACACGAACGCTTCTTCTAGTAGTTCTTCCGTAGTCAGCTGCTTTTTTTTACTCATTCTTAGCCACCTCAACAGCATGAAGTTCTTCTACTACTTCATTTAACAAACCAATTGCTTGTTGAAGTTTTGCAACTGCTTCTTCTGTTGATACAATTGGATCTGGTAGGTTGTCATATGCTAAAAGTGAATCATCTGCGATTAATCCAATATCTAAGCTATCATCTTTTTTGGCAATTGCTTCACGTGCGAAAACATTCCAACGTTCATTTTCAATAGAAAAACGATCTACTGCATTATAAGCTATAACAAAATCATCAAAGTGTTTTTCGGTTAACGGTTTACGGACACCAAATTTAGACATGTTTGTACGGAGGTCATATACCCAAACGTCTTTAGTGTTATCTTGGTCTGTTGTTCCTTTTGTGAAGAATAAGACATTTGTTTTAACTCCTTGTGCGTAAAATATACCTGTTGGCAATCGTAGAATGGTATGCAAATTACATTTATTCATCAAATCACGACGGATTTGCGCACCAATGCCACTCTCAAACAAAACGTTATCTGGTAAAACCACCGCTGCACGAGCTTGTCCATTGTCCTTTAATGCATTATAAATTAACTGCAAGAAATTTAACTGCTTGTTAGATGTATCAAATGTTAAATCATCACGTGATACTCTATCTCCACCTTTTTTTGTACCAAAGGGGGGATTTGTTAAGATAACATCATAGTTCTTCATCCATTTTCCGTTACTAGATAATGAATCCCCATGTTCTATGCGTCCTTCCAAGTTATGAAGCAATGCATTCATCAATGCAAGACGATGAGTTCCTTGAACAAGTTCCATCCCAGTGAAAGCTTCTTTCTTTTGAAACTCTGCTTCTTTTGGATCTAAGTCAAAATAGTTATCAGTTTGATTTTTTAGATATTGATCTGCTGAAATCATAAAGCCAAATGTTCCTGCCGCTGGATCAACGCAACGTTCACCAACTTTCGGATCAATTAATTGAACCATGACATCTATTAATACACGAGGTGTAAAGTATTGTCCCGCTCCAGATTTTGTTTCACTGGCATTCTTCTCTAATAAGCCTTCGTATAAGTTTCCTAATCCCTCTTCTTTTGCATTGTACCAATCTAGAGCGTCGATTGACTTAATGATTTTCTCTAGGTTCTTTGGTTCTCCAATACTCGTAGAAGAATCACTGTAAATTAATCTTAATTTTTCGTCATCACTACTACCTAGTTCTAGTAATAAACGTTGGTAGAAAACCTTTAACTCCACACCTTCTCGTTCCAATAAGTTATCCCAACGGAAATCCTTCGGGAGAACATTTTCAGTTTCTTGTTCCTTCATCATCTTTAAGAAGAGTAAGTAAGTTAACTCTGTAACATATTCTTGATATGAAATCCCGTCATCACGAAGCACGTTACATAAGTTCCATAATTTTTGTACGATTTCTTGGTTGTTCATTTTTCTACCTCCAGCAATTCTGAGTAATATTATTAAAAAAGTATAGCACTTAACTTATCTATATTTGTGATTAGACTAATTTAACGAACCTTCTTATTATAACGTAAAAAGCACCTCAAAAGAGGCGCTCATTAACTCACATAAAGATTATCATTTATCGTGTAGACAATATTATCAATATGATCACCAAACTCACGTCTTAACATGGTATAACCGCCACTACTTAGAAAAGGCTCTTCTGTAAAAGCATCTTTAGGCATCGGTGCTAGAACAGGTACTTGAAGTAATTGTTTCTCAATACGTTCCAACCATTTCTTTTGCCTTGGTGTCCATTCATGTAATGAATAAACTTTTTGCATTGCATGTTTAATGCGTGATTCATGGCTTATTAGTACTTCACCTAGTGCAGCTTGACGAATAAAGCTAATAATATCCGCTGCAATCTCTTCATTTTTGGATTGTTTCCATGCTGTTTGTAAGTGAGATTGTTTATAACCTTTAATTTCTAAAATGGTGATGAGTTCTCTCAAATCTTTACGTGTTAGGTCTTTTGGTCGTGTACATACAATGTGGAGCGCTGGAATTTCGTTCATATTCTCTTCAATGAAGCGAACAAATCCATTTAAGTAGTCTTCTGGACGACTATTTCCTTCTCCATATCCTCGTACTACTTCCTTAATGCGATCTTCTTTATTGGAGATATACCTTCTCTCTCCCCTTGGTTGGTACGTTTCCATGTATTCAAACAACATCGAATGTTCTTTAGCATCACTTGGAGTATAGGTATGGATATCTCTTGCCCATTCGTCCACACTTTTACCGTTAGACAATTCTTCAAACTTTTGTTTACCTTCATCTTTCAACTTTTGTTTACTTCGCTGTATTTTAGCTACTAGTTGGTCACGATAAAATGTTACTTCATTTTCATCTGTAGCATTGGTTAGTGATTCATATAACTCACCAATAGTGTAAGTTTGGTTTTTAATTACTGGTTTCATATCGGTATAACTTTGTAATTTATCGTAGATACCTACAGCATCGTAGATATTAAAGTGTGTCTTACCAATCTCAGGGCAAAGGCGAGTTGCTCGCCCCAGCATTTGGTCATAGAGAATGCGAGATTTAATTCTTCTTAAAAAAACTATGTTTGTAATAGTTGGAACATCTATACCAGTGGTCAATAAATCTACAGTAACTACTACATTCGGTAACCGTTCATTTTTGAAACGTTTTATTGCATCTAGAGGCTTATATATTGAGCCAGTAATTTTAACAATGGCATCATCCTCGACTTCATCACCACGATCTTTATAAGCCTTTTTCAACAATCGTACAACTAGATCGGCATGATCATTGCTTGCCGCAAATATTAAGGTTTTTTCTTTTCCTGTTGGATCAATGTACTCAGTAAGTTTATTTAACACTACTTGGTTAAACGATTCGGTAATTACCCGTTTATTAAATTGCTCTACATCAAAATGGAGAGTATCTTTTACCTTTTCAAGTTGAACTTCACCACTATCGACATCATAATATTCAACTTCATCATCTTTTTCAAAGTCAATACCCGCTTCTGCTAGTTCTGTTTTGAACAAATAAGGTGGTTCATGATCCACTAAGTAACCATCTAACACTGCTTCGCTATAAGAGTACTTGAAAATTGGCATTCCAAATATATCAGTAGTATGAAGTGCTGGAGTTGCTGTAAGGGCTAAACATGATGCATCAAAATAATCGATAACCCGACGATATTGACTTATATAATCTTCTTGATCACTGAATAGCAGTTCTTCTTCAGACATCTCACGATCGATGGTGTACCCACGATGCGCTTCATCTACAATAATGAAGTCGTATTGTCCAACACTGGGGGGATTTCCATTATTATTAAAAAACAGTCTTTTCACCATTCCTTGGACTGTAGCAATTTGCACTTTGGTGGCAATCTCAGGTGTCATGTCTTCTAAAGATTTAACGTCATATATATCAGAGAAGGAGTATCCTTCAATTTTTGTGTCTTTTAACACATCCTCAGTCTGTTTTCCTAAGGACTTACGGTCAACTAGAAAGAGAATACGACGACACTTTTTAGACTTGATTAAACGATACATAAGAGCAATAGCGGTACGAGTCTTCCCCGTTCCAGTTGCCATGGCAATCAGCATCTTTCGATTACCTTCTTGTAAAGCTCTCTCTGCTTCAAGTACAGCACTTTGTTGATAATGACGTAAGCCGAATTTAGTAATATCTTCATTCTTAAGAATTTTGTTTGCTTCTCGGTCATCTTGACTAATCAATAGTTGCAGATCTTGAGGAGAATGCCAGCCTTCCAGTGGACGTGCATGATCTAAAGGTTTCCGAGCATCCCAAAACCAAATGCCAGACTCTTCTTGTAGTTGCTTCAGGTATGGTCTCCCATTTGTTGCATACAAAAATGGTGTTTTATATTCGCCACTTGTAGGATGAAGTGTCTCATTCTCTATTTGAACAACGTTCTTCGCATATACTTTCGTTTGACTATCTAATGCAGAAGAAATGTTTTTATGTTTTGCTTTCGCTTCAATTAACCCAACAAGCTGCAAGCCGATAAACAATGCGTAATCAACACGACCTCCACTAACCTTCCATTCTGCTATTGCCATGTTTCGATTTTTTACAGGTAAAGTCCCATTCTTCTGATGATTAAGAGTCGGCGTATCAGCTTCCCAACCTACTGCTCTTAATTTTTCATCAATGATGGTTCGAGTTTCAGCTTCTGTTAATCGCTGTCTACGCATAAAGTTTTTCGAGATTTTCTTACGTTCTTCTTTTACATCTGGTTGTTCAGACTCTGCTTGCTTCCGAATTAATTCTAATTCCTCTTCGAGTTTTTGCACTTTATCTTCATAGTCTCGTTGAAGCTTAGTTGTATCGAATTCGGTTTGTAGTTGCGGTTCTGTATATTCAAGTGCATTGAAGTTCCAATCACCGTATACTTCCATGAACCAAATGGATAACCGAAATGCTAAATGCAACACAGCCTTAGCTTCTTCAATTCTTCCGAAATCCGCTTCGTGCATCGCTTGATTTCCTTTGCGACGTAGAGTCTCAAATATCTCAAATAATTCTGGATCAACTAAGCCCTCACGGCGTAATTTGTTAATACGTTCAACCTGCGTAATACCATACACTTCTTGAATGTTTTCTGATGCTAGAATAAACTTCGACAATGTTTCTCCAAACAAACGAAGCTTCATTATCGTAGTATGAGGATCTTGATATAAATTTTTCTCTGCTGTCTCTCCCAAGTTAGCAAGTACATCCCATTTGCCTACGAAAAATGCAAAGTTGCTTGACATTGACATCACCATTTTCTGCAAGATTATATATTCTAATTATACTACAACCATCCAGAAATCGGTAAGCACAAAGGTATTTATTACCATCACACATTCATTCCATCCTAATTACAGCAGCAAAAGACTAATCGAGATTTTGCAGAAAACACCTTGAAAACAGGCTGTTTTACATACAAAAAAAGTCATAAATATCCTTCTCGTATCGGAGAATTGACTAGGCATTTGTGAGTTAAGGTGGTTTAAATTTTGAAGTGATAGTTGGGTTATCTCATCATGAAACTGAGTGTTGGTAGAAGCCACTTCATTTCCAGACCTCGGAACAAAGTTTCTTCTAGACCACACTCTTTGGTTATGTAAGAAGAGTTAAGATACCCGCAGAGAGAAGTTAATTCAAATAAAGAGAAATAATGCAACGCAGGCTGTGGGGAGTGCATGGTACTGGGTCGCTTCGCTTCGCCTCTAAACGAAAGTATTGAAACGATTTTTCTACGAAAAATGGTGATCCCTTGTGTTATAGCAGACAACATAAAGGACGGCTTTATTAGTTTTGTAACAATGTCTTGTATTCCGATCTATGTTTATTTATCCGCTCTAATATAGAAAAGGATAACCCAAATCTGAGTTATCCCTAATAACACTTACTTTTTATAATGACCCTCCTAATAGTGCATTAATATCATCGAGAATTCCATTAGTCTGTTTTTTTTCTTTTCGCTTCAAGCCTTCAGCATAGTCAAAAGATGGTGTTCTCGGTTCATTCATAAATCTCTCTTGACTTTTTTTCTCATTCTTTAATTGGAGCTTTGCATCATCTAGGTTTTTCTGATTCAATCTGCTTAGAATAAGACCTGTTGAACCTTGAGGTAGAGTGTCGATATTTACACCATTCATTGCATTATGAATAGCTTTTACAACTGTTTCTGATCCATAGTCCTCAGCCAATTGGTTAAGCTTCTTTGCAGAGTTATTATTATGTTCACCTCGATAATGAGAAAACCATTTCTCAATTTCAGCATCAGCAATGAACACTTTTTGTCTCGACTCTTTAGGTGTTTCTTTTGCATTAGCTGTTATTGGTTTAGCAGCCTTAACCGAATTAGATGAATCAGCAGTGAAATAGACCTCCAACACCTCAGTGTTAAGATAGTAACAATTTACATTTTTCTCCTTGCCGCCTTCTTTGTACGATCTTTTAACCGTCATTAATCCTTTTTGTTCTAAAACTTGAATATGACTCTTAACGCTTCTTTCTGATTGTCCTGTAATATTTGCAATACTTGAGATAGGAGGATATGCGTATACTTGACCTTGTTCATCTTTTGTATTGGATTGAATACTCATATTTCTAAACGATACCACCGCACCATATACAAGCGTTTCTCCAACCTTTAACTCAAAATCACTCATTAAATTTGTATTAAACTTTATAAATCCTATTTTGCTTTCTTTCATTCACTATGACCTCTTTTTCTTATTTATAAAAAAAGTCATAATGCTTACCCACAAAAGTCTTCATTCCCCTGTTTGAAATAGATAGATAAAAAGAAATAGATTAGAGAGGAGCAAAGCGACTAGGAGCGTAAGCGACCCTGTTTACTTATTTCTCTTATTTATTCCTCTAATACTTCCTCTTATATTGGGCAAATTTCGCACTACCTCTATACAATTTTTGCACTACACTAAGTGTAATTTTTTCACTAGGGTAGTGTAAATGTTGCACACCCTCTATATCATCATAATCAAACCTTACTTATATCAACTAATAAGTAAAACATCCTCTACCTCACGGGAAGAGTGGATCTATTACTATAAATACCATTCACTTGAATTTCACTTCGGTAAACTGCTTTCCATTGATTGTAATTTGTACTTTTTCATATTTAGCTTGTTTAAGTGCAGTAGAAAATTTCTTTAATAACTTTGGTCTTGAAACTACAGGTATCGATAGAATTACTTCTATTAAGAGATGTGTTCCTTTTGAAATATTACAACCTTTACATAGTACCCAAGCATTGTCGACAACACTGGATGTATTAGGCTTACAAATATGTTGTGGAATCTTATGGTCTACTTGCAAGTTACTCGTGCTATTGCATATTTGACAAATTTTACCGTATTCCTTGAAGATTGCCTGTTTCTGATCCTTGGTAAACTCACCACCATTTTCCCTTCGTTTTTTCTCTCGATTATTGTTACATTCCCTGCATGCACAAGTAAGTCCATCTTTTTTATTTCTATCTTTACTGAATTCTTCTACACCCTTATTTCCTTGGCATTTACTGCATTTTTTTAACATTTAATATGCGTAGTGAACAGACTCTCTCTCTCACTCACACTATTTATACTACTCTATCCTCGCTTTCTATAATTTGATTTGGTGACTCCTCTCTTTATACAAACCCAAAAGAGTGAACCCAATGCAAAATACCTCGTTAAAAAGCACACTTACCCCCGTCCAATATTGAATTTGAATTTACCAATCCCTATGAGTACGTCATAGGGTGAATAAGCGTGCTTCCTTATTAGTCAATCGCATAACCTTATACTAACAAAGCCCAAATTCATGAAATTAGGGCTAGAACCGTCATAAAAAAGCTGACGGTTCTCGTCGTCAAAACAGAAAAGTCGTGTCAAGAACTTTTTTTAAAAAAAGATGATTTTTTTATATAGAATGAATTCAGCTTCTATGATTCGCTAATGTTTTACAGGGGAATGTACGAATAGAGATTTTGGAGAATTACATTGGTTCTTTGTGTAAGGCATGGAAAATGTTTGTTCGGGTAAAGTAAGTAGAGTAGAAGAATAGCAACTGCGTCTTGTATCTTCGAATTTAAATACCGCTCGTGTGGATTGAGGTACTCAAACTTCATTCTCTTAATTAGAATATAAAAAGCAACCAAATTGGCTGCTTCTGAAATTCACTTTATGTACCTCATTGGAGCTGTCTGATGAACATTATACTTTGGTTTAAGTTTACGTATTAAGTACGTTTCGTACATATCCAAATACGATTGAAGAATAAATACGTCTTCATAATCGACATAAAAAAAACAAACTTTCTCTATAAAATGCCCTTTTCTTTTACCAGCAAAATGTTCTTTTAAGCGTCTACGAAGGTCTTGTGTTTGTCCAACATACATTAGCTTATCATAATGATTATAGATCTTATAAATTGCACTCTTTTTTTCCACATTCCTGTAATTCAGTATCGTTACCTCTAACTCATCTTTTGGCAATTCCAAAGATAAATTTTTAATTGATTGCCATTCCGTCATAATTACCTTCCCCCTAAATGTAATTGTGTTCCAATTGATCCCATTTAAACTTACCAACTTGGTACTAAATTGGAGATAAACCCATTATGCCCCTTCTCTTTAGTGTATCTTGAAGACCCAAAATCATTATATCTTAAAATCATTTTATAATCAACCGAATATTCTGACATTAAACAAAAGTATTGCAATACCAATGAAATCAAAAATTTAAGTATCTAGATAAACAAATATMTCTTCTTGTATAAATATTTTAATATACTATTATTATTCCACGTGCGATGCAATTTCTTTCTTCCATATATATTAAAATAAAGGCATACTCCATCACATGGCAATGTAATAGGGTATGCCTTTAACTCTAGTCCAAAAACCAATCCCACTTCATTTCGATAGCTATGGTATTAAACGATAATACTTCTGATTCGCTCCATAAGTCAGTGTTAACTACTTATTTTCTATTAGTTTTTATCGTAGGTGATTTCGTTATCATTTTTAATCGATTAAACTGTCCAAGTTAGTCATTAATTGTTTCGGGTAACACATGAGCGCAAACAAGCGTAGTGCTTATACTTGAATCACTCAGAATCTTTTGAAGGGTTCTAATACTGCCAGCCCAGCGCCTCACATAAATGATCGTAAATTAGTAACAACCTCTTCTTCATCTAAGTCTAAGTATTGAGTGGTGACTGCTAAATTCGAATGTCCTAATGCTTTAGAAATTAATGCAAGGTTAGCCCCTTTATTTAGAAGGTCTTTTGCATATCCTCTTCTGATAGCATGAGGATTAATATTAACTAGGTTATATTCTTTACTGTATTTATTTAAACGCTTTGAGATAGCGTTATTGGTTGATTTAGTGTTTAGAGATGTTCCTTTTTGGGATAAGAATACAAATTTATTTCTTTGGTTGTAACTGCTTCTTATTTTCTTATTTTGATCGATTAACACACGAAATAATTGAGCCATTTGATTGTCAATTGGAAGTTGGAGCATTTTATGGTTTTTTAAGATTGCACCGTCCAGATTTAACATCATATTTTCAAAATCAATGTGACGCTCCTCAAGTTGTCCCAGTGTGTTTATTCTTATTCCCGTTTTGTATAGCGTTATAATCGCCACAGCGTCCCGTAAACCGATAAAAGAGTTTAAGTCTAACAAAGATAGTAAAACTTGAATATCGCTGCTCGTAGCACCCTTCTTGACATTTTTATCAACTTTGATATTGATCGTCTTCCAATATCTTTGTTTAACCCAACCATTGTCAAAGCATTTTGAGAGGATTGCCTTCAAACATTTTAGGCGAATTAGTTTTGTCTGATTAGACACTTTCATTGAATCAAGCCAAAGATAAATCAATTCAGATGATATTTCATGAAGGTAAGTCACATTCGTAATTTTACAAAGATGATTCATGTGTAGATTATAGTCTTTAATAGTTCTTTGTCTGAATCCACTAACTTGCATTTGCTTCGTGATTGTAGTTAATGCTTTTTCAATTGTCATTTCTTTTTGTTGTGATTTTTGATCTCCTTCAATTAACTGCTTCACATCAAAGTCAACATTAATATCAAACAAACCTGTTCTTTTTGTCATAAAAAAAATCCCCTAATCAATAAGATTAGAAGATAATTTCAGTCTACCTTTTCAGTAGGGTTAAAATAAGGGATATTCAACAAATTTCGTATCCCCGTTCGTTCCCCTACGTTCGTCAAAAGGCAGTCACATCAAGGCTCATCGCCTGTCTTACATACGTCCCAGGAGGGATTCGAACCCCCGACCGACGCCTTAGAAGGGCGTTGCTCTATCCAGCTGAGCTACTGAGACTTGTGATTTTCAGTTCTTTTCAGAAATGAAGACAATATTTATTATAGAAATGCTTCAGCCAAAAGTCAACGTTATTTTTCGGTAATTTTAAATGTTACTTTTTCAAGCGTTTCATTTTCATTCGAAAAGAATGTTACGGTCCACTGAACTGGTGACTTTTCGATTATTGCATAGCTCTTTTCGAGGCGTCCTCTTGGCAATTCCAAACTACCCGGATTTACAAATACGGTGCCTTCAATCTGTTCAGTACCCAGTAAATGTGAATGTCCGAACAAAACCACATCAGCTCCAAGTTCCTGAGCACGGTAACTAATCGGCAGCATGGTCGATTTCACTTGTAATAAATGACCATGCGCCATAAATATTTTCACACCGTTAATCTCAGCGAATACTTCTTCAGGAAATGAGGAATCCCAATCACAATTTCCTCGGACGACAAAAGCAGATTGCAGCGATGTATGATTTACATCAAGTTCGCTATCCCCACAATGAAATACTGCATCCACTGAACCGACATGTTGTCTTACCTGATCAATCGAATTTACTTCTCCATGGGTATCACTCATTACTAAAATACGCATGTACTCGCCACCTTATTTCAACAAGTTGGGTAATTCCGCTTCAATTTTTTTGATGGCATTTCCACGGTGGGAAATTGCTGCTTTTTCTGAAGGCAGTAACTCAGCCATCATTTTGCCAAGTGTGGGCACAAAGAAAATCGGATCATAACCAAAGCCGTTTGTGCCTTTTTTATCATGTGCAATGACGCCTTCACAAGTTCCGAACGCAGTCTTTGTCTCCATATTAGGACCTGCCAACGCAATGGCACAGCAAAAACGAGCTGTCCGTTTTTCGTCTTCCACACCTTCAAGTTCAGTCAGAACTTTTTGCATGTTTGCATCATCACTTTTTTCTTCTCCGGCAAAGCGTGCAGAATAGACCCCTGGCGCGCCATTTAAAGCGTCAATTGCTAGACCGCTATCATCAGCTATCACGAATGTTTGTAAGCGTTCAGCAAGCGCCTCAGCTTTAAGAACGGCATTTTCTTCGAACGTTGTGCCTGTTTCTTCAATATCCATGTCATTCGCTACATCATGGAGGGTCAAGACTTCAAAACCATAGGGATTGAAGATTGCTTCGAAGTCTTTCGCCTTGCCTTTGTTTTTCGTTGCAATAATTACTTGCTTCATGATAAGTCACCTAGCTTTTTGCCGATCCGGTCAGCCATTTCCCCAAGCACATCTTTCTGAATAGCAATCAACTGCTGAATGCCTTCGTCACCCAGATCAAGCAATTCATTTAACTGCTGTCTTGTAAATGTAGCCTCTTCTCCAGTACCTTGAAGTTCCACAAATTGACCAGAACCGGTCTGGATAATATTCATATCGACATTTGCTGAGGAATCTTCAATGTAGTTTAGGTCAAGAATTGCACCGAGTTCACTATCAATTCCTACGCTCGTCGCAGCAAGGAAATCTGTTACAGGAAATTCAGGGAGCTGTTTTTCATCTTGAAGCTTTGCAATAGCCATTGTCATCGCAACAAATGCACCGGTAATCGAAGCAGTACGTGTGCCGCCATCTGCCTGGATCACATCACAGTCAATCCACAGCGTTCGCTCTCCTAATGCTTCTAGATTGACTACTGCTCGCAGTGCTCGTCCAATAAGACGTTGTATTTCCATTGTACGGCCACCAATCTTACCTTTCGACGCTTCACGTTGTGTTCGTGAACCTGTCGCTCTTGGAAGCATTGAATATTCAGCCGTAATCCATCCTTTGCCTTGCCCCCGTAAAAAATGCGGTACGCGTTCTTCAATGGTTGCTGTACAGATTACTTTCGTTTGTCCTACCGTTATCAATACGGAACCTTCTGGATGTACCAAGTAATCGGTCTCTATCGTCACAGGTCTCAGTTGTTTTGAATTTCGTCCATCTTGTCTCATGTGTTTATTTCCTCCTCGTATACATTCGCGCACTTATCGTATCACATAAGCTTTAAACGAATCAAAACCCGGAAATTCCTTTTACAAGGAATTCCAGGTTTTATTTAAATGATATTTGTTGAATTGTTGGGTTTTCGATTTCAAGCCATTTCGTAATAATGGTCCTGAACATTGGTATGGAACCAGTTGTATAGAAAATGTGCGGTACCTTGCTCGGTTGCTCTCTTTGCTTCTGGTAATAGTTGAGGATAGCATCCACTTCATCGGCTGTTTCTTCGGCTGATGAAAGAACCTTCACATGCGGACCAACCGCTTTTTCAATAAGATTCTGTAATAAAGGGTAATGAGTACATCCCAATATTAACGTATCAAACGATTCTTTTTGCAGTGGTTCGAGTGTCTTTTCAACCAATTCCTTCGCAAATTCGCCTTCATATTCGCCACTTTCAACTAGTGGAACAAATGCCGGGCAAGCAAGTGGAACGGTATGACATGAAGATGATAAAGCCTTCAAAGCCTTTTCGTAGGCGCCACTTTTTATAGTACCTACAGTCCCTAATATACAGACTTCAGAACGTCTTGTTGCTTTTATTGCTGCTCGTGCCCCTGGGAATATAACCCCTACGACCGGGAACGGGCAATATTTTTGTAAGGATTCAAGTGCGACCGCTGTTGCTGTATTACACGCGACAACGAGCATTTTTATGGATTGCGCTTTCAGTGCTTCCGCCATTTGCCATGTGAATTTCCGCACTTCAGTTGCTGAACGCGGTCCATATGGACATCTCGCTGTATCTCCAATGTAGAGAAATTGCTCATTGGGCAATCGTCGCATAAGTTCTTTGACAACCGTTAAGCCGCCAACACCTGAATCGATCACGCCGATTGGTGTATTCACGAGATTCGCCTCAATCCTCTTTCATTTCTACATGAAGTCTTTGAAGAAGGCTCGACAACTGTTGCACTTCTACGGCATCAAAATCAGACAAAATATCTTGCAAATAATCTTGACGCTTTTGAATAACTTCTTCAATCACGCGCTCGCCTTCTTTTAATAAATGAATGCGAACGACACGTCGATCTTGCTCATCACGAACACGCATGACAAGTTGGTTCTTTTCCATCCGGTCGACTAAATCGGTTGTCGTACTGAATGCCAAATACATTTTGGTCGAAAGATCACCAATGGTCATGTCACCATGTTCAAATAACCATTGCAACGCAACAAATTGAGGTGGCGTCACTGTATAGTTACTTAAAATTTGGCGACCTTTTTGTTTGATAATGCCTGATATATAACGAAGTTCTTTTTCCAGAAAAGCTACTTGCTCCTGGTTATGGTTATGTTCATTGCTCGAAATTTGCTCTGTCATGTGCTGAATCCACTCCCTGAATACGATTACTTGTGTATTCATTGTGACGTCTTTTGTCGAAATTGGCAAGACATACTCAGTCTAGTGCTAATTCGCCAAGTCGTAAAAGTTCGAGTATCGCTTGTGATCTGCCTGATACGCCCAACTTTTGGATGGTATTCGAGATGTGATTTCTCACGGTTTTCTCACTGATATTGAGTTGAATGGAAATATCTTTCGTTGAATAATCACGCACTAACAATTGAAAAATTTCTCTTTCTCGTCCTGTTAATAATGAACGATGATGTGCTCGTTCTGACAAAATACGCCCCTCCTATCCACTCTTCCTAGTAACGTATGTCAGAAGACAAAAGGCGGTGACGGCTAATTGGGTAGGAATAACGATTTTTCTTCTTCTGTCCAAGGCGATCCCTTACCAGTTGCCTTGCTTATTTGCACAACTGTTCCCCTACCCGTGAAAACAGTATCCCCTTTTTCGTTCGTGGCATGGTAATGAATATCCACTGATGAAGTACCCACCGAATCAGCTTTCACATGAATCTGAAGCTTTTCATCAAAGAAAACTTGTTTTACATAATCGCATTGTAAATCGGCAACAACTGGAATCGTCTTACCTTTTGGATCCAACCAATCATTCATCAAGCCGATTTGTTTAAGGTATTCAATTCGCGCAAACTCGAAATATGAAAAGTTATATGTATTGTTCAGATGTCCATACATATCCGTTTCACTGAATCGAACTTGAACCGGTACTGAAAAATGAAACCCACTTGCCCATTGCTCTGGGTCTTGGATGTAAGATGCACGCATAGTAGATAGCTCCTTTGATTTATGTATTTTATGAATGGTGATTCATTGTTGATGTCATTGTATCAAAGTTTCTTCTGGAGAGGAAAGAATTTAATGGATATAAATGGAGAAATTTGGAGAGAGATTTGTGTGGATAGGGGCAACTTTAAGAGTTATTGGGGCAACTTCTGCCATTATTGGGGTAACTAACCATTTATCTCCTAATTCTGACGGAATTATTGGATTAAAAAATTGGCTTCGCTTCGATTTTGGAGCAACTTTCGGGATTTCGGAGCGATTTCTGTAACTTAACGCCCCCCGCACACTTCTTTAAACAAAAAAGCAGCCTCTCGCAAAATGCGGGAGGCTGACAAATTAAGCTCTTCTTAGTCAACCATGTGGTCGCTTCCGAAGAAGTTTTTGAACATTTGAACCGTAGTGTCACGGTTTAGAGCTGCGATAGAAGTAGTCAAAGGAATTCCTTTAGGACATGCGACTACACAGTTTTGAGAGTTACCACAGTTTGCAAGTCCGCCATCACCCATGATGGAATTTAGACGCTCGTCTCTATTCATGGCACCCGTTGGATGCGCATTCATAAGACGTACTTGTGATAATGGTGCTGGGCCCATGAAATCTGAATTTGTGTTTACGTTTGGACAAGCTTCCAAACAAACGCCACAAGTCATACATTTAGATAGTTCATATGCCCATTGACGTTTACGTTCAGGCATACGTGGTCCATCGCCTAGATCATAAGATCCATCAATTGGAACCCAAGCTTTAACTTTTTTCAATGAATCAAACATACGTGAACGGTCAACGATTAAGTCGCGTACAACAGGGAATGTTTTCATTGGTTCTAAGCGAATAGGTTGCTCCAATTTATCAACTAGAGCTGTACATGATTGACGTGGACGGCCATTGATGACCATCGAACATGCTCCACATACTTCTTCCAAACAGTTCATATCCCAGTTTACAGGTGTTGTGTGTTTACCATCTGTATTTACTGGATTACGACGAATTTCCATTAATCCAGAAATAACGTTCATATTTGGACGATAATCTAACTCGAATTTTTCCCAATACGGGGTAGAATCCGTAGAATCTTGACGAAGGATCTCAAAAACGACGGTTTTAGTTGCTGTTGCGTTCATGATTATTAATCCCCTTTCGATGAATAGTCACGTTTACGTGGTGGAATTAATGAAACATCTATTTCTTCATAATGAATGACCGGCGCTCCAGTAGCTGGATCAAAATTCGCCATAGTTGTTTTCATAAATTGCTCATCATCTCGTTCTGGGAAATCTGGCTTGTAGTGAGCACCACGACTTTCATCACGTAACAATGCACCTTGCGTAATAACGCGAGCTAAGTATAGCATATTTTTCAATTGACGCGCGAAAGTAGCACCTTGATTGGACCACTTTTGAGTGTCATTAATGTTGATATTATTAAATCTCTCAAGAAGTTCTTGAATTTTTTCATCAGTTGCTTGTAAACGGTCGTTATAACGAACTACTGTTACGTTATCTGTCATCCATTCGCCAAGCTCTTTATGCAAGACATATGCATTTTCAGTACCGTCAAGAGACATAATTTCATCCCATTTTTGTTGCTCTGCAGCCGTGTGTGCATCAAAAATTGTTGATGGCATATCTTCAGCATGAGTTTTTAGTCCACTCATATATTTAACTGCGTTAGGACCTGCAACCATTCCGCCATAAATTGCAGAAAGTAATGAGTTTGCTCCAAGTCGGTTTGCGCCATGTTGAGAGTAATCACACTCACCTGCAGCAAATAAACCAGGAATAGTTGTCATTTGATCGTAGTCAACCCATAGTCCGCCCATTGAATAATGGACTGCTGGGAAGATTTTCATTGGAAGTTTACGGGGATCTTCACCTGTGAATTTCTCATAAATTTCAATGATTCCGCCAAGCTTGATATCCAATTCTTTCGGGTCTTTGTGTGAAAGATCCAAGAATACCATGTTTTCGCCGTTAACCCCAAGTTTTTGGTTAACACACACATCAAAAATTTCGCGAGTTGCGATATCACGAGGTACCAAGTTCCCGTAACTAGGATATTTTTCTTCAAGGAAGTACCAAGGTTTACCGTCTTTATATGTCCAAATACGTCCACCTTCACCACGCGCTGATTCGGACATTAAACGAAGTTTGTCATCTCCTGGAATCGCTGTAGGGTGAATTTGAATGAATTCGCCATTTGCGTAGGTTGCACCTTGTTGATAAACAATTGAAGCTGCAGAGCCTGTATTGATTATAGAGTTTGTTGATTTACCGAAAATAATACCAGGACCACCTGTTGCCATGATGACAGCGTCACCACGGAAAGGACGGATTTCCATAGTTTTCAAGTTTTGAGCCATGATTCCGCGACAAACGCCGTCGTCATCTAAGATTGCACCTAGGAATTCCCAGTTTTCGTATTTCGTTACAAGACCGTCAACTTCGTAGCGACGTACTTGTTCATCAAGTGCATAAAGCAATTGTTGACCAGTTGTAGCGCCTGCGAAAGCTGTACGATGGAACATTGTTCCCCCGAAACGACGGAAATCTAATAACCCTTCAGGTGTACGGTTGAACATAACACCCATACGATCGAATAATCGAATGATTCCAGGTGCTGCTTCTGCCAATGCTTTTACTGGTGGTTGATTCGCAAGGAAATCCCCGCCGTATACTGTATCATCAAAGTGATTGTCAGTTGAATCGCCTTCACCTTTTGTATTTAATGCTCCGTTAATTCCGCCCTGAGCACACACTGAGTGTGAGCGTTTAACAGGAACTAATGAGAATAATTCTACTGTTGTTCCTTCTTCTGCTGCTTTCATTGTTGCCATTAAACCAGCTAGACCACCGCCGACAACAATCAATTTACTTTTTGCCATGATTCTTCTCACTCCTCTTTTTAATAGTAATCAAGCAATTTCAGAAACTTATTACACGAATGCAAGAAGTGCACGAACGCCGATTACTGTCAATGCTAAGAAGATACCGATCGTCACGTAAGTTGAAATTCGTTGTGACCTAGGTGATTGAGTGATACCCCAGCTTACCAAGAATGACCAAATACCGTTAGCTAAATGGAATGTTGCAGATACAACACCAACCACGTAGAATACAAACATTAATGGATTTGCTAATATATCAGCCATCATGTCAAAGTTAACTTCATCAGCACCAATTGCTTTTTGGAATCGTGTCTCGAATAAATGCCATGCGATAAACACGACTAGAATGACCCCGGTAATACGTTGCAAAACAAACATCCAGTTACGGAATGTACCAAAACGCTGTGTGTTATTTTTCGCAGTAAAGGCTATGTACAAACCATAGAACGCATGGAACATCAATGGAATGTAGATGACAAACCATTCTAAAAACAATACGAATGGTAAACTTTCCATGAAGTGAGATGCTTTGTTAAAAGCCTCTTCTCCTCTTGTAGCAAAATGGTTAACAACCAAATGCTGCGTCACGAACAATCCTACTGGAATGATTCCAAGTAAAGAATGTAAACGGCGCAAATAAAATTCACGATCTTTCGACAAGACTGTTACCCCCCTCAGTACTGAAAATAGGCAGACAAGATCAGACCTTCGTATGGAACGAAAGCAACATTGACTGCATATCTCATCATGGTACAATATTATGACATGTTTATTGTACTCCCATCATAAGGGAGCGTCAAGGCAAGGAAGCCCACTACATAAGGCAATTTAAATCAGGTAAATTCTCGGTGTTGTACTATTTTAACTACCTTGTCCATGAAAAATACTTATATTAAAAAAGTTTGAAGGCAATTAAGCTAGAAAGCGGGATTCAGATGACAATGACAGAGACAAAAACGGTACCCACTTTTGGTTACGAATTAATTCGAGATCACGTACTTTCGACAATTTTAGGGAAACACGAAGATGATATTTTATATTGGGCCGGAAAAGATTTAGCCCGCAAGTTCCAGATGTTTTCCATGGAAGAAACGACTTCTTTTTTTCAGGAAGCGGGCTGGGGCATTCTAACACTTGAACAAAGTACAAAAGATGAAGCATTTTATGTATTGACTGGAGAACCCGATGCCCTGCAGATCGAGAAACGATGTTTCCGCCTGGAAGCAGGATTCCTGGCTCAGCAGCAACAAAAACTGGGTGGTTTTATGACAGAATGCTTTGAAGAAAAACAACTGAAGAAAAACTCCGTTCAATTCCATGTGAAATGGGATCTAAAAGAAAAAGTTTAAAGCTTCATAGATTCGATAGTAAAAATCGAGTTGAAGCTGAAAAGAAAGCGGGCAGTCACTTCCAAATGGAGTGTCTGCCCGCTTTTTCAATCCCAATTCAATCTGTTATCCAATTGAGACTGATATTGTTTAAAAACATTACTATTTGTTTTGATTCCTTTTTGCGATAACATACGGTTCAATTGGGTGAGTCTTTGATTATATTGCTGTTCAAGTTCTGTTTTTTCACGTTGTGTGGCTTTTTTCATTTGATGCTGCAAGTCACTCATTTCTTCTTTCACGAACTGAGCTTCATCGTCATGCCCTGAGTTCTTCAAAATGCGCATTACCATACGAATGTCTTCTGGGTAATGGGCAAATTCATCCGGCGGCAACGGCTTCCCGGCTCCCGGCAAATTGTCAAACTGTCCATCACGTTGTGCTTTTTTAATTAAATCCTCCACGATATGCCAGTTCATTTATCTCACTGCCTCTCATGATGATTACGAAACTATTTTCATCATATCATGAAATGTTTTTATACTCGAACAACAGCTAATCCAAATTCATCATGCAATGCATTTGTGGCTTGTAGCATCGCACTTTCAGGTACAACAACCGAAACTTTAATTTCCGAAGTACTGACCATTTTCACCGGAATTCCTTCTTTGCGGAGGCGATCGAACATTTGAGCAGCAACCCCTGGATTTGAAACCATCCCTGATCCAACAATCGACACTTTGGCCAATCCAACTTCAAAATTGGTAGATTGGTATCCCAGCTCCGTTTTTTTACTTTCCAAGACTTGAACAGTTTCTGCATAATCTTCTTTTTTAATGGAGAAAGAAACACTTGGCTGCACGCCTTCCATAATGCTTTGAACAATGATATCAACGTTTACATGATGTTTTGCAAGAGTAGTGAAAATTTTGGCTAGTGAGCCGTTAAAAGGCACTTCATAGCCTACCGTAACCCTTACAATTTCCGGTTCGAATGCGACACCACGCACTATCAAGTTTTTTTCCATAGTAGGTTCCTCCAATAATATGGTTCCTGTATCTTCACTTAAGCTAGAACGGACACTTAGTGGCATGCAATAATTTTTAGCGAATTCCACTGCCCTAGGATGCAAAACCCCAGCTCCTAAGTTAGCAAGTTCCAGCATTTCGTCATAGGATAGCTCCTGCAATTTTCTTGCCCCATCCACATATCGAGGGTCTGACGTATAGATGCCATCGACATCCGTGTAAATATCACACTGGTCCGCTCCTAGCGATGCTGCAATTGCAACCGCCGTCGTATCCGACCCACCACGTCCGAGTGTCGTAATTTCTCCATACGTATCCATCCCTTGGAATCCGGCTACAACAACCACTTTTCCATCCGTCAAAGCCTGCTCCATACGAACAGTATCTATATGTTCGATTCGAGCATTGCGATGAACGGATTCCGTTCCGATTCCTGCCTGCCATCCCGTAAACGAAACCGCATCTTGCCCCATATGTTGAAGTGCCATTGTCAACAAAGCAATTGTTACTTGTTCCCCTGTTGACAGCAACATGTCCATTTCACGTTTTGAAGGTTCTGCTGATAAATCCCCAGCCAGACTCATTAATTCATCTGTCGTTTTCCCCATCGCTGATACGACTACTACGATTTCATGGCCTTTTGCTGTTTCACCGATTATGCGTTTTGCGACATTACGGATCCGTTCAGTGTTACCGACGGACGTACCACCAAATTTCATGACAATGCGACTCAATGTAAACTCTCCCTTATTTCCAAAGAAGCTAAAAAAGACAGCCTTATCTACGGGTAATCCGTGAAAAGCTGTCTCCATGCATGCACGTTCAAAAGAAGCGTCCATGTGAGATAGCCCTCCAGAATCGATTAGATTCTGACAATCCTGCATTTATTCAATGCAAAACCAGCACGACATCTGATACAGGATGTCGAACTTCGGCGAATTTCCCTTTCACTTTCCTTCAATGGATCTGTTCATCCTCGAGAAAGCTACTGTTGATTTCCGCGCCTCTATCACCACTTATTCGATGTTTGTTCAAAAGGAAGCGGATGCTCCTTATTGAACATACATCAGTGATTCAATTTCAGTGAGTCAAGAATATCATATACTCACTCTTTTGACAATGACTCATTTTGAAAATATTCAGACATGGATTCCGCGATTTGCAATGGCAAACCTGATTGTTTCAGCTCTTCCACAGATGCTTCTTTGATTCGTTTTACAGAACCAAAATGCTTCAACAACATTTTTTTGCGTTTCGGACCGATTCCTTCAAACCCATCCAAAGCGGAAGCAATCGTCTGTTTCCCACGCTGTTGCCGATGGAATGTAATCGCAAATCGATGCACTTCGTCCTGAATCCGTTGTAGCAAATAAAACCCTTCACTTGTTCGTTTCAAGGGAATGATCTGTGGGGGTTCCCCATATAACAACGAAGATGTCTGGTGCTTCGCATCCTTGGCTAATCCTGCAATCGGAATAGACAAACCGAGTTCATCTTCGATCACTTCACGGGCGATTTCCATTTGCCCTTTCCCACCATCAATGACAATTAAATCGGGAAGAGGCAATTCATCCTTCAGCACACGCGTATAACGTCTGCGAATGACTTCACGCATGGCTCCGTAATCATCATGACGGGCAGCTGTTTTCGTTTTGTATTTTCGATAGTCCTTTTTATTCGGTCTTCCATCAATAAACGATACCATTGCTGAGACGGCATCAGATCCATAAATATGTGAATTATCGAATGCCTCAATTCGAAGAGGAGGCGCAATATCCATTGCAATCCCCAGTTCTTCCACTGCACCAATCGTTCGTTGTTCCTGTCGGTCTAGGAGCTGGAATTTTTCACGGATAGCGATTTCTGCATTCTTTGTCGCCAGATCAATCATTTGTTTTTTCTGCCCACGACTCGGAGAAGCCACTTTTACTTCAAGAAGCTGGCTTGCCAGTTGCAAATCCACCGCACTTGGCAAATATACTTCTTTTGGTTTGATATGATTCGGTTTATCATAAAACTGACCGAGGAACGTCAGGAATTCATCTTCTGGATCTTGATATAACGGGAATAATGAAACATCTCGCTCGATTAACTTCCCTTGGCGTACAAAGAATACTTGCACACACATCCAGCCCTTATCGATGGCATAACCAAAAATATCACGATCGGTAAAATCATTGGTCGTCATTTTTTGTTTTTCCATAACCGTTTCAATATGTGTGATTTGATCACGGTATTCTTTTGCTCTTTCAAACTCTAAGTTCTCTGCTGCCGATGACATTTTTTCCGTCAATTCTTGTTTGACTTGCTGATAGCCACCGTTTAAGAACCGTGTGATTTCATCAATAATTTTTCTGTATGCGTCTTGCTCGATTGTTTTAACGCAAGGAGCTAGACACTGGCCCAAATGATAATACAAACAAACCCGATCTGGTAATGTCGGACATTTGCGTAACGGGTATAAACGATCTAGTAATTTTTTCGTTTCACTCGCCGCATATGCGTTTGGATAAGGACCAAAATATTTCCCTTTATCCTTTTTAACGATTCTGGTTGTTATCAATTTCGGATGATTTTCACCTGTTATTTTTATATAAGGATACGTTTTATCATCTTTGAGCATGATATTATATTTCGGATCATGCTTCTTGATTAAATTCAATTCCAGAATGAGAGCTTCAATATCTGAAGATGTTACGATGTACTCAAAATCTTCAATTTCCTGGACGAGTCTCTGTGTTTTTCCATCATGACTCCCCGTAAAATAAGAACGCACACGATTTTTTAACACTTTGGCTTTGCCCACATAAATAATAGTGCTTTGGCGATCTTTCATTAAGTAAACACCTGGTTGATCAGGTAAAATCGCACATTTTTGTTGAATTAAATCATTCATCATTTTCATCACCTGTTAAAAAAAACCGGGTGCCCATGGGTACCCGGTTTTAATAATATTTCTTTTACAATATAAGACTAGAACGCCAATTGAAAAGATTATACGTGTTTGTTTACTAATTCAACCAAAGCTTCTTTCGGGTTGAATCCAACTACTTTATCGACAGGTTGCCCGTCTTTGAAAAGTACCAATGTCGGAATTGACATAATCCCGAAGTTGCTAGCTGTTTCTTGGTTTTCATCTACATCAACTTTTACGATTTTTACTTTGCCACTCATCTCAGCATCTAATTCTTCAAGAACTGGAGCGATCATTTTACATGGTCCACACCAAGGTGCCCAAAAATCGACTAAAACTAAGCCGTCTGAAATTTCACTTGAAAAGCTTTGATCTGTTCCGTGTACAATTGCCATATTAAAACATCCTCCTCTAAATACAAACTCTAAACGTAGTATAGCATGTGGTAAATAGTGCTTCTACTTTTTTGCTCAACCTTTTAATAGCTAAAAATGAACATAATGAACACTGCTCATTCGTATGTTAACAATCTATTGCCAACATGGATTTAAGTTGAAGCAGAAATGATTTCTCGTCATCTAGTATTCTTTTTTATTGCTAAAACAAAACTCCGCAAGCTTTCGCTTCGCGGAGTCGTATTTAAATTAGTTAGCTTTCATTTTCTTGAATTCTTCAGTCAGCATTGGAATGACTTCGAACAAGTCACCAACAATACCATAGTCAGCTACTTTGAAAATGTTTGCTTCAGGATCTTTGTTTATTGCAACAATGATTTTCGAGTTTGACATACCAGCTAAATGCTGGATTGCCCCAGAAATACCTGCTGCAATATAAAGGTCAGGTGTTACCACTTTACCTGTTTGACCAATTTGAAGAGAGTAGTCACAGTAGTCAGCATCACATGCACCACGAGATGCACCAACAGCACCACCTAAAAGATTTGCTAACTCTTTTAACGGCTCAAATCCATCTTCACTCTTCACGCCACGACCACCAGCAACGATAACTTTCGCTTCTGATAAATCTACACCTTCAGTTGATTTACGAACAACTTCTTTGATGACAGTGCGAAGGTTCGTGATATCCACAGATAAAGATGAAACATCGCCTGAACGGCTAGCATCGTGAGCTAAAGGTTCAATATTGTTAGGACGGATTGTAATGAAATCAATCCCATCTTTGATTTTCACTTTTTCGAATGCTTTACCTGAGAAAATCGGACGGATAAATACAGCGTCAGCGCCTTCTCCTTCGATATCAGTAACATCAGAAATAAGACCTGATTTTAGTTTACTTGCCACTTTTGGTGACAAATCTTTACCTAATGCTGTATGTCCAAAAACAACTGCATCTGGGCTTTCACTTTCAACAACTGCCATGAATGCCTGACTGAAGCCATCAGATGTATAAGATTTCAAATGTGGATGCTCAACAGTGACAGCACGGTCAGCTCCATAATGAATCATTTCAGTTGCTAATGATTGTACAGAGTCTCCAAGAAGAACTGCTACAACTTCTCCACCGCCTGAAATTTTCTTAGCTGCAGCGATAGTTTCAAAAGATACATTACGTAAAGCACCTTCACGTGCTTCACCCAGTACGATTACTTTTTTTGTCATGATGTGATTCCCTCCAATTACAAATCTTCAGATTCGATTAAATGACTTTTGCTTCTGTACGAAGTAATTGCACCAATTCTTGTACTTGGTTTGAAAGATCGCCTTGAAGTACGCGACCTGCTTCTTTTTTAGGAGGCAAATATATTTCTATTGTCTCCGTTTTTGCTTCTACATCATCTTCATCGATATCTAAATCATCCAATTCCACTTCTTCAAGTGGTTTCTTTTTCGCTTTCATAATACCCGGTAAAGAAGGATAACGAGGTTCGTTCAAACCTTGTTGAGCGGTAACAAGTAATGGTAATGACGTTTCAAGTACTTCAGAATCGCCTTCCACATCACGAACGATATTAACTTGTGTTCCGTTAATTTCTAATTTAGTAATAGTTGTTACATAGTTGATGTCCAACAAGTCGGCAACACGTGGTCCAACTTGTCCAGATCCACCATCGATGGCAACGTTACCAGCTAATATTAAATCTGGGTTTTTATCTTTTAAGTAATCTGCCAATATTTGAGCAGCTGTAAATTGGTCCATTTCATCCAAATCATCTTCAGTGTTAATCAGAACTGCTTTATCAGCACCCATTGCAAGAGCTGTACGAAGTTGCTTTTCAGCTTCTTCCCCACCAATTGTCAATACAGTCACTTCGCCACCGTGTGCGTCGCGGACTTGAATCGCTTCTTCAATTGCATATTCATCGTAAGGGTTAATGATGAATTCAGCGCCGTCTTCCTGAATTTTGCCACCAGAAACGACAATCTTTTCTTCTGTATCAAATGTACGTTTTACCAACACATAAATATTCATGATGCAGACCTCCCAATACTTTTCATTATTTTCCTTTGAACGATGGTTCGCGCTTTTCGATAAATGCTGAAATGCCTTCTTGTGCATCTTCTGAAATGAAAACGGTTCCAAAAGAGTGTGCTTCAGCTTTCACACCTTCATCATAGGCATACGTTTTAGCGAATTGTAACATGTCAATTGCAGCTTTTAATGCAACCGGACTCTTCTTAGCAATTTTAGTTGCCATTTCCATTGTATTGGCCAGCAACTCTTCTTCCGCATAGGCACGGTTCGCCAAGCCCCATTGAACCGCTTCCAACCCGCTGAGTGGTTCGCTCGTAAACAACATTTCTGCTGCTTTCGGCATCCCAACTAAACGTGGTAGGCGCTGAGTGCCCGCAAAACCTGGAATCAGACCAAGTTGTAATTCTGGCAATCCAAGTTTAGCATTTTCAGATACGATGCGAATGTGACAACTCATTGCGAGTTCCAGTCCTCCTCCAAGTGCAGCTCCATGAATGGATGCTATCACCGGTTTTGAGAATCTTTCAACGCGTTCAAAGATTTCTTGTCCACTTGCAGCCAATTCTGAAAACTCTTCCCCTGTATTGATTGAAGTAAACTCTTTAATGTCCGCGCCCGCTGAGAAGAAACGTCCTTCTCCGTGCAAGACGATGACACGAACGCTGTCATCATGTTCAACAGCATTTAGTAATTCGTTTACCTCGAGAATAAGTGCTCGTGATAATGCATTTGCCGGCGGTCGATTAATCGTTACTTTCGCAACGTAATTTTCTACAGTCCAACTCAAAAACTCCATACACGTCCATCCCTTCACTTATGATTTCATACCACTCATTAATAAATGATGAACTTTCGGTGCCAATTTCATCAAATCGTACTTCTGTTCATTCATCACCCAAGTAGTAATCGTCTCATCAATTGTACCAAAGACCATGTGTCTCGCAAGCCGAATATCTAATTCTTCATGAAATTCACCATTTTCCAATCCTTCAATTAAAATATCATCGAGCAACATTAAGTACTCTTTTAACACTTCATTGATTTTCAAGCGAATATCTTTATTGGACTGTCTTAGTTCCAATTGAGTCACGATGGCTAAATGATGATCTGTTGCTAATACGCGAAAATGATTTTCCACCATTTTTAATAATTTTTCGGATGATGTCGTTTCATCAGTTATGATTTTTTTTAGGTTTTCTACAAATAAACCCATTTTTTCGTGGAAGACAGAAATTAAGATGTCTTCCTTGTTTTTAAAGTACAAATATATGGTTCCATCAGCGACGCCTGCTTGTTTCGCGATTTTAGAAACTTGTGCTTGGTGATACCCATTTTCTGCAATCACTACTACGGCTGCGTCAATTATTTGTTTGAATTTCGGTTTGTCTCGTTTCATAGATACCACCACCAAAAAAAAGAAATTATGAATGAGGATTCATTCATAATTTCATCTTAAACTGAAGTACTAACGTTGTCAAGAATTGTTACGACGTTGCACTAGCTTCTCTATATTTATCTTTTTCTGCTTCAACTAAATTACGTCGAAGAATTTTCCCGACTGCTGTTTTCGGTAACTCTTTTCTAAATTCATAGATTCTAGGCACTTTAAACGCTGCCAGATGTTCTCTGCAGAAAGTATTTAATTCTTCTTCTGAAACATGCTCGTTTTCTTTTAGGACAACATATGCTTTCACGGTTTCCCCTCGATAAGGATCAGGTACTCCGACGGCAACACATTCCTGGATGGCTGGATGTTCGTATAGCACTTCTTCAATTTCACGCGGATAAATATTGAATCCCCCTGCAATGATCATATCTTTTTTACGATCTACAACATAGAAGAACCCTTTTTCATCCATATACCCCAAGTCACCAGTTAATAACCATCCATCGCGCATTGTATTTTCAGTATCCTCAGGACGGTTCCAATAACCTTTCATGATTTGTGGACCGCGTACACAAATCTCACCAATTTCATGTGGTGGCATTGGATCAGTTGAATCAACTTGGAAAATTGCTGCTTCAGTATCTGGCCAAGGTACACCGACAGACCCTTTAATTCGTTCATTATCCCATATGAAATTAGCGTGTGTTACTGGAGAGGTTTCGGTTAAACCATAGCCTTCCACAAGTTTCCCACCAGTTACCTTTTCGAACTTTTCCTGAACCTCGACTGGTAATGGTGCAGAACCACTTAAACAAGCTTGAATGGACGATAAATCATATTTTGCGATATCCGGATGATTTAATAGACCAATATAAATAGTTGGTGCTCCTGGGAATAACGTCGGTTTCTGTTTATCTATCGTTTTCAAAGCAGAGTCCACATCGAATTTAGGTAATAATACCATGCGATTTCCAAGCATGACGGAAAGAATCATGACGGCAGTCATGCCATAAACATGGAAAAATGGCAGGATGCCCAAAATCGTTTCCTCGCCTTTTTTGCAGCGATATAACCACGCATCACACATCGAAGCATTGGCTATCAGGTTTTTATGCGACAACATAACACCTTTTGGGAATCCAGTTGTGCCGCCAGTGTATTGCAAAATCGCAACATCCTCTTCAAAGTCAAAAGGAACTTCTATTTCTTCTGCTTTGCCAACCTTCATGACTTCCGGGAACAAGTGATTCATACCTCTATGCTCCACTTTTACTGAAAAACCGTATTGTTTCTTTTGTATAAATGGGTAAACCAAATTTTTCGGGAATGGTAAATAGTCTTTAATACCCGTTATAATGATGTTTTCAATATTCGTTTCTTTAATAACTTTAGAAATACGAGGAAATAAAATATCGAGCGATAAGATTGCTTTCGCGCCAGAATCTTTCATTTGGTAAGCAATTTCTCTCTCTGTATAAAGCGGATTAGTTTGGACGACGATGCCACCTGCGTAAAGAATTCCATAATACCCAATAACATTTTGAGGACAGTTTGGTAACATGATTGCTACTCTGTCACCTTTTTGAATACCAAGTGACCGCAAATAATTAGCAAACTTCAACGAAGATTCATAGAGTTCTCGGTAGGTAATGTCTTTTCCCAGAAAATGAATCGCAATTTTTTCCGGATAATCACGATAAGCATGTGTCAAATATGCTTGAACCGGAATCGGATCGTACGAAAGAGTATGTGGAATCTCCGGTGGATATTGAGCCAACCATGGTTTTGCCGTCATTTCTATTTTCCCCCTTTTTTAATCGTTTGAATATTCCTATTCTTTATTATAAAGAAAAATGAATCCGCTTACAATTAAATAAGAAAAAAGCACGGGACATTTTACACACCCCACGCAACTAAAGTCATTGTAAATATAAATACACGATGCCTACTACGATAAAAACAACGCAAACACCAAGCAATATTTTTGATAATTTTTCCAAATGAATCCGCTCCTAAGAAATACTCGCCCCTATGACAAATGACAGGCCGACCGATATCGATAATGAAATGAATCCCACAGATCGGTTGTCATTCTCAATCTCACGGTCAATATTGAATTTTGGCGTTAAAAATTCAAACAGGAAATATGCAATGATTAGCAATCCGAAACCGTATAAACCCCAGCCTATCATTTCCGGCAAGGAATTATGATTTTCGATGGAGTAACGAAAAATGTTTGCGACACCAAAAATTTTCCCACCTGTCGCCAGAGCGACTGCTAAATTACCTTTTTGGATTTCTTCCCAATTCTTATATTTTGTGACAATTTCAAAAACGATCATGGTCAATATCAAACATAAGATGACCACACTGAAATAGCCGGCTGTTTCAACTAGTGGGTGTTGCCAAAAATCCATCCCTAACATATGTTAACTCCTTTAGACGTTTTGTAGCTTGTACGATTGAAATGGATTTAGGTTTCAAAAAACTTTTATCCGATATGAGATTGAGTTTAAGGATAACGCTTATTTTAATTCCACAACCGTAACGCCGTGTCCGCCCTCTCCTGCTTCACCAAAGCGATAGCTTTTCACGCGAGCGTGATTCTTTAGAAACTGTTGAATCCCTTGTCTTAACGCTCCCGTGCCTTTCCCATGAATAATCGATACTTGATGGTAACTGGATAATACAGCATCATCAATATATTTCTCTGCTCGCAGGATGGCGTCTTCATACCGTTCTCCACGTAAATCTAGTTCCAGTTTCACATATGTGTCGCGCCCTTTTACATGGGTCATTGCAACAGTTTGTTTGGTTTTTTCTGGTTTGATATATTCCAGGTCGGATTCAGGTAATTTCATTTTCAGAATCCCGATTTGAACACTCCATTCGGAGTCGGAAACTTTATCAAGCAGAATACCTTTTTGTCCATAACTTAACACTTTGACTTCGTCGCCAACTGTTAATGTCATTTCTCGTTCTTTAATTTGTTTTTGTTTCTTCAGTACTGAATTTTCCGGTGCCGCTTTTTCAAGTCGCTTGCGCACATCGATCAATTCATGGTCTTTAATTACATGTTGAGCATTTTTTTGCATGCTTCGAAGTTCACTGATAATACTTTCGGCTTCTCTCTTCGCTTCATCCACTAATTTTCTAGCTTTGTCTTTCGCCTTTTGTTCAAGCTTTTCTTTTTGTTCTTCAAGCTGATGCAACTGGCTTGTCAAATCTGCTTGTATTTTTTCGGATTCTACCCGTAAAGCATGTGATTTTTCTGCATCTCTTTCCGACTGCTTGCGACTTTCTTCAAGTGAAGCGATCATTGACTCTACTTCATGACGGTCGGTTCCTGTAAATGATTGCGCATGTTTAATAATGTGCTGAGGCAAACCTAGTCGTTTGGAAATCTCGAATGCATTACTGCGACCGGGTACACCAATTAACAGCTTGTATGTCGGACTTAACGATTCAACATCAAATTCAACACTGGCATTTGCCACACCTGGTCGATTGTATCCATATGCTTTAAGTTCAGGGTAATGAGTCGTTGCCATTACACGAGCGCCTCTTCCGTGCACTTCGTCTAAAATCGAGATGGCCAAAGCAGCACCTTCCTGTGGATCTGTTCCTGCTCCGAGCTCATCAAATAGCACGAGGCTACGTTCATCAAATTTAGATAATATATCCACGATGTTGACCATATGGGATGAGAATGTACTCAAACTTTGTTCAATCGATTGTTCGTCTCCGATATCGGCGAAAATTTGATCAAACACTGTTATTTCTGATCCATCCAATACAGGAATCGGCAGTCCTGCCTGTGCCATTAATGTACACAGTCCCACTGTCTTCAAGGTCACAGTTTTACCACCTGTGTTCGGTCCTGTAATGACAATCGCTGTAATATCGTCACCGAATTCAATCGTGTTGGCTACCGCTTCCTCGATGCTTAACAGAGGATGACGAGCCTTTACTAATCGAATAATTCCACGGTCATTGACAGATGGCTTTGTACATTTGTTTGCTTGTCCGTATTTTGCTTTCGCTAAAATCACATCAATTTCACCTAAAATTTGGACCAGAACAAATATATCATGGGCAACTGCTTGTACCTCGAGGGACAACGCCAACAATATACGTTCGATTTCTTCTTGCTCTTTCATTTTCAGGCGGCGAATTTCATTGTTCGCCTGTACGACAGCATCCGGTTCGATGAACAACGTCTGACCGGATGAAGATTGATCATGGACGATGCCTCCGTAGTTTCCGCGATACTCCTGTTTTACTGGAATAACGAATCGATCATTGCGGATCGTGATGATTGAATCTGATAACATTTTCGATGCATTTTTTCCCCGTGTATAACTTTCCAGTTTTTCACGAACGCGGCTTTCCTGCGCCCGTAATTGCTGGCGGATTGTCCTAAGCTGTGTGCTGGCACTATCCAGAACAGCCCCGTTGTCATCTATACATGCGATGATTTCATGTTCCAGCGCAGTAAGAATCGGCAAAGCTTGTTTTCGTTCCAGGAAGTACGGAATGTTAATATCTTCCGACTCCTCTACGGCTTCAAAAAATTGACGTAATATACGGCTGGCACGAATGGTGCTGGCGATTTCCATCAATTCAGTCGGGCTTAACATGCCACCGATTTGTGCACGTTTTGCATGTCCGCGCACATCAAAAATGCCACCCATCGGAACATTTCCCCGGACACGCAGTACGGATAACCCCTCATCCATTTCGTCCAAAAGTTTCACCACAGTATCAAGCTCAATGGATGGTTCAAGTAAATCCAAATGGGTTTTGCCAAGTGATGATGTACAAAAACTTGCTACTTGGTCTCTCACTTTATCAAATTCAAGTGTTTTCAATGCGCGTTTGGCGATCATTTCAACACCTCCATTACTTCAAATATTTTATCAATTTCTCATAAGACCACGTATTGACGATCGTATCCTGTTTCAACCATGCTTTTTGGGCATATTTCACGCCGATGTCCATGAATCGCAATTGGTCAATGCTATGTGCATCGGTATTAATTGCAATCGGTACATTTAACTTCTGAGCTTCAACTAAATATTCAGTCGCCAAATCCAAGCGATGAGGATTTGCATTCAACTCAAGGATTTTTCCGTACTCAGCAGCCCATTTGATTAACTGGTGGACATCTGGATCATAGCCATTTCGTTGTCCGATTATACGGCCAGTCGGATGCGCAATCATATCAACATGTGGATTTTTCATGGCCGTCAATAGACGATCCATGATCTTTTCCTGCGGTTGGCTGAAGCTTGAATGAATGGATGCTATGACAAAATCGAGTTGTTCCAACAGCTCATCATCAAAGTCGAGAGAACCGTCAGGCAGTATATCCATTTCGGTACCAGCCATCAATTTAATATCAGGAAATGACTTTTGAATTTCTTTAATTTCAGCAATTTGCTGACGCAACCGATCAGCAGACAACCCATTTGCTACACGCAAGTAATGAGAATGATCGGTGATGGCAACATGTGTGTATCCTTTTGCAAGGCAAGCTTCAATCATTTCACTCAATGAATGTGCACCATCTGACCACGTTGTGTGCATATGCAAATCGGATTGAATATCTTTCACTTGAATAAGTGTTTCCAATTCATCTTGTCGGTCAAACTCTCGAGAATCTTCCCGTACTGGTGGCGGAAAATAAGGAAGGCCAAAATGGGCAAAAAAATCTTCTTCAGACTCAAAAGTTTGATTCGAGCCATCTTCTTGCTCCACTCCATACTCACTAATTTTCTTTCCTTGTGCTTTAGCGATTTGACGCAACTTCACATTATGATCTTTCGATCCAGTAAAATGGTGTAACGCAGTGGTATATGCAGCAGGTTCAACCAATCGAAAATCCACATCGATCATTTCTTCATAATCAAGCGTAACGGATACTTTGGTATCTCCAGCTGCGATAATTTCAGATACGGGCAATGTTTTCAATAAAGTTTCCCGAACAGTAACTACATCTGAGGTAGCAATGATAAAATCTAAATCTTTACTTGTTTCTTTTACACGTCTGAAACTGCCAGCCACAGAGAATTTATCAATTTGTTTAATTCCACTTAATACTGCTTCAATTATTGAAACGGCTGATTCCAAACGCCAAATTGGCAAACGGTCCGGTCTAGAATTGAACTGTTCAAGTTCTTTCAGGATTTTCTCTTCCGTTTTTGCTCCAAATCCGGCAAGTGACTGGACTTTCCCTTCGTCACAGGCTTGTTTTAAAGACTCAGCAGAATCTACCCCTAGTTCCTGGTACAGCTTGGCTATTTTTTTCCCACCGAGACCAGGCAATTTCAATAAAGGTAAGAGTCCACTAGGGACCGAAGATTCCAGCTCTTCCAGTACAGTCGAATTCCCCGTTTCAATCAATTCTTCGATAACAGCAGCTGTTCCTTTTCCGATGCCTTTTATTTTCGTGACATCATCCATTTCAGCCAAACTTCTTGCATCCAGTTCAAGGGCTTGTGCTGCTTTTCGGAAAGCCGATACTTTAAAAGGATTTTCTCCTTTAAGCTCCATATATAAAGCGATTTTTTCCAACGTTCGAATGATGATTTTCTTATTCATATATTTTCCCTCGTCCCTGATAATTTGATTTTCACGGGCAATTATATGACCGTGAAATAGCAGAATGAGTTTTGTATTAAATACGAATTTATCGGTTATGAATACTCACAGGCAACGCAAGATTCTGACGCTTTAAAAAAACTTCTCTCGAGAAGAGAGAAGTCACTTATTCAGTATAGATGTACCACCAGTTTTTAACCGTCTCTGATAAAATTGGCGTACTTTTAAGCATGGACTCCGCTAAATTTGAATTCTCGATCAAATTTTGGAACGGACCTATCGGCAATAATGCAATGACGTACATCACGATAAACAACAATATGTAGAATTCGATAAAACCTAAAATTGCACCTGCAATCCTGCTGATGAATCCAAGTACCGGTAAGTAAGAAAGGAAATCAAACATGGATGCAACTAGTTGTAATGCGAATTTCACGACAAAAAAGATGAGTGCAAATGCAATTAATTGATAAAACGTTTGATCAAGATCCAATTTGTCGACTGCAAATGTCAGCCTTGAACTTGAGTCGACAGTAGGATATGGAACCCACAACACAAATTTTTCAGCGAGTGGTTTATAATAGGTATAGGCAACGATGAGTGCAATAATGAATCCAGTCATATGAATCAATTGGACGATTAATCCTCGTTTTGCACCTACAAATAATCCTGCTGCTAATAAAACTAAAATCAGTATATCTAACATGTATTCAACCCTTTAACCTTTTGATTTCTTCTTCTAGTTGTTCTACTTGTTCTTTTAATTTAACATATTCATGGACTGTATTGACCGCTGTAAGAACAGCCAACTTAGAACTATCTAATGAGGGATTGTGCGAATTGATTTCTCGCATTTTATCGTCAACCATAGAGGCAACCAGACGCATATGACCGCTAGTTTCCGAACCTAGCATTTTATACGTTTGTCCATATATATCTACTGAAACTCGTATTTTATGTTGCTCTGACAAAGGTTACCCTCCTCATCAAAAATCCTATAAATTATCATACCATGAAATACCTGCACATGTGAATAAGTAGCCACAGAAAGGAAAGTGTTCATGTCGAACGAAGTTTTGCAACTATCTCCTACACAATTAAAAGAAGTTTTTACTCATTATGCAAATAATAGAATTGAGCGAAACGCACCAGGTGTCGTCTTCGCAGCAAAACTACTAGACACCTCCATCACAGCCTATAAATCTGGCAAAGTATTGTTTCAAGGGAGTGGTTCTACACGGGAAGCGATGCGCTGGGGAACATTAGAGGAGAAAGCAGGTAAAAAAGTGAGTTCCGCAAAAGGAGATACTCTACCTGAAGGTTTTGCTTTAAAATCTGTTATTGGTTCTGACGAAACGGGAACCGGTGATTTCTTTGGCCCTATGACGGTTGCCGCATGTTACGTGCCTGCTGATAAAATCGAACTTATTCAGTTCCTTGGTGTGAAGGATTCCAAAATGCTGACAGATGACCTCATGCGAAAAATAGCACCCGACTTAAAAAGCTCACTGACACACAGCATATTGATTCTTGGCAACGAGAAGTACAATACCGTCCAAGCAAAAGGCTGGTCACAAGGGAAAATAAAAGCCTTGTTGCACAATCAGGCGTTGAAGCATGTGCTCTCAAAAATAGCTCCTGAAAAACCAGAGTTCATTTTAATCGACCAATTTGCCGAACGTGGCATTTACTACAATCATGTGAAAGCAGAAAAAGATATCATTCGTGAGAATGTGCTTTTCTCAACAAAAGCTGAACAATTACATGTATCTGTGGCAGCCGCTTCCATATTGGCGCGTGTCGCCTTTTTGGAGGAAATGGATAAGCTCAGTTTAAAAGCAGGAGTGACTATTCCAAAAGGTGCGAGTTCGAAAGTGGATGAAGTCGCTGCCCGAATTTACTTGAGCAATGGCGAGGAATTTCTTTCATCCATTACGAAAAAACATTTCGCCAACACAGATAAAGCACTGGCTATTGCTAACAAGAAAAGAAGACAATAAGAGCAAACAATCCACCTCTATTATACGAGGAGGATTGTTTTGTTTCCTACAAGGTTTTTACGAATGTTAAAATCTGTCGTATAGTAAATCATTGCCAAAATGAAAAGGCTATTCCCATTCACCAATTGGTAAGTGGAAACAGCCTTTATTTTATCCTCGAAGTTGTGCGTTGCCTTCTTCTTCAAGTGCTTTTAGCACTTTCGAATGAGCCTTCACGACTTCTTCATCTGTTAATGTGCGTTCCGGATCTTCGTAAGTTAGTGAGAATGCAACCGATTTTTGACCTGGTTCCATTTTCTCTCCTTCGTATAAATCGAAGACGCGGATATCTTTCAATAACTTCCCACCAGCTGCACGGATAATCTGTTGTAATTTGCCTGCAGCTTGCGTGCGATTTACGACTAAAGCGATATCACGTGAAATGGATGGGAAACGTGGTACTGGTGTATACAATAATGGCTCTAATGCGAAATTCAGTATTTTCGCCATGTTCAATTCCATTACATACGTTTCTTTCAAATCACGTTTCTTTTGTTCGGTTGGGTGCAATTGACCGACAACACCGATCACTTCATCTGCCAACTTCACTGACGCAGTTCGTCCTGGATGTAATCCATCCACTTGAGCTTGCTCAAATGATACATGTTTTTCTAATCCTAGCTTCGCGAATAGCCCTTCAATGATTCCCTTTAATACAAAGAAATCGACTGTTTTGCGTTCGCCTTGCCAGCTATGGTCAAGCCATTTGCCAGTCATTACTGCCGCCACATGCTCTTCTTCAGATGGAAGTCCTTCTGCTGTTTCGCCAAGGAACACTGAACCCGTTTCAAACAATGTCACCGAATCAGCTTTACGCGCAACGTTGTAGCTTGCTGCTTCCAATAAATGCGGAATTAATGACTGACGCAAAGTGCTGCGATCTTCGCTCATTGGCATCAACAATTCTGTTACTGGAGCCGTTTCAAGAGCAAATCGCTGTGCAAGTTCTTTTGAAGTTAATGAGTACGTAATTGCTTGATGCAAGCCTGCACCTTCAAGGAAGTTGCGAACTAAGCGACGTTGTGCTTGATAAGGTGTTAAACCACCCGGTGTCGATTCCCCTTTAGGCAGTGTTATTGGAATTTCGTCATATCCATATATACGAGCAATTTCTTCTACAATGTCTTCTTCAATTTGAATATCTTGACGACGTGTAGGTGCTTTAATGTAAAGCAAACCATTTGCTGCTTCGAATTCGAATTTCAAACGACTTAATATAGATGTCATATCTTCTAAGGAAATTTTCATGCCTAAACGATTATTAATGAAATCTGGAGATACAACCACTTCTTTTTGTGGTTTATCCAGTTCGTCTACTACTACACTTCCTTGTAGAATTTCTCCTCCAGCAAGTTCAGCAATTAGTTGAGCAGCACGTTCTGCAGCTGCTTCCACACGGTTTGGATCCACGCCTTTTTCAAAACGCGAACTCGCATCACTGCGTAAATTGTGATCTTTAGACGTTTGGCGAACAGAAGCGGGCTTGAAGTATGCTGATTCAATAACGACAGTTGTCGTGCCTTCATGAACTTCAGAATTTGCTCCACCCATCACTCCAGCAATCGCAACCGCTTCTTGACCATTAGTAATGACTAATTGATGTGATGCTAATTCACGTTCTTGCGTATCTAATGTAGTAATTTTCTCACCTTGACGAGCAGCTCGCACAACGATTTCTCCTGTTTGTAAACGATCATAATCAAAGGCATGAAGCGGTTGACCATATTCCATTAATACATAGTTCGTTACATCCACTACATTATTATGAGGACGTACACCAGCAGCCATCAAACGTTGCTGTAACCATAATGGAGATTCACCAATTTTTACATTTTTCACGACTTTAGCGATATATAGTGGGTTTGCATCCATGTCCTCCACACGAAGTTTCAAGACATTTTCAGCAGATTCCGATGATGTTGAATACTTAATTTCAGGATACTTCATATCTTCCGAAAGAATCGCACCTACTTCATATGCTACGCCTAACATACTCATCGCATCTGCTCTATTAGGTGTTAAACCAAGTTCAAGCACGGTGTCATGTAAACCAAGAACTTCAAGTGCATCAGCACCCGCTTGTGTATCCACTGGTAACACGTAAATTCCTTCTGCATAAGCTTTAGGTACAAGCTTCCCTTCAATTGCTAGTTCTTGAAGTGAACAGATCATACCGTTTGATTCTTCTCCGCGAAGCTTCGCTTTTTTAATTTTCATTCCACCAGGTAAAACAGCACCTGGACGGGCAACGATTACTTTTTGACCTTTTGCAATGTTTGGAGCACCACAAATAATTTGAGTTACTTCTTCCCCAACATTGACTTGGCAAATAGATAATTTGTCTGCTTCTGGATGTTTTTCGCATTCTAAAACATGACCCACTACAACATTTGTCATTCCATGAGAACGATCGATAACTGCGTCCACTTCAATCCCAGAACGAGTAATTTTTTCAGCGAGTTCCGCAGGATCTAACCCTTTTGTATCTATATAATCAGCTAACCATTTAGTTGAAACTAACATGTGATCTCCTCCTTACACTTCAGTCCGGTGAAATTGCGAAACGAATCGCACGTCATTCGTATAGAAATGACGAATGTCTTCCACTCCGTATTTCAACATCGCAATGCGCTCTGGTCCCATACCGAATGCAAATCCAGACAGACGTTTTGAATCGTACCCTGCCATTTCTAAGACATTTGGATGCACCATACCGGCACCTAAAATTTCAAGCCAACCTGTTTTTTTACAAACGTTACAGCCGCTACCGCCACATTTGAAACATGAAATATCCATTTCAACAGAAGGCTCTGTGAATGGGAAGAAACTTGGACGCAAACGTATTTCACGATCATCGCCAAACATTTTCTTCGCAAATACAGACAATGTTCCTTTTAAGTCACTCATATTAATGTTCTCGCCAATTACTAGACCTTCGATTTGAGTGAATTGGTGTGAATGTGTCGCATCATCGCTATCACGTCGATACACTTTACCTGGACAAATAATCTTGATTGGCTCTCCACCTTTTGCTTCCATTGTGCGAGCTTGAACTGGAGATGTGTGTGTACGAAGTAAAATATCTTCAGAAATATAGAATGAATCTTGCATATCTCTTGCTGGATGACCTTTCGGCAAGTTCAATGCTTCAAAGTTATAGTAATCTTTTTCAACTTCAGGACCTTCAGCAATTTCGTATCCCATGCTGATAAACAAGTCTTCAATTTCTTCTACCACACGTGTTAATGGATGGTGATTTCCAGTTTTTGCTGGACGACCTGGTAATGTTACATCGATTGATTCATTTTCAAGTTGTTGTTGAATTGCCGCGTCTTCTAGTAAAACTAAACGCTCATCCAAAACTGACGTTACTTCTTCACGAACTACGTTTACAAGTGCACCCATTTTAGGACGTTCTTCAGCAGGTAGTTTACCCATTCCTTTTAACAGATCCGTAATCGGTCCTTTTTTACCTAAATAGGCAACTCGAACATCTTGTAGTTCTTTCACATTTGAAGCGGCTTCTATTTTGCCAATTGCTTCTTGTTTTAATTGTTGTAATTGTTCTTGCATGTGTATATCCTCCCTCTAAAAAATTAAAAAAACCCCGCCCCTAAAAAAGGGACGAGGAACATTTTCGCGGTACCACCCTGATTACTACGCTGAGAATCCAGACGTAATCACTTCATTGAATTAACGGCTCTTCACCGGCGCACCTTTACAGCAATTGCTGGTCCTGATGGCAGCTAACGGGGTGAACTTCGATGAATCTTTACTATTTGCACTCACAGTCTCGGTGCAAACTTCCTGAAATAAAGGGTTTCATGTACTCTTCCCGGTCACAGCTTTTGAATGTATCAAATTAGATACTATTATACGCTCGAATTACGGTTTCATCAACATTCAATTTGATTGAGGGATTAATGTGTATAAAAGAATACCTGTCGCGACCGCTACGTTTAATGATTCAGCTTGTCCTAGCAATGGAATTTTCAAATTCGTATCTGTTTGAACAAGAAGTTCTGGCGAAAGCCCGCTTCCTTCATTGCCCATAATCAATGCAAATCGCGCTTGAGGTTTCACTTGGTTATATAGTACTGATTCGTCCAATGATGTTCCGTACACAGGTATTTCCTGCTCCTTGCAGATTTGAACCCATTGAGATAAATCGCCTTTGACTATCGGAATATGAAAGTGCGAACCTTGACCGGAACGAACCGTTTTCGGATTATAAGCGTCTGCCGATCCTTTTCCTAAAACGACGGCATCCATTCCGGCAGCATCAGCTGTGCGAATCATTGTCCCGACATTCCCTGGATCTTGAACAGCATCAATAAAGAGAAGTTTTTTCCAAGTTTGTTGTTGCTTCTCTGTTGCCACTTGTTGACTACAATATGCGTATATTCCTTGTGAGTGCTCTGTTTCGGCAATTTCTTTCGCAATATCCATTGTGACTTCAATAATGTCTACATCATCTACATTCCAGCCAGTTGGAATTGTTGTTCCTTCTCTTACAATCATGGCTAACACATTCGACTTGTTTTTTAATGCCTCTTCAACCAAATGGAAGCCTTCGACTAAAAATTCTCCAGATTTATCACGTTCTTTTCGAACGGAAACAAGCTTTTTCCAATGTTTCACTTGTGAGTTTTGTGATGATTCAATACGTTTCATCGATTGTACGACCGCCTTTTTCTTTTAAGTGTATCAAATTCATGTATAAGTGGCGATAGTAGCGGACAAAATGAGGTGTGAGGAGGAGAGATTATGAACTTTCAAATTCGAGATGCAATCACCGCCAACATGGTTGGCAATAGTGCTACAGAAATTCGTGAAGTAGTTGAAGATGCCATCAAACGTGGCGAAGAACATTTACTTCCTGGACTTGGTGTGTTTTTTGAAAAATGGTGGAAAACAGCTGGTGAACCTGAAAAAGAATCAGTATTAAGACACTTGGAACAATCTTTCCAAGGATAAGTAAAGTCTCCGTATTGCACGGAGACTTTTTCATTTATATTTCCCGCACAAAGAAATCAAAGCCGAGTGCCGTTAAAATTCCGAATACCAATGCCCACAAAGCAATGCTGATGGCAGACCATATGGTCGTCTGTTTTTTGCTCCCACCCAATGTCATCGCGATAAATGCAGCAATGTGGGTCCCAATCAGTATGGGTCCAAGCAACAACATTCCAGGTAGCCCATATTTATTCCAAATCCTTTTTGCACGTTCACTGCGCTTGGATTCTTTCTGTACTTTCCCCTCGCGTCTTTTCACTAACCATATTTTAAATTTATTGTATCCGATGATTAATGCCAAGACCGTTACCATATTCCCGATAAAGCCAATGACGACTACCCAAAAAGGATTTAATCCCGTTAAGATACCTAGTGGAATTACCACGGCCATTTCAAGCCATGGAATGGCCGCCCCTAAAAACACTAAAAAATATTCCCACATTATTCTTCTCCCTCTACCAAATRTTTTCGTACTTCAATGTAATAAATTAAATATTGCATCCACGCCAAGATCAATATACCGAAAATCATCCAGAATCTAGATAATTCAAATACTAGGAAAATCGTTGCCATAAGCGGCAGTGCCCACACAAAGAATGTGTAAACTTTTTGAGCAGCTCTTCTCGTAATGTACATCATGCCTTCATCTTGCTCCAAGTATTCCAATGGTCGTATCTGCCACAGTGATAGTTTTTGGGTTGGATTTTGCTTGTTATGTTTAGAGATTTTCATCGAAAAAATTGTGATCATCAAAACTGTAATAAAAAGAGCACCCAACAATAAAAATGATTCCAATGCATCGAGCTCTACGGAAAAACTTAATTCTTCAGATGTTTTGTATAGCTCTGTGGAGGCACCTGTTAAACTAAATGCTATAAAACCAAACAATACAATAAACGCCATTTGCCATAAAGGATACTGCACGCGTAAATCTTTTTTCATAATGGTTTATCCCCTTCTAACCAAAATAATTGGTCTACACTTATTTCAAACTCTCGTGCCAGTTTTAATGCCAATGTTATCGATGGTGAAAAATCTCCTTTTTCGATAAATCCAATGGTTTGTCGTGTAACACCCACTCTTTCACCCAGTTCACCTTGCGAAAAACCAAATCGGGCACGAAGCTCTTTGACTCGGTTATGGAGCATGCCTTCCACCTCTTCATGTTAAGTATTATATTCATAATGTAAACTATAGTTAACATTAAGTAAAGTATCATTAACAAATTTAATGTAATTTTTTCCATAAAAAAGCTCCTGAAAAATTAATCAGGAGCTTTTCTACTTTATGACAGAATCGATGCTAATATGGCTTTTTGAGCATGGAGTCGATTTTCTGCTTGTTCAAATACAGCTGAATGCGGACCATCGATGATAGATGTTGCGACTTCTTCCTCACGATGCGCGGGCAAGCAGTGCAAGAATAAATAATCCGTTTTGGCGTGTTTCACGAGATCTTCATTAATTTGATACTCTTTGAAAGCATCAAGTCGCGCGGCTGTCTCTTCTTCTTGCCCCATACTGGTCCAGACATCTGTATAAATGACATCCGCACCCGATACAGATTCAATTGGATTGTTAGTCGCCAGGATGCTTGAACCATTTGAAGCGGCTAGTTTTTGAGCCTTGTTAAGAATCGTGGAATCAATTTCAAAACCTTTAGGCGTTGCAATGGATACATCAATTCCTAAATGGGCACACGCAATAACGAGAGAATGTGCTACATTATTCCCGTCCCCCACGTAAGCAAGTTTTAAACCTGCTAAATAGCCTTTCACTTCATGAATCGTCAGGACATCGGCTAATGCCTGGCAGGGATGGAAAAGATCTGTTAAGCCATTGATGACAGGAACACTCGCAGCTTCAGCTAATTCTTCGACCATTTTATGTGAATGGGCACGAATCATAATGCCGTCCATATAACCCGATAATACTTTTCCAGTATCTGAAATAGGCTCCCCACGTCCGATTTGCAAGTCTCTTGCATGCATATACATTGCATGACCACCTAATTGATTGATTCCAACTTCAAATGAAATACGCGTTCTGGTTGAGTGTTTTTCAAATATGAGACCAACCGTTTTTCCAGCCAGTAGTGGAGGGTGCACGTTGTTTTTAGCCAACTTCTTCAGATTGGTTGCTAGTTCCAACAATTGTTTTACTTCCATTGAAGTATAGTCGAGCCATGTTAACAAGTCTTTATTTTTCACACTTTCCACTACTTCAAGATTTACGAATTCAAGTAATTTCATAAATATTCACTCCTCGTTATAATTATGTATAATTATTATATATTTGAATATTTATAATTACAAGTGAATATTTATTAATTAATTCAAAAGAAAGTGTCTTATTTTCATAAGACACTTCAACTTTCTTTACACCCATTCTGCGAACTAGTTAATTCTTAGAGCAGCCAATGTGTTTTGTCCGAATAAAAATACATCTCTGTTATTATTCAGGCGTTGTACGAAAACTGTATAAGTTACATTTTTGTTTTCATTTGATTCGAATTCCACATGTGCAAATGGCACTTGAGTAAGATCGTCATGTCCAGGTTGATCGATTTCGAAAATTTGTCTGTAGATTGTACGTTCGCTACCTGACTGAGTTGTTCTTACAATTGTTAACTTAATAACAGCAACATCATTACCAATAACATCTGTGTCATTGTCAAAACCAACAATTCCGCTTAACCATACTTTGTCATTCTCACAGATTTTATTGAATGTAACCTGAAGTACTTGAATCGGTTCTTCGAAAATTTCATCGTCTAAAAATGATATGTCTGATTGGAATTCTACTTTGTCTGTTTTGCCCGTGCATTTTTCACAGTCGTGTTTTTTCTTGTCGTGATTGTCCTTCTTATCGTGATCGTCTTTCTCGCATACTACTTTAATGTTAACGTCACCACACTTAGGACATTCCTTCTTATCCCAGTCGTGTTTATGGTCACACCATTCTACTTTCGTCTCTGCTTCACGACATTTGAAACAGTCACAGCCCTCTATTTTTTCCCACGTCTTTTTGTTATATCTCATATTTGATTGCACCTCCTTCCTTTTGGACCGATACTAGAATCCATGTTTCGGTTTCTCTCAATCCGTATTTGCCTTACATCTATAACATATTAAAAGAGAGAAAATTGCTCTAGGCAGATTGGAAACTAATAGTTTTTTCTATCGTTTCATATTTTTGGACATAAAAAAACGTAGTCACTTGGACTACGCTTCACTCTATTTATAGTATTCAAATAGTTTTATAATTTCATAAGCATTCATACTTCATTATAATTATATGTGAATATTTATTATTATAAGTTAATAATAAAAAATAAAGTGTCTTATTTTCATAAGACACTTCAAATTTACATCCATTTCGTGAACTAGTTAATTCTTAGAGCAGCTAATGTGTTTTGTCCGAATAAAAATACATCTCTGTTTTCATTTAGGCGTTGTACGAAAACTGTATAAGTTACATTTTTGTTTTCATTTGATTCAATTTCCACATGTGCAAATGGCACTTGAGTAAGATCGTCATGTCCAGGTTGATCGATTTCAAAAGTTTGTCTGTAAATCGTACGCTCACTTCCTGACGCAGTTGTTCTTACAATGGTTAGTTTAATCACAGCAACATCATTACCACAAACATCTGTGTCATTATCAAAACCAACAATTCCACTCAACCAAACCTTGTCACCTTCACATATTTTGTTGAAAGAAACCTGAAGTACTTGGATCGGTTCTTCGAAAATTTCATCGTCTAAAAATGATTTGTCTGATTGGAATTCTACTTTGTCTGTTTTACCTGTGCATTTTTCACAGTCGTCTTTCTTTTTCTCATCGTGATTCTTCTTATCGTGATCTTCTTCTTTGCATACTACATGGATGTTAACATCACCACACTTAGCACATGTACATGCATCTTTTTTATCCCAATCGTGGTTTTTTTCACATTTTTCTTTGCTTTCTGTTTCACGACATTTGAAACAGTTACAGCCCTCAATTTTTACCCATGTCTTTTTGCTATTTCCCATTATTAATTTCACCTCCTACCGTTTGGATTGTTAGTAGACTCCATTACGCGTTTCCACTCAATCCTTTTTCCCTTACATCTATAACATATTAAGTGATAGAAAAATGCTCTAGGTAGATTGGAAAACAAAATAGATTTTTTAATAATTTCTCACTTCAACATTTATTAGACATAAATAAAAGCGTAGCCACTTGGACTACGCCTTCACCTTTCAATTAATGATTGATATGACAACAATCTATCATGCATTAAATACATGGAGTATCAAAAAAGCATCGCCTCAGCGATGCTTTCTGATTTCCTTATTAGTCGAAGATAATTTTGTTCACTGTGTCACGATCTAGTTTTTTGATTACCGCCACAATCAGTTTGACTGCATTTTCATAATCATCACGGTGTAAAATACCTGCATGAGAATGAATATAGCGAGTTGCGATCCCGATAGCCAATGAAGGAACACCGTTCGCCGTCAAATGAATCGCTCCGGCATCTGTTCCGCCTCCAGGAATAGATTCAAACTGATAGGGAATATTATTTTCTTCTGCAGTATCTACCACTAAATCTCGAAGTCCTTTGTGAGAAACCATTGAAGCATCAAACAATACCAATTGTGGACCTGCTCCCATTTTGCTTGTAGATTCTTTTGCTGTAATCCCTGGCGTGTCACCAGCAATACCGACGTCAACTGCAAAACCAATATCCGGCTTGATCTTCGCTGCTGCTGTGCGTGCTCCACGTAATCCAACTTCTTCTTGGGCAGCTCCCACACCATATACAATGTTTGGATGTTTCTCATCTTTTAATGCTTTCAGGACATCAATTGCGATTGCACAACCAATACGGTTATCCCACGCTTTTGCCAGAAGCATTTTTTCATTGTTCATAACAGAGAATTCGAAATATGGTGTTACCATATCTCCTGGCAATACGCCCCACTCCATAGCTTCTTCTTTCGAAGAGGCACCGATATCAATAAACATGTCTTTGATATCAACCGGTTTATTGCGTGCTTCAGGTGATAAGATATGTGGTGGTTTCGATCCAATGACACCAGTAATAGATTCACCTTTACGCGTCACAATAGTTACACGTTGAGCAAGCATAACTTGTGACCACCAGCCACCAACGGTTTGGAACTTTAAGAAACCTTTATCATCAATTTGAGTAATCATGAATCCGACTTCATCCAAGTGACCGGCAACCATGATTTTCGGGCCTTCCGCGTCGCCTACTTTTTCTGCAATTAAGCTACCCAGATTATCTGAATCCATTCGGTCAGCAAATGGCTCGATGTATCTTCTCATAACATCTCGTGCTTCACGTTCATTCCCAGGTATGGCCTTTGCATCTGTTAAATCTTTCAGCATCGTAAGTGTTTCATCAAGTTTCGTCATTATTTCGTCCTCCTAAATATGCTCTAACTATATTATTATAATGGAAACGTATTCAGTTTTCAAAATATTCGTTAATAACCAGAGCGTTGACGTTCGTAATTTTTTTCATTCTTGTCAATATATGCTTTTACGATTTGAAGATGTGTAAAACCTAGTGATGATCCAACGGCTCCATACCATTTCCACACATCTTCATATAGCGGTCTGGTTGGTTCATGGAGAAATTGTTGAATAGATGCATGGGTATTTAGAAATAAATGAGTCAGAGAACCTGCTTTTTCCTCAACTGGCCAACTATCTAAATCGTCCAATTGTTTTTCAATGCCGAGAGACAGTAAGAAATGAATGGAATCTACGTATTCTTCTAAAATCGTTTCCTTATCGGATGGCCCTTTTGCACTCCAAAATTTGAAGCAACGTGTTTCATTCGCCAATTCAGCTAGTTCAACTAATAACGCTAACCCTTTTTCAAGAAATACATCATGAGATATATTTTTCTCCGATTGAATATATCTGTCGAGAGCTTTTTGCATCGTAAATAACTGCTGTAATTCCATATCAAATACCTCCAGAAAAAAATTTGAACAATCTTGAAACCAAAGTATTTGTTCATCCGTATACCATAGTAACACGTCTGCCCAAAGGGAGGTTCCATTATGATCATCGTATTGATCCGATTTCTTATACTCGCACTTGTTGTCTATTTGTTTTACCGTGGAATTATTTACTTAATGGATCCCAAGCGAAAACTTGATGACGCTTACGAAAAGGGTGCTTACTATTTTTACGATGATGTGAAAAATGTGAGGAAAAATTTCTTCATTTCATTTAAAGGGGCACTGTTTGAGGGCGAGAAATATCTTGGTACTACTGGTGATGCATTCGAAGTTGTGTCCATATTTGTCTGGGTCAAAGATACAATGAAACTGCAAGGCTTTACACGGGACGATTTTTTATTCCTGGAAAAAGAAATCTTGATGAACTATCCAGAAGCGGATATCAGCTGGAAAAATCCAATCGAAAAATTGATGAAAAACCAATAAGAAGAAACCCGACACGAAAAATTAGTGTCGAGTTTTTGATTTAGTTATTGGATTATGAGATTTTTGAAGGTATTCGCGTAATTTGAGGTCCTATTCACGCTTTTCACTCCTCTATTCGCGTTCACAACGAATCTATGCGTGGACTGAGAATCATCCAATAACTGCTTTTTTTCATGACCACTCTTTCAACAATGGAGCCGCCCATATGATTAAAGCTACCTGTAGAATCGCCAGTAATGTAAAGCCAATTCGGAAGGACATATGTTTTGTCTTATGGCGATAGAGAATCATTCCTAGGTACGCTCCCACTCCACCGCCAAGTATCGCAAGGTTCCATAGAGTACGTTCTGGCACTCTGCGTTTATGCGCTTTTGCTGCTGTTTTATCATGGCCCATAGTAAAAAACGAAACGATGGACATGATAATGAAAAACCCGATAAGTATGAGATGCATACTAAAATTCCCCCTAATAGATTGACGTGATTAGTCTCAACTAGTTTAGCTGCCTCTGAGAACACTTTGAACGATAAACGCTTCAGTTTGAGCGATAAATTCATATTTTGATCGACAAATACCTTAGTTTGAGCGATAAATCTCTCAGTTTGAACGATAAATTTTTCACAATCTATTTCCATTATCTTCAGAAGCTCAAAATTACTATGTATGAATTAGTATAAAAAAAGACTGATGGAAAATCCATCAGCCTTTTGAATAAGTAAAATTACTTGTTCATTGATTTTTTAGCAGCTTCTGCTAATTGTGTGAATGCTGCTGCGTCTGTAACAGCTAGGTCAGCTAACATTTTACGGTTAACTTCAATACCAGCTAATTTCAAACCGTGCATTAAACGGCTGTAAGAAAGACCATTCATGCGAGCTGCTGCATTGATACGTGTGATCCATAATTTACGGAAGTCACGTTTTTTGTTACGACGGTCACGGTAAGCATAGTTACCTGATTTCATAACTGCTTGGTTTGCTACTTTATATAGTAATTTTTTAGCACCATAATAACCTTTTGCTAATTTTATAACTTTTTTACGACGCTGGCGCGTCACTGTTCCGCCTTTTACGCGTGGCATAATACATTACCTCCTGCTTTTATTTCGAATGTTTAAGTTTCGAGTATTAACTTACTTCATGTAAGCGATAAGTGATTTGATGCGTTTGTAGTCACCAGAAGAAACTAGTCCACCTTTACGTAACTTACGTTTAGCTTTAGTAGACTTATTTGCGAATAAGTGACTGCGGTATGCAGATGCACGTCTTATTTTTCCAGAACCAGTCTTTTTAAAACGCTTAGCCGCGCCGCGGTGAGTTTTCATTTTTGGCATGTCGAATTCCTCCTAAACTGTTCGTCAATCTTACTTTTTCTCGTTCTTCGGTTGAAGAACCAAGAACATGCTACGGCCTTCCATCTTCGGTTTTTGTTCAACCGTCGATACTTCAGCACAAGCTTCTGCAAAACGATCTAACACGCGTTGGCCAATTTCTTTGTGCGTAATTGCACGGCCTTTAAAACGGATAGAAGCTTTGACTTTGTCTCCTTTTTCAAGGAACTTGATTGCATTTCGTAATTTCGTTTGGAAATCATGTTCATCGATTGTCGGGCTCAAACGAACCTCTTTCAATACGATAATCTTTTGATTTTTACGAGTCTCACGATCTTTCTTTTGCTGCTCAAATTTGAATTTACCATAGTCCATGATACGAGCGACTGGTGGCTTGGCTTGAGGGGCCACAAGGACAAGATCCAAATTAACACGAGCGGCAATTTCTAACGCTTCAAAACGCGTTTTAACTCCTAATTGATCACCATTTTGATCGATAATACGAAGTTCACGAGCGCGAATGCCATCGTTTACATACATGTCTTTGCTAATAGTAATCCACCTCCAGGTAGTGTCGCGAATACATGGTTTGGGCATATCGTTTATCGAAATGCTCAATAAATCGGTTACGCCGTTCCGGACCAATAAAAAAACGAGCGGACATTTACATAAGTAGATGTCCGCCCGCCGATATATGCAAGTACAACGCTGTACGTTACGTTCAATCGTGTGCCGACCTGTCAACTACATCTAGTGTCAATCAGGTGAGAAGCGGGCAGCCTCTTCTTATACCACAAACTTTGTATTCATTAACCTTAATAACAATACCATAGACAAAAATCGTTGTCAACAGCTTTAGTTAATTTCTTGTTGAATGCGTGAAAGGAACTCGTCAAATGGAATGCTTTCCGAATTCTGCTCACCGTACTTGCGCACATTCACGAAGCCGCTTTCCAGCTCCTTGTCACCTAGGACTAGCATGTATGGAATCTTCTGCATCTGTGCTTCACGAATCTTGTAGCCAAGTTTTTCATCGCGTTCGTCCATCTCAACACGCAAGCCTGCTGCCTGGAGTTTTTCGATAACGCCTTTTGCATAATCGAAGTGGACCTCATTAGAAACCGGGATGACTTGAACTTGAACAGGTGCCAGCCAAGTCGGGAATGCACCTTTATACTCCTCGATTAGGAAAGCAACGAAACGTTCCATAGTTGATACTACTCCACGGTGGATGACAACTGGGCGATGTTGTTTGCCGTCTTCACCGATGTAGGATAGATCAAATTTCTCAGGCAATAAGAAATCAAGTTGAACAGTGGATAACGTTTCCTCTTTACCTATTGCAGTTTTGACCATTACATCCAATTTAGGGCCATAGAACGCCGCTTCGCCATCAGCTTCGTAGTAGTCCAAGTTTAACTCATCCATTGCTTCTTTCAGCATGCTTTGTGCTTTGTTCCACATATCGTCGTCATCATAGTACTTTTCTTTATCTTCTGGATCACGGTAAGACAAACGGTATGAGTAATCATTAATATCAAAATCTTTATAAACACCAATAATCAATTGAACAACACGCTTGAACTCATCTTTGATTTGATCTGGGCGGACGAAGATATGCGCATCATTCAATGTCATTCCCCGTACACGCTGAAGACCACTTAAAGCACCGGACATTTCATAACGATGCATTGTACCAAGCTCAGCAATGCGCATAGGCAGGTTACGGTATGAATGAATGCCATTTTTGAAAATCATCATATGATGAGGGCAGTTCATCGGACGCAATACTAGATCTTCATTGTCCATACTCATTACCGGGAACATATCGTCTTGATAATGATCCCAGTGGCCGCTTGTTTTGTACAGTTCCACACTGCCCATTACTGGCGTGTAGACATGATCGTAACCCAGCTTCACTTCTTTATCGACAATATAGCGTTCGATGATGCGGCGGATTGTTGCACCTTTAGGTAACCACATCGGCAGTCCTTGACCTACTTTTTGTGAGTTCATGAATAAATTAAGTTCTTTCCCGATTTTACGGTGGTCACGCTCTCTCGCTTCTTCAAGCATTTTCAGATGTGCAGCCAATTCTTCTTTTGTGAAGAAAGCTGTTCCGTAGATGCGTTGCAACATTTTATTGTCGCTGTTACCTCTCCAATATGCACCTGCAATACTTAGTAATTTAAATTCTTTTAACTTACCAGTAGACGGAACGTGCACCCCACGACATAAGTCGAAAAATTCACCTTGTTCGTAAATGGATACTTGATCATCTTCAGCAATTGCTTCCAACAACTCAATTTTATATTCATCCTCTTTAAACTTGTCAAATGCTTCTGCACGAGACACGTTGTGACGTACAATTTCAAGATTTTCATTGATGATTTTCTTCATTTCTTTTTCAATAGCCGTCAAATCTTCTGCAGTAATTGGTTGTGGTGAATCGATATCGTAATAGAATCCATTTTCAATTACTGGGCCTACGCCTAATTTCACATCTTTGAAAAGACGCTTTACTGCTTGAGCCAATAAGTGAGCTGTACTATGACGCAACACTTCCAGCGCTTCATCTGAGCCTGCAGTAACAATGGCAATTGCACCATCTTGCTCAAGTGGTGCTTTCAAGTCTACAAGTTGGTTATCCAGTTGACCAGCCAACGCTTTTTTACGAAGGCCGGGACTGATTGATGCTGCAACATCTTCGGTTGTCGTGCCTTTTGGGAACTCCTTTATCGCGCCGTCTGGAAATTTCAGTTGAATTGTTTCTGACATTTACCCCACTCCTTCGTTTTTATTATTAAAATTGAACACAAAAAAACCCCGTCCTATGAAAGGGACGAGGTTTGAGTTCGTGGTTCCACCCTTCTTCCTTCTCTTCAGTCCAGGACTAAAAAGATGAAGCTTTGAGCCGGCTAACGGGCCGTTACCGTCAACAGTTACTAACGATTTCACTGTTGCTGCTCCGAGGTGGTAAATTGAGTGTCGTACTTAAGAAGCTTTCAGCCAGGGCTTCTCTCTCTAAAAAGTCGTACAGACAAGTATTGTCCTCTTCTTGGCATTTCTTTATTCTTATGTTGACATTTTACTCTTGCATGAAATCAAATGCAACTGAAAATTTAAAATTATACACTCATTAATTCTCGTGCTTCTTGTTCCGGTACGAATTGTGGCGTTGGATGGGGATGAATCCCGAGCAAATCACAAGGACGACCGATTAAATCAATGCAACCATCTTTCAGCTTAACGATACGATCCGCTAATGCATGGGCATCATTTTCGTCATGTGTGACGAAGATGGACGTAATATTCGCTTTTTTAATAATTTCACGTAAGTCTTTACGAATTTTCACTTGCAGTTCTGCGTCTAAATTACTGAAAGGCTCATCCAATAAAATCAAGTGTGGGTTTGGCGCAATAGCTCTTGCAATCGCCACACGTTGTTGTTGACCTCCACTAAGTTGATGCGGATAACGTTTCTCATAATCCTGAAGTTCAACTAATTCAAGAACTTCCGCGAGGCGTTTTTTCTTTTCTGCTTTTTTCATTTTAAATAAACCGAATATGATATTCTCTCCAACCGTCATATGGGGAAACAGCGCATAATCCTGAAACACCATTCCTATGCCTCGCTTCTCAGGTTGCAGAAATGTTTTGTTATCAAAAATCACTTCATCCTGAATCGTCAATGTACCTTGAGTTGGCTTTTCAAGTCCAGCTAGGAGACGCAGTATCGTGCTTTTTCCACTGCCGCTTCGACCTAATATTGAGATGACTTCCCCTTTTTCAATATTCATTGAAAACTGGTCTAGTGCAGAGCGATTTGTATTTGGATATTTGAAACAAACATTTTGAATGGAAATAAACATGTCAATCCGGCTCCTTTTCGAGAAACTTATAGAAAATAACAATGGCAAGGGCACTAATACCGACAATTAATAACGAAGCTTGTGAAGCTTCCATAATTTTTTCATCACTTGCATATTGGAATGCTTTTGTTGAAAGCGTATCAAAATTGAATGGACGTAATATTAACGTTAAAGGTATTTCTTTTAATATATCAATGAAAACTAAAATATATCCGCTGATAATTGCGCCTTTCAGCATCGGTACATCTACTTTGAAAAACGTTTTTGTCGGCCCGACACCTAGAAGTCTTGAAGCGTCCCTAAAGTCTGTTCCAATTTTATCGTATCCAGATTCAATGGAATTATAACCAATTGCAAAGAAGCGGATGATATAGGCGGAAATCAACATCGTTAAACTTACACTTAGAACAAGTGTTGTCCCAACACCGAGCATTTGATACAAAGGTGCAAGAAAACGATCGAGTGCAATAAATGCAGTAACAACTGCTACGGAAATCACCGCTCCTGGTATAGAGTAACCGAGAATTGTTAACTTAGGAAACAGTTTCGCTACTTTGCTATGTACCAAACGACTGAAGTTTCCGACAATCAAAGCGAAAACAATTATCACAAATGCACTGATGCCTGCTACTGTTACTGAGTTCTTAACGTAAGTCAGAAATTCATCCATCGGGATTGTCCCAAACGTCAGGAGCATCCAATCAATCAGCTGGGCTATTGGAATGAAGAATCCTAGACTTAATATCAACAACCCGTAACCAGTTGCAAGAAACGCTTTCATGCCTCTCAACTGAATAAGCGGCAATGGCCGCACTTTGGTGGTGGAATAACTGTATTGCCTTCTTCCACGCAATATTTTTTCAATCAATAGAATCAAGATGACAAACCCCATAAGGGATGCGGCAAGTTTAATTGATGATTCAATATCACCTAAACCAAACCAAGTTTGAAATATTGCCGTCGTAAATGTCTGGATGCCAAAGTATTTCACCACACCATAATCATTTAACACTTCCAGCACAACTAAACTTGCTCCACCAATAATGGAAACCCTTGAAATAGGAATGACGACTTGAAAAAACGTGCGCCAAGGACCTTTTCCGAGCACTCTTGCACTTTCAATCAATGAAGCAGATTGCTGGGATAAGAATATTCGGGTAATTGTATAAACATAAGGATATAAAAAAATCGTATAAATAAAAATTGCTCCGGGCAGATTCATGATGTCAAAAAATGAAGGATTCAGCTCCATATCGAATCGATCTCTAAGAGTCTTTTGTATTACTCCTGTGTAATTGACAATCCCGTGGTATGTATATGCACCAATAAAAGGTGGGATGGATAGAGGCAAAATAAGAGCCCATTTTAGAAATTTTCTCAAAGGGAATTGATATTGAGCAATCAACCATGCCAGACTCAACCCTATGAATATCGTTAGTATAGCGGTAGTGCTAATTAAAATCAGTGAGGTTTTAATGAAAGAGCCTAGAACAAATTCTTTCATATGTGCCCAGTTTTCATTGGCTGGAGAAAAAACGCCCATGACAATCGTTAAATTCGGTAAAAACAGGAGAATCATAATGATTGCCGCTGCTACCGTCCACATATTCACACTAGCCAATCTTCTTTGCACGTCACCAACACCTCTTATCCAATCGCAAGAAATCCCTTGTTACGTTTGAACGTAACAAGGGCATTTGATTTGTTTATTTCCAACCAACTTCGTTGAAGATTAAAATTGATTTTGCATTGTTGTCACCAAGAGCAGATAATGGGATATCTTGTTCTTTGAATTCGCCCCATGATTTAAGTAATTCAGTCGGTTCAACTGATTCATTTACTGGGTATTCATAATTTGCTTCGGCAAATGTTCCTTGAGATTCAGGAGATGATAGGAACTCAAGTAATTTGATCGCATTGTCTTTGTTCTTCGCCGTTTTTACGACACCGGCACCACTTACGTTAACATGAGTACCTGTCGTTTCTTGGTTAGGGAAGAACAAGCCTAAGCCTTCTGCAACTTTAACTTCTTCTGGATCTTCAGAGTTCAGCATTTGACCAAAGTAGTAAGTGTTCATGATTGCTACATCGCCAACACCTGCAGCAATTGCTTTCGCTTGATCACGGTCTCCACCTTCAGGATCACGCGCAAAGTTCGATACTAATCCAGCAGCCCACTCTTTCGCTTTCTCTTCACCATTGATTTCAATGAAAGAAGCTAACAAAGATTGATTATACACATTTTCAGAGCCACGAATCAAGACGCGACCTTTCCATTGGTCTTCAGTCAACGCTTCATATGTTGATAATTCTTCAGGTTTCACTGTTTCTTTGTTGTAGACAATGACACGAGCACGTTTTGTTAAACCGTACCACATTTGATCTTTATCTTGGAAGTTGGCTGGAACTTGTTCATCCAGAACATCACTTGATACCGCTTGCAGTAACCCATCCTCTTTTGCACGGTATAAACGTCCAGCGTCGGCAGTCAAGAATAAATCTGCCTCAGTTGCATCACCTTCGCGTTTAATACGCTCAAGTAATTCGTCAGCTTCACCTTTGATTACATTTACTTTGATGCCAGTTTCTTCTTCGAATTTTTTGTAGAGTTGGTCGTCTACATCATAGTGACGAGCTGTGTATAGGTTTACTTCTTTGCTTTCGTTTGTTTCGTTTGTTTCTTTTGTTGCTTTGTTCTTTGTATCCTTAGAAGTAGTATCGTTGCCACATGCAGATAATACGACTAGAGCAAAAGCTAAAACAATAAATAATGCTTTTTTCACTGAATGTCTCTCCCTTTGTATATGTAGTGAACCATTGAAAACGATTCTCACTCTCAATTATAGACATGTAATTGAGAATGTCAATCACCCTCTACATAGCGTTTAATATTTCTATTATTCTAAAAATAAGGGATTTATTAACTATCAAGGTTGATTTTACAAAAAGGAATCTTTGCCCTTTCCGCAGACGAACCAGCAAGCGCAAAAACAACCACACCATTTAATAGAGCAGAAAATAAAAAAAATATTATTTCTCATTTTCAGTTGGATTTTATGTCTGGTTTAAGATGCAAGTCTTCTGTCATTTACATTTCCCCATAAAAAAACTACCCGGCTGAAACAGTCAAGGTAGTCACACTTTTCTTTATCCATCTCGTCTATTTTTCCCGCTCAGTCGCATCGGAATTGTTATCGAACGTATACGTTCCATGATTCGCGCTGCTTTCACTAGTTCCCGTTCGCCTTTTCCAGAGTACGCTAAATGCTCTTCGAGTCCGTCATAGTCAAAGTTCGATGTAATGAAAGTTGGTAAGTTCTCTGCCATACGATAATGCAACACAGTCCCAAGGATTTCGTCTCTCGTCCAGCTGGATAATGTTTCAGCTCCTAAATCGTCGAGCATAAGTACAGGTGCTTTCTTTACATAGTCCACTTTTTCCTGTAGCGACTGATCCTGTATGGCGTGTTTCATTTCACGTAAAAATTCCGGCACGTAGACAAGAACTGTTTTTATTTTCTGTTCAGCAAGTTCATTTGCCAGGGCGCCTAATACATAGGATTTACCAACGCCAAATTCGCCAAAGATATAAAAGCCTTTTGCAGGTAAATTCCCTGTCGTTTTGACTTCTTCCATAAATGCATTTGCTGCCGTACCTAGATTCACACGGGTATTATGATCGTATGTAACGGTCGCAAGTGTTGCCTGCAACACATCCTTTGGCATATGCATGCTCGATATCATTGCAGACACTTGACGACGTTCATCTTCAATCGTTTTTTGTCTGCATCTTGTGTAATCAAGGTCTATAGATCCGCGGACTATTGTCAATTTCGGCACGTAGCCTTTCATGACATTCTGACAGCTGGCCACATTTTCACAGGTTTCACAGTCATGGTTTTGAGAAGTATATTCATATAGTTTCCCGAGTCCACGATCTACCATATCTTTGTTGACAAGCTCTGCGTTCTCCGATAAAAACGCTTGAACTCCACGATCTTCAAGAATTTCATTTTTCATTTTTTCATAACGCTTCGAAAATTCAGGTGCATTCACGACGCGTTTTAACGTTTCACTAATTGGTTCCATTCGTTTTCGCCTGCCCCTCTGTTACACCGAGTTTTTCAAGCAATTGCTGTTTTTTTGCTTCCCAATCTTCTGTCACTTCATTTTCAACCGTTTTTTTCGTTGAACGATTTTCTTTCGCTTTATAGAACCATTCCGGCACTTTTTCATCGCGCACATTTTTTCGCTTATATGAAGTTGTCTTTGATGAATTTTGCCAATCCATATACTGGTCATGTTCTTTTCGTGAAATTTCAATTGCCTGTTCGCATGTCGAAATGTTTTCACGTTGCCAGTGCGCTGCAATTTTGTGCACATAATTTTTGTTCAGTTTCATTTTCGCTCGGATTAGAACGAATTGTAATAAGACATTGACGACTGCGGGTGGAAAACCATATTTAAATATAAGTTCATTGGCTAAATCAACTTCTACAGGCAAAGGCTCCTTACCGTTCGATAAATCTCTTAACACTTCCAGTGGTGGCGTTTCTTCGAGATATTTAATAAGTGATTGATCTTTGGAAAGTTTCACTTCCTGAGAAACCACTTCACGCTGCACACCAGCCTTAGGCATCAACCTTGGAGGTTTAGAAGAAATAGAGAGCTTGTAATAATCAGCTGCTGTTTTTTTCAAACGATCTTCCGTAATGCGATTTTGATCATCAATAGCCATCATCAACACTTTTTGCATATCGATTGCATTTAACGAGTATAGAAAAGCTACTTTTGCAATCAGTTCCTTTACAGATAAAGTTAATACACTGGAAGGAATCATGACTTCAGATAACCCTGATTTCAATAAATCAAAATCAAAATCCATCGAATAGAAAGGAATCTTCTTCGGCCGTTCGGAAGTTTGCTCAATTTGTCCTGGTTCAAATATATGCCCCAGTTTATTGTAATCATGGTTGCTTTTAAAAACGTCCTGCAGGTCACGCGATACATTCTCATACCCGTTTAAGATTGGTTGCTTTTTAACGAAGCGCTCTCTTATACGTATATACGCTTTTTCGTGTATGACGCTATATAAAGATGTGGCCAAAATCGGTTCACTGAAGAACGAAGCTGCATCCAGGGGTGCTACTACCTCGTATATGAACAGACGTTTTTCGTCATCATCTTTTTTCCACGTTTTCATCAGTCCAATGGCTTCGAGTGACACACGGGCATCAAATATTTTCTTTAATGACATATTCAACACATCCATTAAATAATAGTGTGTCAATTGTTCAGTTGTTTCGCCCTCTGATTCGGCCCATAATGTACAATACAAACTCATCGCATCTGAACCAATGATAGGTTTATACAACATCGTCACAAGCTGGCGATCCTTGTCCGTCAGTATATTGGGCATTTGGATGATGAAGCTATCTACCGGCTGAAGTTCTTTAAATAATAGTTGCACGCAACATCGTCCTCCTGTCCCTTATTTTTTGTCTTCTGGACTTTTCTTCAACAAGTCTTTTAATTCATCTATAAACACATTAATGTCTTTAAATTGTCGATATACGGACGCAAAGCGCACGTATGCTACTTCATCGATGGTTGCCAGACGATCCATGACCATTTCGCCAACATCCTCTGACTTCACTTCGGAATTGCCGATTCGGCGTAAATCTTTCTCAATTGAGAATACGACATTTTCAAGAGATTCAAGCGTCACAGGGCGTTTTTCACATGCGCGAATCAGGCCTCTCAATACTTTTTCATGGCTGAATTCTTCGCGTGACCCACCTTTTTTCACTACGATCAACGGCATTTCTTCTACTTTTTCGAAAGTAGTAAAACGAAAACCACAGTCTTCACATTCTCTTCTTCTGCGGATCGCTTTATTATCGTCTACCGGTCGTGAATCCACGACCCGCGTTCCATTAAATTGGCAAGCTGGACATCTCATAGTTTTATCTCCTGAATTCGTTTAGTGTTCCTATTATATCAAAAAAAGTCCATTAAAATCGAAAAAGCAGAGGAATTTCTCCCTCTGCCTACTCAGTTTAGTTGTTATGCATGTGCTGTTACGCGCGCTTTACCCGCAATAACAGGACCCATACCACGTGGAATTTCTGTCATTTCACGAGTCTGAGATCCAAGTGCATCAGCAATATATTTAGCAGCAATTGTTGGATCTAAATCGCCGCATGTATATACATCAATACTTGCGTAACCGTGTTCTGGGAAGCTGTGGATAGTTAAGTGTGATTCAGAAATGATCACGACTCCACTTACACCTTGTGGTGCAAATTTGTGGAATGCTACTTCACGTACTTCTGCTCCTGATTTAAGTGCTGCCTCTACAAACGTACGCTCGATGTATGTTTCATCGTTCAATTTGTCAAATTCGCACTCCCATAGTTCTGCGATAACATGACGCCCCATTGTTTCCATGGTTCGTTTCCCCCTTTGATAAGTTTTTTTATAGTTTGTTGAATCATCAAAGTCGACTACCACGGGGGAAAGTTAGTCCAGAGAGGTCCTAACCCTTTAAGCAGTCAGTTGGTACAATAAAAGTACACGATTCACATTATATGTTGTAATCTCAAACAATGCAAGTGTTCGAGAAAAAAATAATTCCTCCCTACTTTTGAAAGCATGTAGGGAGGAATATTTTATTAGGCAATTACTGTGTCTTTCAGTGCTGCGCCTACTTTTTTTGTCAAATCTACTACACGTGCTGAGTAGCCCCATTCATTATCATACCAAGCGAGAACTTTTACCTTACGTGTTCCCATAACCATTGTCGTTAAACCGTCAATGATCGCTGAATGTGGGTTTGAATTGAAGTCAATCGACACAAGTGGTTCTTCAGTTAATCCAAGAACCCCTTTCATTGAACCTTTTGAAGCTTCAATAAATGCTGCATTTACTTCTTCTGCCGTCACATCAGTTTGTAAATCTACAACAAGATCCACTAATGACACATTTGGAGTTGGTACGCGAAGAGACAAACCATGAAGTTTACCTTTCAATTCAGGTAAAACCAATGCCAATGCTTTCGCTGCTCCTGTAGATGTCGGGATGATGGACTGTGCACAAGCACGGGCACGACGTAAATCTTTATGTGGATTATCTAAGTTCTTTTGATCATTTGTATACGCATGGATAGTCGTCATAAGACCGTTTTCGATGCCAAACGTGTCATTCAGTACTTTCGCAACTGGCGCTAGACAGTTTGTTGTACAGCTGGCATTTGAAATGATGTCATGTTTTTCAATATTCAATTGATTATCATTTACACCCATAACGATTGTTATGTCTTCATTTTTACCAGGAGCAGTCAAAATTACTTTCTTAGCTCCAGCTTGTAAATGCAATGCCGCTTTTTCGCGGTCATTAAATTTTCCAGTTGCTTCGATAACGATATCAATGTTCATTTCTTTCCATGGTAACTTCAATGGGTCACGGTCACTTACAAGTTGAACTCGCTTACCATTTACAATTAAAGCGCTTTCTTCTATGACAATGTCACCAGAAAACGTTCCATGATTTGTGTCATACTTAATCAAATGTGCTAACGTTTCAGCAGGATAACTTGCATTAATTGCCACCACGTTTAAATCATCTTGAAGAATTGCCTGGCGAAATACCATACGACCAATACGGCCAAATCCATTAATAGCGATAGAAGCTGACATAAAAAATCCTCCTACAAGTATGTTATACTGTTAATCTTTTACCTGAAATTAGTATAACACATTTTGAACTAAGTTAAACACTTTGTTGGCAATGTAGAAATGTTCTATTTTTCAGAAAGTGGGACATTATACGTCCCACTCAGCTAGTATACGCTCTAATTGAACTTTTGATTGTTCGATTGACCCATTATTATAAATGACCGCATCGGCACCTTTTTCTTTTTCGGAAAGTGGTAATTGGGACTGAATTCTCGCCTTAGCTTCTTCCTCAGACAACGAATTACGCTGCATCAATCTCTGTAGCTGTGTCTCTTCCTTTACGGAGACAACCAGTATTTTATCAACAAAATGTTGGAGTCGACTTTCAAAAAGAAGCGGGATATCCATAATCAACGTTTCTTCCCCACTCTCAAAAAGTTCATCTCTTTGGCGCAGCATTTCTGCACGAATGGCTGGATGCATCAAATCGTTGAGTTGTTTCCTTTTTGCTGGATCATGAAAAATGAGCTGCCCCAGTGCTTCTCGGTTTAATGTGCCATCCTCATTCATTACCTCTTTGCCAAATATGCATTCAATGTCTGACAATGTTACGGTACCAGGTTCTACGACTACTCGAGCTACAAGATCCGCATCAATAATGGGATAGCCTTTTTCTTTCAACATTGCTGAAATTGTACTTTTTCCACTCGCAATACTTCCTGTTAATCCAATAATCATCTATTGTCCATCCTTCTATCGTTGACACGAAGGACAATACCAAGAGTTTCGTCCTCCAAGTACAACTTGTTTTGTAGGAATCAAGCAATTAGGGCATTGTTTCTTGCCATACATGGACAAGCGATTTTGCATGCCCCCTGCTTCCCCATTAATATTCCGATAATCTGAAATGGAGCTTCCTCCTGCAGATATGCTTTCGTTCAACACATCGACAATCGTTTGAAAAAGGAGAATAAGTCTTTTTTGACTAACACGCTTCACTTTTCTGCCCGGATGTATATGCATTCGAAATAAAGCTTCAGTGGCATAGATGTTGCCACATCCAGAAATAACTTGTCCATCCATGATTGTTTCTTTTATGGACTTATTTTGATACTTAGAGAGCGAGGACATATCAATAAAATGGTTTAATGCGGACTCCGCAAATGGTTCGGGTGCCATTAACAATAATGGAGGAAATTGATCTTCTGAATCCAGTAAACGCATTTCGCCGAATCTCCGAATGTCTGCATATACCAAAAGCATGCCGTCATCTAATGTTAATACGACATGAATATGTTTTCTGAACTTATCTTCTGTGATGTCTGCAGTTTCCTGGACATAAAACCATGCACCGGTCATTCCCAAATGATTTACTAATAGTAAATCTTGTTGATCTTTAAGTAAGTGAAAATAAATATATTTAGACCTTCTTACGATCTGAGTGATTTGAGCATTTTCGAGTGCTTGCTTGAAGTGTTTAAGCTCTGAGCCTTTAACAATGGCTTGTTTTCCCGCCTGTCTTGAAACCTCTAGAACGGCGGATAGTTTTACAGATTCAATGGTCTTCCCGGTAGCTACCGGTTTGAGGGAGTTAACGACTCCCTCTACTTCAGGTAATTCAGGCATGATGATTTTGCCCCCTTACTTCGTATCGTACCAAGTCAGACCATATGCATAATCCACTTTAAGTGGCACTTTTAATTCAATAGCGTGTTCCATTACTTCAGGTACGATTTTTTCTAAAATCGCAATTTCTTCTTGAGGTGCTTCAAAAATCAATTCATCGTGCACTTGAAGAAGCATTTTCGCTTGCAAGTTTTCTTTCTCTAAACGATCAGCCATATCTATCATTGCTTTTTTGATTATATCCGCAGCACTTCCCTGGATAGGCGTATTCATCGCCGTACGCTCAGCAAAGCCACGTAAGTTAAAGTTTGAGCTAGTAATATCCGGTAAGTACCTTCTTCTATTTAAAATGGTCGTGACGAATCCCTTTTGCTTCGCTTCCCGTACAATTTCATCCATGTAAGTTTTCACACCTGGGAAGCTTTCCAGGTAACGCTCGATAAACTCAGCCGCTTCTTTACGGGAAATCGATAAGCTTTGAGAAAGTCCGTAGTCACTTATTCCGTAAACAATACCGAAGTTTACTGCTTTAGCTGCGCGTCGCATATCTGACGTCACGGCATCTGCTTCAACATGGAAAACATCCATTGCAGTTTTAGTATGAATGTCCAGGTCATTTCGGAAAGCTTCAATCAGCTCTTCGTCATCAGACATATGTGCTAAAACGCGTAACTCAATTTGAGAGTAATCAGCCGCAAATAAAATCCAATCTGGTTGGGATGGGACAAATGCCTTTCTGATTTTCCGGCCTTCTTCCAAACGCACCGGAATGTTCTGTAAGTTTGGATTCGTAGAACTCAAACGACCTGTTTGCGTCAATGCTTGCTGGTATCTCGTATGAATTTTGCCGTCGTCCTTGTGAATTTCTTTCAACAATCCTTCAATATACGTCGACTGCAATTTGCCCAACTGACGATACAAAAGGATATGGGAAATGACTTCATGCTTCCCTTCCAATTTCTCCAAAACGTCTGCGGCCGTTGAGTATCCTGTCTTCGTTTTTTTAAGAGGTGGAAGCCCCAGTTTTTCAAACAAGATCACACCTAGTTGTTTCGGTGAATTAATATTGAAGTTTTCACCTGCTGCATGATAAATGGTTTGTTCAATCTCCGTCAACTTCCCGGCTAAATCCTCACCGATATCCACCAGTGTTTGACGATCGACTTTCACACCATCTGACTCCATCTTCCCGAGGATTGTAGCTAATGGTAACTCCAAATCATGATAAAGTTCATATTGCTCGTTTTCTTTCAGCTGATCATCCATCACTTTACGCAGTTTCCATACGGCCATTGCTTTTCTAACTACATGTTCTCCTAGTTCGGCGTCGCTAGGAACTGATTTCTTAGCACCTTTGCCATACACTTGCTCATTCGTTAATACTTCACTGTAACCAAACTCCCGCGATAACACAGCTACATCATCAGATGTAATCCCTGGATTTACAATATAGGCAGCAAGGACAAAGTCGAATTCAACACCATCGAGCAGTACCCCATTGCGATGGAAAGCTGCAAGTGCCGCTTTGGAATCTACCAATTGTTTCTTTTTCGACTCATCAGCCAGCCACGTACGGAATGATTCACATGCAAACGCATCCTCAACTTTCATAAAAAACGCATTTTTGTCATCAACAAGAGCGACACCCAACATATCTGCTGTATGATACTGCTCGTCATACAATTCCAGATGAACAGCCATTTCTTCTGAAAGTTGATTTGTCGTAATTTCTGATAAGTGAATGAAGGAAATATCTGCTTTCGTTTCTTCCACTTGTGAATAGGTTGTTTTTTCTAATAGAGATTTGAAGGCCAGCTCCTGCCAAATTTTAATGACCTCATCCATATCGGGACCATTATAGGACAAATCTTCTAAAGAAATAGTGATTGGAGCTTGTGTTTCAATGGTTGCCAACACTTTACTCATTTTTGCCTGTTCTTCATTGGCCACCAGTTTTTCTTTTAATTTTGCTCCTTTGACACTCTCAAGGCCTTCGTACACACCATTAACCGAGTGATGTTCAAGTAATAGTTTGATTGCTGTCTTTTCACCGACACCAGGAACTCCTGGAATATTATCTGATGCGTCCCCCATTAATCCTTTCATATCAATGATTTGATCAGGGGTTAAGCCATACTTTTCCAGTATGTGCTCAGGTGTATACTTCTCGATATCAGTCATGCCTTTACGTGTGATATAGACAGTCGTCGAGTCCGAAGAAAGCTGTGTAAGGTCTTTATCACCCGAAACAATAATCACTTCTTCTCCCTTTGCTTCTGCCTGTTTGCTCAACGTCCCGATTATGTCATCCGCTTCATACATCGGAAGCTCATATTGCGGGATTTGATATGCGCTTAATAGTTTTCGCAAATATGGAAACTGTTCAGAAAGCTCTGGTGGTGTTTTTTGACGGCCACCCTTATACTCACCGAAAGTCGTGTGCCTAAATGTGGTTTTCCCTGCATCAAATGCCACAAGCATATGTGTTGGTTGTTCTTCATCCAATATTTTTTGTAGCATCATTGTAAAACCATATACTGAATTTGTGTGGATCCCATGTTCATTCGTCAGTAATGGGAGCGCGAAAAATGCTCGATACGCTAAGCTATTTCCATCTAATAATAAAACTTTATTTTTGCTCACAGATTTTCCACTCCTCTACGTAAAAAAACGTCATCTTCCTTCATATTACCATGTTGGCAAGATGAAAGGAAAATGACGTCCTTTGAAATAAACAGTGTTATTGGTTTTTCAAATACAGCTTATGAAATGTCACTCCTAATAATCTATTCCAAGTAACCTGAAAGAATTTTTGCATAAGGAGAATCCGATGGCAAAATAATCATTGTATCATCACCAATTGTTTTCTTGTAGGATTCTAATGTTCGATATAAAGCATAAAATTCAGGGTCTTTCGAGAAAGATTGATTATAAATCTTGGCCGCTTCCGATTCACCTTCAGCCGCAATGATGGATGCTTCTTTTTGGGCAATTGCAACCATTTCCTGTACTTTGYGATCTGTAGATGCTTCAATTGTACGCTTATCTGCATCCCCCTCAGACAAGTACTTCTGTGCTATGGATTGGCGTTCGGAAATCATGCGTGTATAAACGGATTGTTCGTTTTCTGGTGGGAGGTCCGTACGCTTCATTCGGACATCAATTACTTCTACTCCGTAATCATCGTCTTTCAGCAACTCATTTACGCGTGCGGTCACGCGGTCATTCAAGCTTCCTCTCGATGTGTTTTCATCATTGATGATTTCATCATAGTTCAGCTGTCCAAGTTCTGTCCGTACGACAGAGTATATAAACTCTTCCATTCGCGCTTCTGCATTCAACAACGTTCCTGCACTCGTAATCATGGCTTTAGGATCGCTAATACGCCATACAGCGTAGTTATCAATGATAATTCGCTTTTTATCCTTAGTATTGATTTCCGCTTCCGAAACGTTATACGTCATCTGATAACGCGGCAAAGTAGAGACACTTTGGACAAACGGGATTTTCATATAAATTCCAGGCTCAAATCGAATATCCACCACTTCACCAAATTGGCGAACAACACGGTACTCATTTTCTTTAACAACATATATATTAGCGAGCAGGATAATTAGAGCGGCAAATACGATGGTTAATGTAATAATGGTCTTCATATGTTTTTTTATATTTATAGGCTCTCGTGTTTTTGTTATTTTATTTTTATTATTGAATTGTTCATTGAACTTTTGTTCCAGGCTTGCGAATGGGTTCGGTTTGTTCGTGTCCATTATTTGCCGCCTCCTTGCTCAGTTGTAACTGGTGGAACTTGTGTAGGCTGTTGTAATGGCAAGTACTTCACCGTTTCACCTGAATCATTCATGATGTAAATTTGAGCATTCGGCAAGACCGACTCCAATGTCTCAATGACTAATCGTTGTCTTGTGATTTCCTGATTGTTTCGATACTCTGCATAAAGCTTATTGAAGACAGCTACTTCACCTGTTGCCTGCTGAATACGTGCTGTGCGTTGGCCTTCAGCACGGGACTTAATGGCAGCAATCTCACCAATCGCTTCACTTTCACGCTGATTTTGATATTTCTTCGCTTCATTTGTTTTCGTGTTTTTCGTTTCACGCGCATCGGTTACGGCTGTAAAAGCAGAACGGACCTCTGCATTCGGCAATTCTACATCTTGTAGTTTTACACCTAAAATGGAAATACCAATATCATATTTTTCGATAAGCGTAGCAAGTAAGTCCCTCGTTTGAGCTTCAATATCTGCTTTTCCTGATGTTAAAGCTTCATCAATCATCGAACTCCCGATGATTGAACGGATAGATGCTGAAGTGGCATCATGCAAAATTTCCTGTGGGGCTTCTGAATTAAATAAATACTTTCCTGGGTCTGTGATTTTCCACTGTACAACCAAGTCAGTTAATACAATGTTTTCATCCCCTGTAATCATTTTTGTTTCGTTATCATATGAATCAATTTCTCCATCTTCTGATTGCTTGTAGCCGAATCGCAGACTGAATGTCTCCTTCGATAGAATTTCTACTTTTTGCATGGGCCATGGCAATTTGAAATGCAATCCAGAATCTAATATTGGCTCCTCTGCTTTCCCAAATGTAATGACGACCGCTTGCTCTGATTCATCCACTGTATACCATGTAGTTAATATGGCAATAAGTGCAATGATTCCAGCCAAAGCCAAAGATGCAGTCGTTAAAATGCGCTTAACACTCATCTATGTATCCCTCTTTTCTTTTCACTCATTCTTTCTACGATTAGCTCAATATAAAGTTTCATAAAGTTGACTTTTCATTGGAATTTTTCAGGACCCTCGATCCCAATCACCCATTCGAAACGAAATGAACAATTTTTTACACATGAAAAAAGAACCCTTGAAATAGGGTTCTTTTTCCTGCCAAATGCGGTAATAGGGGGTTTCATAAATATCTTAACAAAGCATTATGAATCCACTGTGTAGAGCTTGTAAAGAACTTGTTAAGTTTATTGTTTTTTCGGAATGAGAATCTTAAATTGCGTCCCTACTCCAGGTTCGCTTTCAACAAATATTCGTCCATGATGAGCCTCGATTAGATGCTTGACTATAGCTAGTCCCAAACCGGTACCACCAGAATTTCGACTTCTCGCACGATCAATTCGATAAAAACGCTCAAAGATACGTGGGATTTCTTTTTTATCCATCCCCATCCCTTCATCTCGAATGATAATGATTCCATGAGTTTCACTTTCATGAAGGGATAAATGAACAGTTGTGTTTTCCGGCGAATAAGTAATGGCATTTGTCAGTAAATTCATAACCACTTGAATCAAACGGTTCATGTCCCCATCCACAATGACCTCATGATTTATGTTTGAGATAAACGTCATGTGTTTCTCATCAAGACGAGGACTTGTCATCTCAGCAGCACGCCTCATGACTTCACGTAAGTTCGTTTGAGCAAACTCTACGGAGAACCCATGTTGTTCAATTTTCGAAAGTTCCAATAGGTCTTGGATTAACATTTGCAGACGATTGCTTTCTTTATGGATGATTTCCAAAAAAGAAAGTAACGTCTTTTCGTCATTCATGGCCCCATCCAATAACGTTTCCGAAAAACCTTTAATCGATGTAATCGGTGTTCGCAGTTCGTGGGAAACGTTCGCCACGAAATCTTTCCTGATTTGCTCAAGACGCACAAGATCGGAAATGTCATGCATGACGATAACAACACCTAGCCATCGACCATGTTCACCGATAACTGGGGCACCATAAACTTCCATATGGCGTATTTCCTGCTGGATGACGATTGCCATTTGCTTACGTGAAGAAGATTCCATTAAAAAGACGTAGTCGATGAACTTTTTCAATTCATCAGGTAAGTCCACTCTTTTAAAAAGTTCATCCTGAACATCTTGTGCGCTGAATTCAAACTGATCAACAAAAGTCTTGTTGACAATACTGATTTGACCTTCCCGGTCGATCATCATTAAGGCACTGCCCATATTTTCAATAAGTGTTTTTAATCGTTCCTTTTCCATTTCTCGTACTTTGAACAATTCCTGCAAATTCCTTGCCAGGATATTGATGGAAGTGCCGAGCTGCGCCGTGGTTGCAAAGTCGTCTTCGTATGCCCTCGCCCGATAATTGCCTTTGGCAAGCTCAATGGCAACTTCGGTCACATTATCAATTGGTCGTGCGTAGCGTTTCGTCAATCGATACGAAAATATAATGGCAATGACAAATGCTCCTAGCAAGACTATCACTATGGTTTTCCAAAGTTGTTGCCGAGTATCAATAAAGTCACTGCTAATACGGTCACTTGAGAGCACATCCATAATTTCCGCTTTTTGTGAGTCATTGATTGCACCATTTGATTGTTCAATAATCTGTGAAATTCCCTCCACTTTTTCAATCGAATTGCTTCGAACAGATTCCTCCACGTAAACAGGAAAAAGCTGACTGATGATAATACCCAAGCCAGCTAAAATCGAACCTACCAAAAGTGTAAATGACATGACGATTTTTCCGTGGAGGGATTTCATACCGTTTTTGGCTCCTCAAATTTATACCCCAGTCCCCTAATCGTTTTAATAAATATAGGTTTACGGCTATTGTCTTCAATTTTATCCCGTAAATGACTGATGTGAACGTCAACGATGCGAGTGTCGCCTGCAAAATCATAATTCCAGACGGCACTTAACAATTGGTCACGTGTCAGCACTCGATTTTTGTTTTCCATCAGATATACAAGCAGTTCAAATTCTTTCGGAGTAAAGTCCAAAGTATCCTCACTTAAAAATACTTCAAAACGTTCGGGATACACACGTAATGGACCAAATTCAAAACCTTGGTCATTTCCTTTTTGGGACGTTTCATCAACTGACGCAGTAAATCTCCTTAAGACTGCTTTGACACGTGCTGTTACTTCTCTCGGACTAAATGGTTTGGTCATATAGTCATCCGCACCCAATTCAAGACCCAGCACTTTATCAAACTCATCATCTTTAGCTGTTAGCATGATGATGGGCGTATTGATTTTTTGAAGGCGCAAGGCTTTGCAAACTTCCATGCCATCCATTTTGGGCAACATAAGATCAAGTATAATTAAATCTGGTTTTTTTTCTAAAACAGCATCATAACCTTCTTGTCCATCACTCGCCGTCTCAACAACAAAACCTGCTTGTTCCAAATTATATTGAAGTAAAGTTGCGATTGAACTTTCATCATCTACTACGAGAATTTTCTTTGACATGTTTTTGGCCTCCACCTTCGATTTAAAACCCCCATCTTAAACCGAAAGAGCTCTCTAGAAATTATCCATTGATTGTGCTGTTAATTTGTTTTCCAAACGTGGAGGGGTAGACGTAATTTTGCCTTCAATCACTGTCTCACCCGCTTCATTTGTTGCAGTTACTTCAATTTCAACTAAGTTTTTTTCGACATTCACAGAAATCACTTGAAGTAAGAAATCAATTGTTGCGTAATGGTATACCGGTTTCGGAAAAGTTAAATGCTGTTCCACGATGTGTGATCCTGGACCAGGCAAATACTTTGAAACGGCTGAAGTAACAATGCCCGTCAGCATAATAGCAGGTACTATCGGTTTTTCAAAAACCGTTTGTGAAGCGAAATCATGTTGAATATACAATGGGTTCCCATCGTTAGTTAATCCTAAATATAATAGTAAATCTTTATCTTCGATCTTTTCAGTCAGTTTTAATTTTTCTCCAACTGACATTTCTTCTACTTTTCTGCCGAGTTTACGTTTTTTCCCCAATAACATGTGATGTCCCCCTCTGTTCCTGTTATCTCTACATTAACATAGTATCAATACCTACCAAAAAAATCGAGCGGGGAAATCCCGCTCGATTCTTATTCGAAGCTTTTCGTTAATTACACAAGAATTTCCATAACGTTACGTACTGAAGCAGCTGATTTTTCCAAATCAGCTTTTTCAGATTCTGTTAAATCAAGTTCGATTATCTGTTCAATTCCACCAGCACCTAAAATTGTCGGAACGCCAAGGTAAATGCCTTCTAAACCATATTCGCCTTCCAGGTAAGCGATTGATGGCAATACACGACGTTGATCTTTCAGGATTGCTTCAGCCATTTCAACTATAGAAGCAGCGGGTGCATAGTATGCAGAACCGTTTCCAAGAAGGTTGACGATTTCTGCTCCACCTTTACGTGTGCGTTCCACTATTTCAGCCAAACGATCTGCAGGAATCAATGTTTCCAATGGAATTCCTCCTGCATATGAGTAGCGTACCAATGGTACCATATCGTCACCGTGGCCACCCAGGACGAAACCTGTGATGTCTTTAACGGACATGTTTAATTCCTGAGCAACGAAAGTACGGAAACGTGCTGAATCGAGTACTCCAGATTGGCCAATAACGCGCTCTTTAGGGAAACCAGATTCTTTGTATACTGTGTAAGTCATTGCATCAACTGGATTAGTTAATACAATAATCGTTGTGTTTGGAGAATGTTTAATGATTTCACCCGTAACAATTTTCATGACTTTTTGGTTTGTTTGGACCAAATCGTCACGGCTCATACCAGGCTTACGAGCAATTCCAGCGGTGATGATAACGATATCTGAGTCTTTCGTATCTTCATAGCTAGAAGTGCCGATAATGTTTGCATCAAATCCTTGAACAGGACCAGCTTCCAACATATCTAACGCTTTCCCTTTAGTTGAGTTTTCCATTTGTGGAATATCAACTATTACAACGTCTCCTAGTTCTTTTTGAGCTAATAGGAATGCCGTTGTCGCACCTGTAAATCCAGAACCGATTACTGAAATCTTTTTACGCTTCAATGTCATCAGAAAACTCTCCTTTTGTATAAAGCTCTTTTAAATGAAACTAATGATTAAAAATCAACAGTAATATAACAAAGCTTGTATAAAAAAGAGGGCCTAGGCCCTCTTTCTAAAAATAGTGTTTTACTATGCAATTGGTTGAGTTAAGTCGCTAATCGTAATGTCTAGCTCCGAAGCTCAGCTCGCACCTAAGCTTGAGTAGGCTTCTACACTTTTCTCTTAAAGATTTTTGATTAATTCGTCAGCGAACTCAGAACATTTAACTTCAGTTGCACCATCCATTAAACGAGCGAAGTCGTAAGTTACAACTTTAGAAGAAATTGTTTTTTCCATAGAGTCCATAACTAATTTAGCCGCTTCATTCCAGCCAAGGTGTTCAAGCATTAATACACCTGAAAGGATAACTGAAGATGGGTTTACTTTATCAAGACCAGCGTATTTAGGAGCTGTACCATGAGTCGCTTCGAAAATAGCATGACCTGTCAAATAGTTAATGTTTGCTCCTGGAGCGATACCGATACCACCAACTTGTGCAGCTAGTGCATCAGAAATGTAGTCACCGTTCAAGTTCATTGTTGCAACAACATCAAATTCGCTTGGACGAGTCAAGATTTGTTGTAGGAAGATATCAGCGATTGAATCTTTCACAAGAATTTTACCAGCAGCTAATGCTTCTTCTTGTGCTTTGTTCGCAGCTTCTGTACCTTGATCAGCTTTAATTTGATCGTATTGATTCCAAGTGAATGTTTTATCAGCAAATTCTTGTTCTGCCACTTCATAGCCCCAAGTTTTGAAAGCTCCTTCAGTGAACTTCATGATGTTCCCTTTGTGAACAAGTGTCAATGACTCGCGGCCTTCTTTGATGATGTAGTTTAATGCAGCACGCACCAAACGTTTAGTTCCTTCTTCAGATACTGGTTTGATCCCAATACCAGAAGTTTCAGGGAAACGGATGTTTTTTGTACCCATTTCATTTTGTAAGAATTCGATGATTTTTTTCACTTCATCAGAACCTTTAGCAAACTCGATACCTGCATAGATATCTTCAGTGTTTTCACGGAAAATAACCATATCTGTATCTTCAGGACGTTTAACCGGTGAAGGTACTCCGTCGAAGTAACGAACTGGACGTAGGCAAGTATATAAATCCAATTCTTGACGCAAAGCAACGTTTAAAGAACGAATTCCGCCGCCAACTGGAGTCGTAAGAGGTCCTTTGATTGCGATTAAGTATTCACGGATTACGTCTAAAGTTTCTTCTGGCAACCATTCACCCGTTTTGTCGAATGCTTTTTGTCCAGCTAATACTTCTTTCCAGACGATTGATTTTTCACCGTTATAAGCTTTTTCTACCGCTGCTTCTAATACACGCTCTGAAGCTGCCCAGATATCAGGACCGATTCCGTCACCTTCGATATAAGGAATGATTGGGTTGTTAGGTACGTTTAAAACGCCATTCTCAACTGTAATTTTGCCACCGTTTGTCATAATAATTTTCCTCCTATAGGCATAATCATAGGGCTAGCACTTTTTAAGGAAGTGCAGAAAGTAACATGAATGCCATTTTCTGAACGTAACCGCTCTTTAAAAAGTACAGCCCTTCATATGTGTAATTTTAAAAATTAACGCTCGTTCACTGGTACATATTTTTGCATACCAGGTCCTGTATATTCAGCACGTGGACGGATTAGACGGTTATTAGAATATTGTTCTAAAATGTGAGCTAACCAGCCAGAAACACGTGATACAGCAAAAATTGGTGTAAATAAGTCATGATCGATATTCAATGAATGATAAACAGAAGCTGAATAGAAATCAACATTTGGTGGAAGATTTTTTTGACCTGTTACAATATCGTCAATTTTAATTGACATGTCGTACCATTTCTCTTCTCCACGTAGTTTTGTTAATTTTTGAGACATTTCACGTAAGTGTTTCGCACGTGGATCACCTTTGCGGTATACGCGGTGACCGAAGCCCATGATTTTTTCTTTGTTAGCAAGCTTCTCGTTGATATATGAATCAACATTTTCAACTGACCCAATTTCCATCAACATTTTCATTACTTGCTCGTTCGCTCCACCGTGTAGAGGTCCTTTAAGAGCACCAAGTGCTGCAACAACACCTGAATAAACATCTGAAAGTGTCGCTACACAAACGCGAGCTGTAAATGTTGAAGCATTCAACTCATGGTCAGCATGTAATACTAAAGCTTTGTTGAAAGCTTCTTCTTCGATTGCTTCAGGGATTTCGCCATTAAGCATGTATAGGAAGTTAGCAGCAAAACTTAAGTCGCTCTTAGGTGCGATTGGTTCTTGTCCTTTTCGAACGCGAGCAAATGCAGATACTAAAGTAGACATTTTAGCTTGAAGCTGAATTGCTTTCATGTAGTTAGCTTCTTCAGACATATCTTCAGCTTTTTCATCATACAATCCAAGCATAGATACAGCAGTACGAAGAGCCGTCATTGGGTGAACTTTATCAATTGGATACGTTTTGAAATGGTTCAATACCTCTTGAGGTACTGCCATATTATCCGCAAGTTGTTGTTTCAATTCAGCTAATTCTTCAACTTTTGGCAGGCGTTTGTGCCATAGCAAGTAGATTACTTCTTCAAAACTTGCGTGATCTGCCAAGTCATCAATATCATAGCCAACGTATGTAAGTGTGTCATCAATGATTGAACTGATAGCGGATTGAGTAGCTACCACTCCTTCAAGACCTTTTGTTGATGTCATGTATATCGCTCCTTCTTGTTTTTAAAATCCATCATTCCACACAAAAAAACGCAGAATGATGGCTCATCTGCTCAATATGAACCTTTTATTTATATGGCTTACATTGACATTATAATCAATTTTGACGTCTTTGTGAATGAAAACGCTCGATTTTCGATAACTTTCGCAAAATTCATGATATCTTGTCACAAAGCAGAAATATTCTGTCTAAACGATATAAATAAACATAACAGCTATACACACTGCATTTGGAGGTGGAAAAGTGTATGAAAACATAGTTGCATTCATGAAAAAATGGTTTCCGGTTGCATTCATTTTACTCATTACCTGGCTGATTTATCCTGTTACCATTGCCATATTACTCGCTTATTTTCTACACCCAATTGTGAAGTGGATACATAAAATTACCCATTTACCCCGCTGGATAACCGTATTGATATTCGAAAGTGCCTTGCTTGGATCAATTATTTTGGGTTTTACTTTGATGGTAAGAGAACTCCTTGAAATACTTTATCCTTTTAGATTTCACTTGGAAGAATTGCAGTTGTTGATGAAGGAGAACAAAACGAATTGGCAATCAGTCATTGAAGCCCTTTCCATGGTCAGTGAAAACTTACTTAAAAAAATATCATTATTTATTCAGCATCTACCGGCACAATTTGTTGAAACCTTTGTCTTTTTAGTAGCCTTGTTTTTTGCCTTGCAGGAATCTTTGAAATCAAGAACCTGGTTCTTCATCTATATCCCATCTAAGACGAGACAGACAATTAAACCATTATTTTTAAAAGCAACCAAGCTTTTCGAAAAATTTACGATTGTGGAAATTAAGTTATTCCTGATGACATTCGTTCAATTAATGGTCGGGTTTTATGTCCTGAAATTCTCGTCTCCTATAGGACTGGCTTTCCTGATTTCTTTTGCTGATTTAATGCCCTTTTTAGGGACAGGCATCATATTAATCCCGATGGCTGCTTTCTTCATTTTAGCGAAGCAAACGACCCTCGGGATTATCATTCTCTTGCTCTATGCATTTATTTTACTGACACGTCAATTATTCGAGTCTTACTTGTGGGCAAACACCATGCACATTCGAGCTGTGCATGTATTTTTCATCAGCGCATGTTCTTTGTTGCTGTTCGGCATACCCGGGATATTACTAAGCCCTTTCTTATTGCTTGCAGCCGTTCATTTCAGTAAACATCATTGGTTTACATCACAATGATTTGTCCTTTTTTCATTTTCGACTTAATCCATTTGTAAACAATTGGTTTAAATAACTGTCTGGTCGGAGAAAACAAAAATAAAAATCCAAATAGATCTGTCACAAATCCTGGAGATAATAATAAAAGACCACCTGCAAACACGAACAAAGCATTTACCATGGCATCTCCTGGAGCTTGAAAATTCTTCATCTGGACTTGGACATCCCTGATTGCTTTCAATCCTTGCTTTTTAGCCAGGAATGCTCCGAGTATTCCCGTGCTGAGAATAATCATGATGGTAGGTATCAATCCAAATGTCTTACCGGACCACAATAAAATCCCAATTTCCAGTGCAGGAACTACGATAAAGATTAATGCCAACCATTTCATTTCGAACATCCCCTTATTTCGTTTCTTTTTGTGTTACCGATTACTTAAAATTTGATTTGTGATTATTATAAAAGGTCTGTTAAATGTTGTTGATATTCCGCAAAAACATCGTTTCATAAAGCTTCAACTTTTAATTTCTTACGATTCACTTTAAAAAAATTGCCCCAACACTCCAGTGTTGAGGCTTTTTTTATAATTACAGGACACTACTCGCATGCCCATGATAGATGACACCTGATTCAGCGTCCATCGTGACATCCTGACCGTTTACAATTAATTTAGTGGCATCTTTGACCCCTACAATTACCGGAATCCCAAGACTTAGACCCACTACTGCCGCATGACTTGTCAAGCCACCTTCTTCCGTAATAAGTCCAGCACATTTATTAATGGCCGGCATCATATCACGATCTGAACCAATGGTAACGATAATCGAATCGGTTGTATCAATATTTGCTAAGTCATCTGCATTATTCGCAACAACCGTATGTCCGAATGCAACAGATTTACCAATTCCTTGTCCTTTAGCAACAATATCACCAATTACATGAACTTTCATCAAGTTTGTTGTTCCTGCTTCACCGACTGGTACACCTGCCGTAATGATAACAAGGTCACCATGTTTTACGTAATTATGTTTTAAACTTTCTTCCACTGAAAGGTCCAAAATCTCATCAGTTGAACCTACTTTTTCACCAACAATCGGATAAACGCCCCACACAAGAGTCAATTTACGTGATGGTCGTTCAGTAGAAGTTACAGCAATGATTGATGCACCTTGACGATACTTCGAAATCATTTTCGCTGTATGGCCACTTTCAGTAGGTGCAATAATTGCTTTCGCTTTTAAGTTTATGGATGTATGGGCAACTGCTTGACCGATTGCATCCGTCATTGTGACATCTTTGCTTTTACTCTTTGCAGAAACAATTGCACGATAATCCAAAGCATCTTCCGTACGGATAGCGATTTTATCCATGGTCTTTACGGACTCAACCGGATACATTCCTGCTGCTGTTTCACCCGATAGCATGATTGCATCTGTTCCATCAAAGATTGCGTTTGCTACATCACTCGCTTCCGCACGAGTCGGGCGGGGATTACGTTGCATGGAATCCAACATCTGTGTTGCTGTAATGACTGGTTTACCCGCTTCATTACATTTACCAATTAAGCTTTTTTGAACCAAAGGCACTTCTTCGGCAGGAATTTCAACGCCTAAATCTCCGCGAGCAACCATCAGTCCGTCCGATACCAACAGGATGTCATCAATATTATCGACGCCTTCTTGGTTCTCGATTTTCGGGATGATTTGAATATGCCCACCATCATTCTTCTCAAGCAATTCGCGAATTTCCATGACATCTTTTGCACGACGCACAAATGATGCAGCAATGAAATCAACGTCTTGATCAATACCAAATAATATATCTTGAGCATCTTTGTCAGTTATTCCTGGCAGTTGTACAGAAACACCTGGTACGTTAACGCCTTTTTTATTTTTCAACGTTCCGGCATTATACACAACAGTATGAATCAAGCCTTCAGTTTGATCTACACTAGAAACGCGAAGTTCAATTAATCCATCATCGAGTAAGATGACAGAGCCTTCACTTACATCTTCAATTAAGCGGTCATAGGTGATAGAAAACATGTCTTTTGTCCCTAACACTTCAGTCATTGAAATCGCTAAAGATTGACCTGATTCCAATTCGATCGCATCGTTTTCCATTTGATGCGTGCGAATTTCAGGTCCTTTTGTATCCAAGAGAATACCGACGATTTTCCCGGTTTTCTTTGACGCTTCACGAATACGCTTAATACGTTCTCCGTGCTCTTCATGATTTCCATGTGAAAAGTTCAAGCGAGCGACGTTCATCCCTGCTTCGATTAATTTTTCAAGCATTTCAGGTGATTCACTGGCTGGTCCGATTGTACATACGATTTTTGTTTTTCTCATTGTTGTATCCTCTCCATTACACTAAATGGCTAATTCTTTTGATAGTTTATACATAGTTAAATCTGCTTCATGCTTTCCGTCGAAAGCCTCAGTCATAGAATAGTCTACCACTTGATGATTACGCATGCCAATGGCAAGTCCTCCGGCACCTTCCATCAACTTTTCAACAGCCCGAGCTCCAAAAAGACTCGCTAATACGCGGTCTCTTGCAGTCGGAGAGCCTCCTCGCTGAATATGCCCGAGAACAGAAACTCGTGTTTCTATCTGCGCATGCTCTTTCAATAAATCGGCAAATTCATTGGCATTCATGACACCTTCAGAGACAATAATAATGCTATGTTTTTTTCCGCGTTCATGTCCACTGCGAAGGCGGGAAAGTATATCTTCTAGATCAAACGGTTCTTCCGGAATCACGATTGTTTCAGCCCCACCGGCTAAACCTGCCCACAAAGCCAAATCACCCGCATCCCGGCCCATCACTTCTATAATGAAAGTCCGCTCATGAGAAGTTGCCGTGTCACGAATTTTATCTATTGCTTCAATCACCGTATTGAGTGCTGTATCAAAACCTATTGTGAAATCCGTACCCGGAATGTCGTTATCGATGGTGCCAGGCACACCAATGCATGGAAATCCTTGGGATGTTAAAGCCATTGCTCCGCGATAAGAACCATCTCCACCAATGACAACAAGACCTTCAATGCCATGTTTTTTCATTTGGTCGATGGCTTTCAATTGTCCTTCTTCGGTTATAAACTCCAAACAACGTGCAGAATGCAATTTCGTTCCGCCTCTTTGAATAATATCCCCTACTGAACCCAGGTCCAACTGTACTATCTTGCCATCAATTAAACCTTGATAACCATTATAGACACCCATGACTTCCATGTCATGATAGATTGCTTTTCTGACAACTGCACGCAAGGCTGCATTCATTCCTGGTGCATCGCCACCACTTGTTAAAACACCGATTCTTTTCAATTGGATGTTCCTCCTTTGCCAAACCATATGTTCACATTAACATGTTTGAACGCTCATTGTCAGTGAAAAAAAATAAGGATGCGATATACGCATCCTCATTCAGCAAATTCCCCGATGGATTTGAATTTCTCATAACGATTATCGACCAATTCTTCTTTACTCAGTTTGCTGAGTGTATCGATTGAACGTTGAAGTGCTTCTTTCATATAGATGGCTTGTTGCTTTGGATCACGATGTGCGCCACCAACTGCTTCTTGAATGATTTCATCAACAATGCCCATTTGTTTTAAATCGGGTGCCGTGATTTTCATTGCTTCTGCCGCTTGTTTAGCCAGAGCAGAATCTTTCCATAAAATCGACGCTGCCCCTTCAGGCGAAATAACAGAGTAAGTAGAGTTTTCGAGCATATGAACGTGGTTTGCAACTCCTAAAGCCAAAGCACCGCCACTTCCACCTTCTCCAATCACTACACTTATGACAGGCACTTTTAGCCCGGCCATCTCTAGAAGATTTCTTGCAATCGCTTCGCTTTGTCCGCGCTCTTCTGCAGCTTTTCCGGGATAAGCTCCTTTTGTATCAATAAAACAAATAATGGGCCGATTGAACTTCTCTGCTTGTTTCATCAATCGTAATGCTTTCCGATAACCTTCCGGATGCGGCATGCCAAAATTGCGGCGGATATTCTCTTTCGTATCTTTGCCCCTTTGATGCCCGATTACAGTAATCGGGCATCCATTAAACGCTGCAATGCCTCCGACAATGGCTTCATCGTCTCCGTACGAACGGTCTCCGTGAAGTTCAATAAAGTCCGTGAAAATTTCACGAATATAATCCAATGTCGTTGGACGTTCTGGATGTCTTGCGACTTGCACGCGGTCCCACGGCTGCATGTTGTCATAAATATCTGTTTCCAGTTTTTGAAGTCGATCTTCTAATTGCTGAATTTCTGTCGATAAATCAACTTCAGCAGTTGAAGTGAATTCTTTTAACTCACTGATTTTATCACGTAATTGAATAACGGGTTCTTCAAAAGGAAGAGTCTTTACCATATTAGTTGCCTCCTTTCGAATGAAGCTTCACTAGTGTAGATACGGTTTCTTTCATCGAAGAACGATGGACCACTGCATCCAATTGTCCATGTGCCAATAAAAACTCAGCAGTCTGGAAATTTTCAGGTAGTTTTTCCCGTACAGTTTGTTCAATAACACGTCGGCCTGCAAAGCCAATCAAAGCTTTAGGCTCAGCTAAATTGATGTCCCCAATCGACGCAAAACTTGCAGATACCCCACCCGTTGTAGGATGTGTCAGGATGGAAATAAATAGTTGTCCTTTTTCGCTATGTCGATTTAGCGCCACGCTTGTTTTCGCCATTTGCATAAGCGAAAGTACGCCTTCTTGCATGCGGGCTCCACCGCTGGCTGTGAAAATAATAAAAGGCACTTCTTTCTTCGTTGCTTCTTCAATAGCGCGGGTGATTTTTTCACCCACTACAGATCCCATCGAACCCATGCGGAAATGCGCATCCATAATAGCTACAACGATTTTACGTCCGTTCAACATTCCTGTACCAGTCAAGACAGCTTCGTTCAATCCTGTTTTCTCACTATCCGACTTGATTTTATCCGTGTACCCTGGGAATTTAAGTGGATTGACTGTTGCTAAATGATCGTCCATGGATACAAATGTTTCTTCATCCAAGAAAATTGCTACACGTTCATGAGCCGTCATTTTGTAATGATGATCACAAGCTGGACAAACTTTTTTATTTTTGATTATGTCTTTCGTCAACCCGATATGTTTACATTCCGGACATTTTGTCATTAAACCTTCTGGAACATCTGTTTTTGATGCATTTGAAGGAATCGTTACATATTTATTTTTACGATTTCTTGAAAATATATCACGAATCATGTGGTTTCTCTCCCTTGTGTTAACCATCTTGTCCAAGCAGTATATGAGCGAATTGCTTCATCAATTTTCCCATCTATAATGGCTGTCAATAATTGTTGAATATAATTATTTTCTTCAATTTCAGAGTGTCCTTGGTATGGTTCTTCTCCATATTGCTTCAAAAGAAACCACATTTTCAGTGACAATCGATTATTACTTGAAATGAGTATTTCCCGAATCATATCCTCGCGCACAATGGTTCCTACTTCTTGCAGTTGTTTGAGTAAACTCGCCCATACCGGCAGTTTATTCAGAAGAGGAGATCCTGCGACTATACGGATGGCTTCTTTTTCGTGTATTTCACGCGTAACATGTATATCCACAATGGACTTCGAATCTTGCAAAATAAACGTCGACAAGACTTCAACTAATTTGTGCTTTCGAAAATCTGTCAGAAAAGTACCTTCTCCACGTTTAGTTTCAATTAATCCTAATAGCTCCAGACTGCGCAGTGCTTCTCGAACGGTCGATCTCCCTACTTGAAGTCGTTCCGCCAATTCACGTTCAGATGGAAGTTTCCCCCCAGGTCGTATGTTTTCCGATTGAATAAGAAGTCGAAGTTCACGAACGATTTGCAAATACATTTTTGTCGTTTGATTTGTCATAAAACGCCCTCGACCTTCCATAATTTTCAAAGTGGTCTGACCACTCAATGAACCTATCATACAAAAAAATTGTCATCCATGCAATGGCAAATTCAAAAATCACATTCCGGAATAATCAAAATGTTTAAGCATGAGTGATTCAGAAAAATCTACAGAACAAACGCAAAAAACGACCTAAAGGATTAACGTTAGGTCGTCATTTCGACAGCGTTTGCATATTTTTCACAATGATTTGTGGCTTACCTTGCCGCCATTCCACAGTGCCTTCGATTTCTAAAACATGCTGTTCTTTAATGACAAGATTGTGAGAAGCATAGTCTTTCGGAAATACCGTACATGAAATATCTGACGTCTCATCCTGCACGGTTACAAATGCCATCGACTCACCTTTTTTGGTGCGAATTCTACGGATTTCTTCAATCATGCCGACAATGACCACTGCCCGACCATTACGTGCATATTTGATTTCTTGAATTGGAGTTGCATTAATGGTCATTTCTTTTTTCAATCTTTCTACCGGGTGATTGGACATATACAATCCAAGCGTTTCCCTTTCAAACTGAAGTTTCAGCATTTCCGGCATGTCCGAGTTTTTCACATACTTGGGCTTGCCGAATGTCGTGACGTCTCCATCAAATAAATCCTGTTCTGCTTTCGGTCTGACGAGTTCAGCGTATTGTACTGCCGCATCAAGAGTTGCAAGCAGTGTCGCTCGATCTTGACCGAAGCCATCAAGAGCACCCGCTTTAATTAAAGGCTCTATTTGTTTACGTGAAAACTGCTCTGCCGATAAACTGACGGCAAGTTCGAAAATGTCTTGCCACAGTGGATGCGCTTGTTTTCGTTTTTGCAACAAGTCCCGTAAAAAGATATTGGAAACTCCTTTAACTGCAGACAATCCAAATCGAATCGCACCATTTTCTACTTGGAACGTCAACCCGCTTCTATGTATGGACGGAGGAAGTAAGGCAATATTATGCTGTTTGACTTCTTGAATCAGGCGCATGATTTTTTCATGGTTACCCATTGATGCTGTCAATAACGATGCGTAAAAGTAAGCAGGATATTGAACTTTTAAATAGGCCATCTGATAGGAAATCATGCTATAGGCTACTGCATGACTTTTCGGAAATCCATAATCTGCAAATCTGACAATCAGATCATACACTTCATTTGCTTCTCGCTCAGTAAATTGATTTTTCTGTGCCCGTTCTACAAACTGTTGGCGCTGCTCGTCCAATACTTGTCGATTTTTCTTACTTACTGCACGTCTTAAAATATCGGATTCGCCAAATGTAAATCCAGCCATTTTCGAAGAAATTTGCATGATCTGTTCCTGGTAAACAATTACGCCATGCGTTTCTTTCAATATTGGCTCAAGCATCGGGTGGACATATGTCGTCTTCTCTTCCCGGTGTTTTCTGCGTTTATACGTTGGAATATTATCCATTGGACCTGGACGATACAGGGCGTTGACTGCCACAATATCCAGGAAATGAGTCGGCCGGATATCACGCAGGGCTTGTCTCATTCCATCTGATTCCAATTGGAAAACCCCGGTCGTATCCCCTTGTTGAAGGAGCTTGAACGTGCCTTCGTGATGAAGCGGGATTTTTTCGAAATCAAGCCACTTATGTTGATCGAACCAGATCATGGTACGGATTCTCTCTAAAATGGTTAAGTTTCTTAATCCGAGAAAATCCATTTTAAGCAACCCACTCTGTTCCACTTCTTTCATTGGCCATTGGGTTAAATAAATGCCGTCTTGTCCTGCTTCAATCGGCAGTAGCTCTACCAATGGAACAGGTGATAAGACAACTCCTGCCGCATGAGTTGATGCGTTTCTCGGCAAGCCTTCGAGCTCCTTAACGGTGTCAAACCATTTTTGATGGGTACGATCCATGTCAATCCATTTTTTCAGGTTTTCAGAGCTGTTCACTGCCTCTTCAAATGAAATGCCGGGTTTATTCGGCAATTGTTTGGATATCATCTCTAGAACAGAACTATCAAATCCAAAGACACGTGCCACGTCTCTAGCAGCTGCTTTTGCCGACAAAGTTCCATATGTTACGATTTGAGCCACGTGGGTATGTCCATATTTTTCAGCAACATACTGGATGACTTCATGTCTTCGGTGATCGGCAAAATCGATATCAATGTCCGGCATTGTGATTCGTTCAGGATTCAGGAAACGTTCAAATAATAAGCCGAATTGAAGAGGATCGACGTGTGTAATGAATAACGAATACGCAACGAGGGAACTAGCAGAAGATCCACGACCGGGACCAGTCAATATTTGCTTGTTTTTCGCATACTCCATAAAGTCTGCCACAATTAAAAAATAATCTGCATAGCCCATTTGATTAATTACATTCAGTTCCATTTCGAGACGCTCTTTATATGACTCATCAAATATTGCCAAGCGCTGACTAAGGCCGGTCATACATTTTTCACGCAAAACATCATGTGTCGACACATTTTCAGGTACCGGGAATTTTGGCATATGGTATTGATCAGTGACAATTTCAACAAAACAGCTTTTTAGTAGTCGTTCTGCTTCTTCCAGCCACTCTGGCTGATCGGCAAACCATTCGATCCATTGTTCTCGAGTTGGCAAATAGTGATGCTCGTGCTTTGGTTTCACTCGCTGTGAGTCACTAAGCTTCACACCGTTTGCAATGGCTTGAGCCACTTCATACGCAAAGGCATCACTTTGAGAAACATAATTTGCCTGATGAGTTGCAATTAATGGGATTTGTCTTTCGATACAATTTCCAACCATTTCATTTTCACTGTCAGCAATATATCCGCCTGGTCGTTCTATTCCAACCTTCAGACCAGAACCTAAGCAATCCTTTAAGGCATCCAATATGGATTCAACTGTTTCTAGCACTGCGATTTTGGAAAGCGGTACAACTACAAAACAGTCTTCTTTATAAGCACGGAGCCATTTTAATGGCAGTGCAGAAAGTGCTTTGACTTCTAGTGCGCTACTGATTTTCAATAAGTTCTGATAGCCCAGGTTGGTCTTGGCATACAGTTGGACTTCAACAAGTGTCTCGTCAGTCAGTTCAATAAGACAAGTTAAACCGATTACTGGATGTAAACCGGCTTTCTTGACAGCTTGATAAAACGGCATCACACCGTATAACCGTCTATTGGTAATGGCTACCGAAGACGCCTGTTGTTTTTGAAGGAAAGGAATCAATGCTTCCAAGCGAATCGTGCTATTAAGTAAATCTGCAGATGTCCCTACTTGTGGATACACTGGATTCATTGGTCCTTCCCCCTTTCAACTTACTCACATAATTTGTTTAGTTTGGCAATTACTTCATCAGCAACTTTCCAGGAATAGACGGATGCTCCTGAAGCAAGCGGATGCCCTCCGCCGCCATACTGCTTGGCCAATTCATTGATTATAGGACCTTTAGAGCGAAGTCGCACGCGAATTTGATCCTCTTCTTCGATGAATATTATCCACGCTTTAATTCCTTTTACGTTGCCAAGAGAACCGACAAGTAACGATGTTTCGCTTGCAGTCACACCGAATTCTTTCAACGTTTCAAGCGGTAGTTTAACGTAAGCCGCCCCGTTGTCATTCATGACAAAGTGTTGGTAAATATGACCTTGTAAATGCAATAGATTACGTTCCACTTCGTACATGCCATTAAATAATTCAGTACGATCAAAATTATATTTGATTAATTCGCCTGCCGTGTCAAAAGTCTTTTGACTTGTACTTGAGAACATAAATCGTCCGGTATCTCCGACGATTCCTGCAAATAGAACACGTGCGGCTGCATCAGACATTTGCCAATTTGCACTAGTCTTGCCTTCTTCGTAAAGATCATAAATCATTTCACTTGCAGAACTTGCTTGCGTATTGACCCATAATAAATCACCGTAGGCATCATCATTCGGGTGATGATCGATTTTGATTAAAAAAGCACCCGATAGGTATCGTTGATCATCAATTCGTTCTGTATTTGCTGTATCTGTGACGATAATAAGTGCACCTTCAAATTGGGCGTCACTCACTTGGTCAGGCTCGGCAAGAAAGCTTAATGTTTCATCATGTTCCCCTGTAACATACACCTTCTTGTCAGGGTAACTTGCTTTGAGAATTTCTTTTAAGCCAACTGAAGATCCGTAAGCATCGGGATCTGGTCTAACGTGCCGATGAATAATGATTGTTTCGTAAGCCGATATTGTGTCAATGATTTGACGTTTCATGATTTTTCATCCGACCTTTCGTGAATACCATTCGCAATTCTGTAAAAATGTCGATACAATAATGACAGTTTCATTTAATAACAGGAGGTTTACGATGATAAATGCTGTATTTATATTTCTGATTGTAATTTCATTTGCGTTTTATTTTTATTTTAAAACGAAGCAATTTCGCAGTGAGTTACCGATTGCCAAAAAGTGGTATTCGAATCGTGCTTTAATAGCACTTGGTAGCTTGTTATTTTTCTTTGGTCTTAACCAATTATTCTTATTTCCCACAACATTAACGTATGTTATCTCAGGGTTATTTATTGTTATTGGTTTGTTCACCATGGTTAATTATTATCGTGTGGCCAAACATTACGRTCAATTTGTAGAAGAAGAATTTAATTTGAACAAAAAGTGATGCTGTCCAGCATCACTTTTTTTATTGCCATTCTGAGGTTTGACCCTATCTTTCAAGCAACTGGAACATCATCATAGCCTTCCCGACTAAAAGAGTACCATGGAACACATCAAACTCCATTTTCACAAACTTCCGACTCATGTCCAATATACGTGGACGTACCGTCAACACACTATCCATCTGAACCGGTTTGATAAAATAAATCGTCATGTTCTCAGCGACACTATCTCCACGTTTTCTGTTTTTCATCGCGTAATTGCCCGCTTCAGCTAACAGGGTGGTAAATGCCCCATATGAAATTGCCCCAAATTGATTCGTCATTTGCGGCGTCACGGTAAACTCGACTGCGAGTTCATCTTCTTGAAGGACTTTCATTTGATTTTTGACAATATCATCAATCGTTTCACCATGTTGCGGCTGTCGTTGCGCCAGCTGCAATGCTTTTAAGACATCCTGGCGACTGATAACCCCTTCGAGAATGCCGGAATCATTGACCACCGGCATTAAGTCGATGCCTTCCCAAATCATCCGATGCCCAGCAGTAGCAACACTCGTTTTCATCGTGACTGTGATTGGATTTTTTGTCATGACCTTTTCGATGGATTCACCATAATTTTTCCCTATAACGTCTCTTGCCGTAACGATGCCAACATTTTTTTGATTGGCATCCACCACTGGAAAGCCTCCATGCCTTGTTTGTGCATTTTTGTTATGATACGCTTTCACGTCGTCGGCTGCACGTAAGAAATCGGTTTCCTGAAACGGCACATAAATATCTTCAATGAATAAAATTTCTTTTTTAATTAATTGATCATAAATGGCACGATTAATCATCGTGGCAACTGTAAATGTGTCATAGCTTGTGGAGATAATCGGCAATTCTAATTCATCCGCCACTTTTTTCAAAGACTCCGAGGCTTCAAAACCACCCGTTATCAATACAGCCGCTCCTGCTTTCAAAGCAGTAAAATGGGCTTTCGCCCGGTTTCCGACGATTAGTAGACTGCCTGCATCGGTGTATCGCATCATGTCCTCTAATTGCATCGCACCAATAACAAACTTGGTCAGCGTTTTATGCAGACCATTCTTTCCACCCAATACTTGGCCATCCACAATATTTACAACTTCCGCAAAAGTCAGACGTTCGATATTTTCTTTCTTTTTCTTTTCAATACGAATAGTCCCAACCCGCTCAATCGTGCTGACATACCGCTGAGTTTCAGCTTCTTTGATAGCACGATAAGCAGTACCTTCACTCACTTGAAGTTCTTTTGCTATTCGTCTGACTGAGATTTTATCTCCCACGGGTAAAGACTCAATATATTGTAATATTTGTTCGTGTTTTGTAGCCATGAATTCACCTATTTCCCAAACAATCGTTCTGTTCATAGTGTATCACAAAGCCGTCTTTTTAATTAAATAAAAAAACACAGGAAGTCAGTGACTTCCGTGTTTTGGATTACAATTCTACTCCGTCCCCAGCATTCAGGATATGGACCACGGCATCTTTGACAGCTGCCTTAAAGTCTTGAGGATCTTGTTTGATTGGCGGGAACGTATTAAAGTGAATCGGCACGACAGCTTTTGGTTTCAATAACTCGACCGCATAGGCTGCGTCATCAATACCCATCGTGAAGTTGTCGCCTATTGGTAAAAATGCCAAGTCAATAGGATGTCTTTCTCCAATCAATTTCATATCACCAAATAATGCAGTATCTCCTGCATGGTAGATCGTTTTCCCTTCAGCCATAAATAAAATTCCTGCTGGCATTCCGGTATAAATAATTTCTTGATTTTCCGTTTCATAGGATGACCCATGGAATGCCTGAGTAAATTTAACTTTCCCGAATTCAAATTGTCTTGCTCCTCCAATATGCATTGCATGTGTTTTCACACCTTGCCAAGACAAATACTCTGCAAGTTCAAATGGAGCAACAACCAACGTGTCATTCGCTTTTGCAATCGCTACCGTGTCCCCTACATGATCGTTATGACCGTGCGTCAATAAAATGACATTTGGCTTTTCATTTTCTGCTATTAAATCAGTCAAGTCGTTTCCTGTAATAAATGGGTCAATCAATATCGTATAATCACCCGTTTTTATTTTGACAACTGAATGTCCGTGAAATGATACATACATAAGCTTGAACCTCCTTTATTTTGCTATTTGATAAGTATACGATAAAAATGTCGAATCTCCTTTTTTTTGATATGCTAGAGGAGAGAAAGTTATAAAGGAGTGCTTATATGAGCAAAATCAATCAAATCTCTTCGTATTTAAAACAAAATAATATAGACGCTGCATTTGTTACGACACCCGACAACGTATTTTACGTATCGGGTTTCCACAGCAATCCCCATGAACGTTTGTTGGGTGTTGTGGTATTCCAAAATGCAGAACCGTTGATGATTTGTCCTAAAATGGAAGTGCCTGACGCAAAAGCAGCAGGTTGGTCTTTTGATACTGTTGGCCATCAGGATACAGACAATCCTTGGCAACTATTAAAAGAGGCCATCGAAAAGAAAGGAATCACAATCTCCCAACTTGCCATTGAAAAATCGCATATGACGGTTGAACGCTTGGAAGCACTTCAGGAACTGTTCCCACAAACATCGTTTGCGCGATTGGACGACCAGTTGAATGCCATGCGAGTGGTCAAGGATGAAAAAGAATTGGAAATCTTACGTCAAGCAGCTGCTTATGCAGATTATGCAATCGAAGTGGGTGTCAGCGAAATTGCTGAAGGCAAAACGGAGCTTGAAATTCTGACAGCGATTGAACTGGCAATGAAGAAAAAAGGAATTTCCCATATGTCATTTGATACGATGGTATTGAGTGGTCCAAAAACCGCGTCACCACACGGTAAACCAGGTGACCGTAAAATTCAAAAAGGTGATTTCGTCCTGTTTGATTTAGGCGTCATTTACAAAGGATACTGTTCAGATATTACCCGTACTGTATCGTTCGGCGAGCCATCTGACGCTCAAAAAGAAGTGTATGAAACTGTAAGAAAAGCAGAGCAAGATGCAGTGGATGCTGTAAAACCGGGTGTTCGTGCGATGGATTTAGATAAGATTGCACGTGACGTGATTACGGAAGCAGGATACGGTGAATTCTTTACCCATCGCCTCGGACATGGTCTAGGAATTTCTGTACATGAATTCCCTTCTGTAACAGGAAATAATGAAATGGAATTGATCGAAGGCATGGTCTTCACAATTGAACCTGGAATCTATGATCCGAATATTACGGGCGTTCGTATAGAAGATGATGTTGTTGTCACTAAAAATGGCGTCGAAGTCCTTACGAAGTATCCGAAAGAATTGGTTATCATTCCGACAGCATAAATACTTATATAAAACATAAAAGACCTGTATCGCGTTTGGAGTGATACAGGTCTTTTATGTTGGATTGAAATCAAGAAACAACTATATAGATCTTTGCAATAAATCATTATTATCAAAAAGGCTCTGTTAAACTATATTGTTGATTTCTGTTCCAATTTGGATGAATGGCCAATATCCTTCCGACGAGTAACCACAGGAGCACATGATTTCGCCGCCTTCCACTACACTCACCAAAGAGAACAGTAAGAGATATGGAGCATCACTGCAACGAGTAATCGCAAGAGCAAAATAGTCTTGGCTATCACACTAGGTAAGCGTAGCTGTTTTGCGGAATATCAACAGCAACAATTAACATAGCCTACAAAAAAGCCCCTTCTCACTTTGCAGCTAAAAGGGGCTTCATCTTATTTATTTAATAGTTGTTCAACGGCAATGTATGGAAGTCCTTGTGCGTCAGCAACTGCTTGATAAGTTACATGTCCTTCAAGTGTGTTAATACCTTTTAGAAGCGCACTGTTATCTAAACTAGCTTGTACATAACCTTTGTTGGCAATTTGAACAGCATAAGGAACTGTTACGTTCGTCAAAGCCATTGTCGATGTACGTGGAACTGCACCCGGCATATTCGCAACTGCGTAATGAACTACACCATGTTTTTCATAAGTTGGTTGGTCATGCGTTGTAATACGGTCAGAACTTTCAAAAATTCCGCCTTGGTCAATAGCAATGTCGACTACAACTGAACCAGGTTTCATTGATTTGATCATTTCTTCTGTTACAAGTTTCGGAGCTTTTGCCCCAGGAATTAATACAGCACCAATTACAAGATCAGAATCTTTAACTGATTCCGCAATGTTGAATGGATTTGAGATTAATGTTTGAACATCACGACCGAATAAGTCTTCCAGTTGGCGAAGGCGATCTGGACTTAAATCGATGATTGTCACATCTGCGCCCATTCCGATAGCTACACGTGCAGCGTTTGTTCCTGCAATACCGCCACCGATGATTGTTACTTTACCACGGGATACACCAGGTACTCCACCTAGTAAAATTCCCATACCACCATGGATTTTCTCTAAGAATTGTGCACCAATTTGAGTGGACATGCGACCAGCCACTTCACTCATTGGTGTTAACAATGGCAATGAGTTGTTTGGAAGTTGAACAGTTTCGTATGCAATTCCAACGACTTTATTATCGACCAAAGCTTGAGTCAATTCAGGTTCAGGTGCTAAATGTAAGTAAGTGAACAAGATTAACCCTTCACGGAAGTAACCATATTCAGAAGCGATTGGTTCTTTTACTTTCATGACCATATCTTGAGACCAAGCTTCTGTTGCGGTTGCAACAATTGTTGCCCCTGCATCTGAGTAAGCTTCATCTGTAAATCCAGAACCAAGTCCAGCTCCTGCTTCGATAAATACTTCATGACCGAAAACAGATAAGTTAACAACACCTGCAGGCGTCATTGCTACGCGGTTTTCATTATTTTTTATTTCTGTTGGCACTCCAATTCTCATTGAAAAACCCTCCTAAGTCATTTATGTAAAATGAATAATGTTATTAAGTCGAATGAATCGACATTTTTAAAACTGATGAAAGCAAATCCATTCTATCAGATATAATTGAAATTTGCTTCAAAAATATTTCAATTACATATTATTGGACTAATCAGAAAAAAGGAAGATGGTGTAAAAAGAATATGGAAAGGTTAAATACTGGCAATTTTGAACAATATGGACTTGAGGCTGTCCCATCTTCCCACAAATTATCGACATGGAAAGAGTACGCAATTATTACGTGTGCCTTTTCAGTCAATGCTGGAATTTTTTTGGTACCTGCATTGGCAGTTACCTAACTTCCTTGGGTAGCCGCTTTTTTAGCGGTATGGATTAGGGCTCTCCTTAAATTTCAGAGGAAAAGTTACTGCAGGTCTTTATTGGCTTGTACAAAGTAAACCCATTATTACCTTTTCAACGATGAGCTTTGCCTACTTGCTCATTCCTAAAGACCTCTCACCTGGCATGATGGTTTTTGTCATCAGTTCCATTGTCTATCTTGTTCTAAATAAATCATTTGTCACAAAATAGACGATACTTGTCGAAGATCTTTCGTTAAAAAGCAGGAATTACACCTCCTTTAAAGAACTATATTAACGACAGACAAAAATTTGAAGGAGGATTTGACATGACACTTTCATACAATCACATCTTAGTTGCAGTGGATGGTTCCAAAGAAGCGGAATGGGCTTTCAAAAAATCAATTGGAGTTGCACAACGCAATAACGCCACACTGAATCTCGTTAATGTTATTGATACACGCTCATTTGCTGCAATCGAAGCTTATGACCGATCCATCGCAGACCGTGCACAATCATTTGCGGAAGAACTACTAGGCAATTATAAGAAGCAAGCAGAAGCGGCTGGCGTGACAAAAGTAAATGTGTTCGTTGATTACGGTTCTCCTAAAACATTGATCGCAAGAGAAGTCGCAGCCAAAGTGGAAGCAGACCTTATCATTTGTGGAGCGACTGGCTTGAGCACAGTTGAACGTTTCCTAATCGGCAGCGTTTCTGGACATATCGTTCGGGCAGCAAAATGTGACGTACTCGTCGTTCGTACTGAAGATCATGATTAACCAATAAAACCCAAAGGCTCTTTGCAGGAGTCTTTGGGTTTTTGAATTATTGATTTGAGATTGTGAAAAATTTATCAATCAAACTGAGTAGTTTATCAATCAGAATCGAACATTTATCGATCATCCTGAGGATTTATCGCTCAAACCTCAACATTTATCAATCAAACTCGTCTCAAACACTAGTCTCCTTGGTTATGAGATGAGACGAAACCTCACCGGAGCCTAAAATTCAAAATAATTCATAACTATATACCTCTTAATTCCTCTGTCTCATTCCGTATACAGTTTTATCACAGTTGATTTCTTCTTATTCCGAGATATGGAGCAAACAGCGGAGACTCCAGCGGGAAAAGCGAAGTGTCGAAATCCACTCGAACGATCAGTTCGAGTTAGTTCGGCGCAAGCCCGCGGAAAGCGCAGCTGTTTTGCGGAATATCGATATTCACACCTAGTAAGTGTCAGCATTACTTTGCTTCGCTCTTTCCGTTGTTCGGTTATGGTGCCTCGAAGTGTAGCCCTTCAATGCATCGTAGGTCCTGATTTTGCTTTCGTGACATGCCTATCTAGTAGTCAACGAATGTAACGACTTTTTCAGTTTAGCGTGTCAAAAACCTTGTAAACCAGACAATCTCACTGTATCCCTTGCAATCATCACTTCTTCGTTCGTCGGGATGACAATGACTTTTACCGGGGAATGTGGGAAGCTGATAAATGCTTCTTTTCCGCGAATTTTGTTCAAGTCTGGATCCATGTAGACGCCCATGAATTGAAGACCCGCCAATACTTTTGCACGAATTATTTCACTGTTTTCTCCGATGCCAGCCGTGAAAATGATGGCGTCGACTCCATTCATGCGTGCTGCGTAAGAACCGATATATTTATGAATGCGATTTGCAAACACGTCAAGAGCCAATTGAGCACGCGGATTATTTTTCGATGCTTCCATTTCTATGTCGCGCAAATCACTTGAAAATCCTGATACACCAAGCATTCCAGACTTTTTGTTCAAGACATCCAATACTTCTTCTGCACTTTTTTCAGTCTTTTCCATCAAGAAAGGAATAAGCGCTGGATCCAGATTCCCTGAACGGGTCCCCATCGTGACACCCGCTAAAGGTGTGAAACCCATCGATGTATCGATTGAGCGTCCCCCATCGATTGCAGCGATACTGGCTCCGTTACCTAAATGACAGGATATCAGTCGAATGGTCTCTACTGGACGATTCAGCAATTCTGCAGCTCGTCCTGTTACATATTTGTGCGAAGTTCCGTGAAAGCCATACTTCCTGATGCCGTATTTCTTATAATAATCGTAAGGAATTGAATATAAAAAAGAACTCTCCGGCATGGTCTGATGAAATGCGGTATCAAAAACTGCCACGGCAGGCACATGCGGTAATGCTTTTTTAAATTCAATGATTCCGGCAATATTTGCGGGATTATGGAGTGGTGCCAAATCCGATAGTCTTTCAAATGCTATAAGGGCTTCATCATCAATTAATACGGAATCGCTATACTCTTCACCACCATGTACCAATCGATGTCCGATGCCATCGATATCCTGTAGCGAATTCACTGCTTTCTGTTCTACCAGATGGTGCAGGAGTAATTGAACTGCGTCCTGGTGATTTGTAATTTTTTCGATGAATTCGACTTTCTGCCCATTCGTTGTCATGGAAAAGATAGGTTCTTTCAATCCAATACGCTCGATTAATCCTTTAGACACAACATGTTCTCCAGGCATCTGAAGCAATTGGAATTTTAACGATGAGCTTCCAGCATTGATTGCCAATATATTAGTCATAAAAAAACGCCCCTTTTCCACTTATACAGTCATTGTACAGGTGAAAAAAGAGGCGAACAACTATCAGTTCGTATTTTCTTGATGCCACATTTTAACTTTTTCGAAGAACAAAGCCATGGCTTCTTTATTTGACATATTTGGAACTTTTGCCAGTAACACTTCTTTTGGCTGTTTCAAGTCAGCTGATTTCTTTTGGAGCACCAATAGACTCTTTGCATGTGCTTCATTTTTGAATAAGTTCACAGGTAATTGCACAACTGCCTTAATCCAAGCATGGTTGGCAAAATAAGCGTGAAGTTCTTTCGCTTGTGGTGATTCAAAAATCCCTTGAGGAACAAGGAATACTAAGTATCCGCCGTCAACCGTGTGTCTGATAGATTGTTCGATCATTAAGTGATGTGCAAAAGACATGCCTTCCTTCGCTTTCAACTCATAACCCGCAGCAGTTTTATCATCGGGATAGTAACCCACCGGCAAATCACTTATGACAACATCGGATGGATCAATCAATAAAGGTTGTAACGCATCTTGTCGGTATAGTGTTACTGGTTGCTGCAACAAGTCACCAGTAGAAGCTGCAAGACGAATCAACATATCATCAATTTCGACAGCAGTTGCTGTGGCTTTATCCTGCAAAAAGTTCATTACAGTAAATAATAAATTGCCCGTTCCTGCCGCTGGATCCAAAATCGTGACTTGCTGTTTATCCTTCGTCAATTGATCTACGAAATAGCCAACAAGCAGACCAAGCGAATCAGGGGTCATTTGATGATGTGCCTGAACATGTTCTTTCATGCCTTTTAAAATAGCAAGTTGAATCGCTTTTCGGATGTCTTCTTTCTGGAGGGTCGGGATTTTCGGTTCTATATCACCATCCAACCACATTTCTGTCGATTCCAAAACACCTTCAATATACGTTAAGTCTTCTGCTGTTTGCATTTTTTTTGCATGTTCATCGATAAATGTAAATAACTGTTCCATCGAACTGTTCATGAAGTTCTCCTTTTAGACAAACATATCTTGCACGTATGCTGGCGCAAAATAATAATATTTTTTTGAGCAAATGGGAAACCCACTCTATAATCGAGTGGGTTTCTGGATTTTACTTTTGTGCTGCTTTAACAGCGGCGATTGCTTTTTCATAATCAGGATGTTCAGTTGCTTCAGAAACATACTCAACATATGTTACTTTGTCATTGCTATCTACTACAAAGATTGAACGAGCCAACAATCTTAATTCTTTTATTGCCACTCCATATGCTTCACCAAACGATAAATCACGGTGATCGGAAAGTGTTTGTACTGAATCAATTCCAGCAGCTGCACACCAGCGTTTTTGAGCAAATGGCAAATCATTCGAGATCGTCAGAATGACAACATCGTCTCCAAGTTCAGCAGCGCTTTCGTTGAATTTACGCGTCTGTGTATCACATGTACCTGTGTCCAAAGATGGTACCACACTGATTAATCTTGTTTTCCCTTTTGAATCTTCCAATGTAACCGGGCTAAGATCGTTAGCTAATACTGTGAAATTTGGCGCCGTGTCACCTACTGTTACTTCTTTGCCAAGTAATGTTACGGGTTTTTGCTTAAATGTAATTTGTGCCATGATAACGCCTCCCTTTCCTTCATACTCCTACATCTTACTAGAATGCATTTGGCGGTTGCAACTGACTTGATTCGGAAACAGGCTGGTAAGTAGTGATAACCTTCTTTTCATACGTTTGCTCGTGGATAACCATCGTATCTGCTATGAAGTCATGCAACCCCTGTTTTTTAGGTGTAAAACCGACTACCCAGTACAATGGCAAGATTGTTGCCGAGAAAAAGCGGCCAATCCATTCCCTGAACAAAATGGTGCTTAAAGACAGTGATTCGCTTTGCAATGCGATGACACGCAACCCAAAAATCATTTTGCCTACAGTTTGCTTGAAAAACTTCATCATTAGTACGAAATATAAATAGAAAATAAACCCTGTGATGAACCCTATCGGTGCATACCATGTTGTCCCTTGAACATCCCATCCGAATATATGGAACAACGGATAAATGACAATTGAAGTAACGGATGAAATGACAAGTAAATCTATTAAATATGCCCAGAATCGAATCCAAAAGCCAGCGGGTTTCAGGATAAACTCTTCACTATTCTGAACTGTATAATTTGGATTCGGTGAAACAGAATTTACAGCTGCTTCAATTGATGATTCATGTTCAATCGGATCATGTCGATCAGTCATTTACTATTCCTCCTCACTTCTCACCGTATAAATACATCATACGAGGTGCGTTATAATCCGAAAGTAAACGGCCAATCAATTGTGACTCCGCATCTCCACCTAACAATGATTGAGCTTTCATAGAAAATAGACTGGAGAAGCCTTGAGGGTATTCATACTGAATCACTTCTGCATCTTCTAAATCAAAGTCTTTACGAACAGCTTCAATTACGTCTTCCAAATATCCATATTCATCCGCAAGACCGGCTTCAATTGCCTGACGCCCATTCATAATGCGTCCATCTGCAACTTTCTTCACTTCAGCTTCTGTCATGCCACGGCCTTCTTCAATAATATCTACAAATGATTCATAAGATTCATTAATCATGTCCTGTAGCATCGCACGCTCATCTTCCGTCATATCACGGGTTGGGCTCATAATATCTTTATACGGTCCTGTTTTAATCGTAACAAAATCAACACCATATTTTTCAGCCAGTTTGCCGTAGTTGACACTTTCCATAATGACGCCGATGGAACCTGTCAGTGTTTCTTTATTCAAGAAAATTTTATCTGCAGGCGCAGAGATATAATATCCGCCTGATGCAGCCATGCTGCCCATCGACACGTAAAACGGTATGCCAACTTCTTCTTGTACTTCTTTAATTTTATCATAAATTTGCGCAGACTCGACAACCCCGCCACCTGGCGAATTCACTTGCAAGACCACGGCTTTGATTGTATCGTCTTCTTTAATCATTTCCAGTTGGTCCATGAAAAACTGGTGATCGTAACCGGCTGTTCCAAAAAGTGAAGTAGCCTCGCCAGTATCCTGAATGACTCCGTCCACTGTTAATACAGCGATACGTTTAGATGTATCCCCAACTTCCAGTACACTCTCGGAATATTCACTTTCTGGCAAAGCCAGCATGTTTTCAAAATTAGATGTCCAATCATTGCTAAAAGCAAAAAATGCCATATTAATGATGGTAGACAAACCAAATAATAGTGCTGCAGCACCTAAAGCAATCCAACGTTTTGCATTCAATTTGATGTTCCTCCTTTTTCTACTCTTAACGTAATACGAATAACATGCCGTAATGTTTCAGAACATGCTAAAATAACGACAAGTATTAACGGAAAGGTCGTGACAGTATTGTCCGAGCGTACACACATTTTTATTTATTCGAAACACGATGAAAGCTCCTTGCAACAAAAATCAATTCTTACGGAAATGATTGCACAACATGGATTCACTACGGTAGATGATGCGAAAAATGCAAACATTATCGTAAGCTTGGGCGGAGATGGATCTTTCCTTCAAGCCGTTCGCAAAACCGGTTTTCGTCAAGATTGTTTGTATGCCGGAATTTCTACCACTGGTTCGCTGGGTATGTATTGTGATTTTCATTTCAATGACATGGATACAGTGATTCAGGCTGTTCAACATGCGGAAATTGAAGTACGTCGTTATCCTATTTTACAAGTTATAGTGGATGACAATCCACCTTTTTATTGCTTGAATGAATTTAGTATCCGTTCAAATATTATTAAGACATTTGTTCTTGATGTAGAAATTGATGGATTGCATTTTGAAACATTCCGGGGAGATGGCATGATCATCGCTACCCCAACTGGTAGCACGGCTTACAATAAGTCGGTCAATGGTGCAGTGGTGGACCCTCTCCTTCCTTGTTTCCAAGTATCTGAACTGGCATCTGTGAACAGCAACAAATACCGCACTCTTGGCTCATCATTCATTTTAAGCGGTCAGCGTCAATTAACATTACGCCTGCAGCAAGACGGAAATGACTTCCCGACAATGGGCATGGACAATGAATCGCTAAGTATTCAACATGTACAATCAGTTAATATCGAGTTGAGTAACCGCATCGTGAAGACCGTTAAGTTGAAAAACAATTCCTTCTGGGAAAAAGTGAAACGCACGTATCTTTAATTTGGACTCGTTAGAACCTTCAACTGGACAACAACAAAAATCAACCCATTCAATAAAAGCAGACGAGATATTCCTTCTCGTCTGCTTTTTATAATTTCGCCAATTTAAGTTTTCTTGTGCGTGCTTCCATAACCTTGGAGACAGTAAAGAGAATCAGCGCCAGCCAGATTAAGGAAAATGACAGTAAATCAATGGGATTGAACGTTTCGCCATAAATAATAACACCTAGAAACAACATACAAGTCGGTGCAATGTATTGTAAAAACCCAATCATGTATAACGGCATTTGTTGCGCTCCCTTTGCGAATAGCACGAGAGGTACAGCGGTTGCAGCACCTGTAAGAATCAACAATACATCCGTCTGGAATGAATCATGAAAAAGGACAGCACGGTCGGATAGAAATAAATAAATGTAATAAATAAACGCAAATGGCACAATAAACAATGTTTCGATTGTCAATCCGCGAACTGCATTTAAAGGTATTGTTTTTTTCATTAATCCGTAAATGGCAAAACTGATGGCAAGAGAAAAAGCAAGCCATGGGAAACGGCCATATGAAATGGTTAAGATGATAACACCGATGGTCGCAATGACACAGGCGAGTTTTTGAGACGTCGTCAAACGTTCCTTTAAGAAAAAGATGCCCAGCAAGACAGAAATCAGTGGGTTGATATAGTATCCTAAACTGGTTTCCACTAAATGGTTATTATTTACTGCCCAGATATACAAGAACCAGTTTCCCGAGATTAATGCCGAAGCACAAAATAAGCTCCAGAAAGCTTTTTGATTTTTCCACAATGATATTAAATCTTCAATTAGAAGCTTGGTGTTTCGTGTAATCAGGACGAATAGTAATGTAAATATAAATGCCCAAAGGACTCGGCTTGTTATGATTTCATCACTCGGAACATGATGTAGCCACTTCCAATAGATTGGGAGAACTCCCCAAACAAGATACGCACCGATTGCCCAAATAACACCTTGACGTTCATTTTCTAGCATAGCTTCACCTCATTAGTTTGACTCTCGAAATATATCTCATTATAGAATCCTTTTGAGAGAAAGTAAACGACAAAAAACTATTCTTATAAACCTTTTTATTAAAGGCTATAAGAATAGTTTTTTGAGTTTTTATTTAGAAATTTCCTGATTTCTTAGTTCAATTCTTCGTATTTTACCAGAAGCTGTTTTTGGCAGTTCTTCGATAAACGTTATATCACGAGGATATTTGTACGGTGCTGTTAAAGTTTTTACATGGTCCTGTAGTTCTTTTACAAGCTCTGGTGATGCCACCGCTGAATCAACCAATACAACATATGCTTTGACGATATGCCCACGAATTTCATCCGGACTGCCCACTACAGCACATTCTTTAACCATTGGATGTTTGACCAAAGCGTCTTCTACTTCGAACGGTCCTATTGTGTATCCAGAACTAATGATAATATCATCACCACGTCCTTCAAACCAGAAGTATCCGTCCTCGTCTTTTGAAGCCTTATCTCCGGTAATATAGTAAGTTCCTCTAAATTGCATTTTTGTTCGTTCCGGGTCTTTTAGGTATGACTTAAATAAAGCAGGTGTATCGGTATGAACGGCAATATCACCAACTTCTCCTGGTGCACAAACTTCGCCGAATTCATTAATGATGTCCACTTGGTTGCCAGGCGTAGGTTTACCCATTGATCCTGGACGTGCTTCCATGCCCTTCATTGTTCCTACCAACAATGTATTCTCGGTCTGTCCATATCCGTCACGCACTTCCAAACCGAATTCCCGTTTGAATGTATCGATAACTTCACGGTTTAACGGTTCCCCAGCAGACACTGCACTATGCAGTGAAGTAAGATTATACGCTGATAGTCCCTCTACTTTCGCCATTATCCGATACTCGGTTGGTGTACAACAAAGAACGTTTACTTGATATTCCTCAAGCAGTGATAAATACGTTTTCGGATCAAATTTTCCGTGATAGACAAAACCGGTCGCCCCACTTCCGAGAGTTGCAACAAATGGACTCCAAATCCATTTTTGCCAACCTGGGCTTGCAGTTGCCCATACAACATCACCTTCATGAATGCCTAACCAATGTTCAGCTGATGTACGTAAATGCGCGTATGCCCAACCATGTGTATGGACTACACCTTTAGGATTGCCTGTCGTACCACTCGTGTATGACAAAAATGCGATGTCCGTGTTTTTTGTGTCTGCTCCAGTAAATTCAGTAGAAGCTTTGGTAAGTTCTTCAGACAATGAAACCCAGTTTCCTTTTCCTTCTCCGATAACGAATTGAGTCAGTCCATCCAATTTTTCAACTTGATCAAATTGGCTGATAAATGGTTCATATGCCACAATCGCTTTCGCTTCACTATGAACTAAACGGTAATCAATATCTTTTGCTCTCAGCATTTCCGAGCTTGGAATAACGACCAGCCCAGCTTTTAAGGCACCTATGTAAGTGACATAAGCTTCAATTAATCTTGGTACCATGACCAAAACAACATCACCTTGTCTCAATCCACTACTTGTAAAAACATTTGCTGCCTGATTTGCCAGTTGCATCAATTCTTTGTATGTAATTTTTTTCGTCTCGTCCTTTTCACTTTTCCAAATCAATGCTAAACGATTTTCATCGGTTGCATATTTTTCGAATTCCTGGACCAAATTATACGTTGACGGTGCCAATAAATTTTCACGATTCAATTTAGTTCCCCCTTTGTTCAGTGAGCCATCCCTCTTTATTATAGCTACATAATACTGATTTTTCAAAAAGAAGTTTTTATTCAGTCAATTAATTAGTCTCTGATGACTATGATCCCTCTGTTTTCTGTTCAGACGTGAAGTCCCATTTTTTCAGACGTCACGGCCAAAAACTCAGACTGAGCGAAATCTTATCGCTCTTCATAACACAAAAAAACCGGCAGCTTTCGCTACCGGTTCGTTTATTTTAAATTATTTTTGGTAACCGCCGTTTAATTGTTGCTCTGCCATTTGCACTAAACGCTTAGTAATTTCTCCGCCAACGGAACCGTTAGCACGCGCTGTCGCATCTGGTCCAAGCTGTACACCGAACTCTTGTGCAATTTCATATTTCATTTGGTCTAAAGCTTGTTTAACACCTGGAACGACTAGTTGATTTGAACTTTGATTTGCCATGTCTGTGTCACCTCCTTGTTGAATATAGAATGTGCCGGATGGACAAATTCATGCATTCACAAGAAGTAGTAATATATGGGATTATCTTTTATTCAAAAACAGCTATGCGTATCTAAACCAAGCGTTAATTTTTATAATAGATCGGAGAATTTATCTTGTTTCTTTTTAGGGAACATCATAATTTCACGTTCACTGACTGCTTCAGTTATCATATCATCGAATGTTTTGAAGCTTTCATAATACTCCACTTTTTCAAGCTTTGGTTTTGTTTTTGGGCTTGCAGGAGTGAAAATTGTACAGCAATCTTCATACGGTCTGATCGAGACTTCATAAGTATCGATTTGTTGGGCAATCTCAATAATATCTTGCTTGTCATATGAAATAAGTGGACGTAATACAGGCGTATTCGTCACGGCATTTATAGCTGTCAAGCTTTCTAAAGTTTGACTTGCCACTTGTCCAAGACTTTCACCAGTGATAATTGCCAAAGCTTGCGTTTCTTCACGTACTAAATCTGCAATCTTTAACATCATTCTCCGAGTTGTCGTCATTGATACATTGTCTGGAATTTGTTTTTGAATTTCTTGCTGTATCGCAGTGAATGGAATGATATGCAATTTCACAGAAGCACCAAAGCGACTTAATTTATCAGCTAAATCCATAACTTTTTCCTTCGAACGTTCACTAGTGAATGGAGGACTGTGAAAATGAATGGCATCCAGGCGTACGCCACGCTTTAACATTTGGTAACCAGCAACAGGACTGTCAATACCACCCGAAAGCATCAAGAGTGATTTTCCGTTAGATCCAATCGGTAAACCGCCTGCACCAGGAATGACTTCTGCCATCATATAAACAGCATCTCTTCGTACTTCTACACGTAGTTCAATATCCGGTTTCTTCATTTGAACCTGAATTTCAGGGAATGTACGAAGCACATTGGCTCCAACGAACTGTTGCAGTTCATTTGTTTCCATCTCAAATGGCTTATATGAGCGTTTAACAGTTACTTTAAACGTTTTATCTTTGCGATCAATTGACTCCACTACTTTAATGGCTGTTTGTTTGATATCTTCCAGGTCGTGACTACAAGATGCAACTGGACTGAAAGACTGAATGCCAAAAATTTGTGGCAGTCGCTCTATTAACTGTTTCATGGTTTCCTGTTCATTTGGTCGAATGAACATACGATCCCGTTCTGTTTCAATTTGAAACTTGGGTAAATCAGCAAACGCGTAACGAATATTGTCTCGTAATCGACCTGTAAACGAGCTTCGGTTTCTTCCTTTTGTAGATAACTCACCATATCTGATTAATATTTCTTTCCATTCCAACATGTTTTTAATCTCCTTTAACTTGCTTGATGATTGCCGTGAAATTTTCTATAAAATGATCAATTTGCTCATTGCTATTGCTGGTTCCCATACTTATGCGAATCACACCTTTTGTATAGTCATCGGGTAAACCGATTGCTTTTATTACATGGCTGATTTTCGTTTGTTTAGAAGAACATGCACTCGATGTTGTTACAATGATGTCCCTTGCTTGCAAGGCATTGACCAGCACTTCTCCTTTAATATTCCGGACACTGATTGTCAGGATGTGTGCAGCAGCATCATCTGGGGATAATATGCGTATATCCTTGAAACCACTAATAAAGTTTCTCAACTTTTCGTTCCACATTTTATATGTCTTGTGCATGGATGCTTGATTTTCGAATGCCATCCTCATGGCTTTAGCGAAAGCAACTGCCTGAGGAACAGGTACCGTTCCACTTCTAAGCCCAAACTCTTGTCCACCACCTACAATGGTCGGTTCAAATGAAACATGACCTGTCCAAGCGACAATCCCGGTTCCTTTTAAACCATTGAATTTATGCCCTGACAGTGTCAGTACATCTGCTCCAAGAATGGGAAAAGACACTGGATATTTACCAAAACTTTGAACTGCATCTACGTGAAATAATGCTCGACTATGTTGATGAATGACTTTTGCTAATTGTTCAATTGGTTGAATGCTTCCAATCTCGTTATTGATATGCATCACACTTACCAAAATCGTATCTTTACGCAATCGCTCTTTTACATCTTCAAATGAAATAATGCCTTTATCATTCACTGGTATAATATCGACTTCAAAGCCTTGTTTCTCCAATTGTTTCATCGATTCTAACACGGACGGGTGTTCAATATTTGATGTGATGATATGTCTTCCGCGAGACTGCAGACTTCTAGCAAGACCATGGATGGCAAAATGATTGGATTCTGTTCCGCCTGAAGTGAAAACCACTTTGTTTTCTTCTGTCTTTAACATATCTGCAATTTGCTTTCGAGCACGGGAAAGGAGCATATGTGAATCCACACCCATTTCATGCAAAGATGCAGGGTTTGCATAATACGCCTCATTCACCTTTACAAAAGTATCCAATACTTCTTTATGTGGTTTCGTCGTTGCACTATGATCGAAATAATACATTGTTGTACTCCTTTTCATTAGAAAACCACCAGCACGTGGGGTGCGGTGGTTTCAATTGCCCTTATTACATAAAAGTATACCATACTGATATTCTTTAATGTCTAGCTTCAAGCACTAGCCCGCACCTCAGCTTGGGCCCACAGGATGTGGGTTATGAAGGTGTTACCTCAGGTCTCGGTGGCTTTAGCCTTACTACCGATGCGAAAGCAGGCTTTCGCTTAGTTCTTCCATCGCCGATATCAGGTTAAAGTAGTGCTTTACGCTTTTCTTGTTATGAACGCCACGCGTCCTCTTTGACAAGAACTTCGATTCGCTTCATCGCACCCGGTTCCACTTCTTCTACAGCCGTAGCTGCTTCTTCAAGTGCTTTGGAATATCGAAGCTGACGGAATGCCGCTTCAGCCTCCAATAAACGCTGATTCATCCGTGGATGACTCGCACGATAACGGTTGCCGTATTGAATGATACGTTCAATCAACAATACATTTTCAAGCATTTCTTTTGATTTAGCATGTACTTCATGGATACATTTATCCGCTTTTGCCAAATAATTGTCTACCAATTTCATATTCAGTGGTACTTCTTGCAAGCTTTGCATCACCAAGTAAATATGTTCTTCGGCTTCTTCCAAACGAACATCCATTTCTTCAGGTATCCCCGGCATATTCGCTTTATGTACCATACGGTCGGTTTCATGTAGCAAACGCTTCAGTTCATCTAAATTAGTTCGAGCCCGGTTTTCATCAATACGTAAATTTTTCAGGCTATTAGAGAAACGATCTTGCTCTTCATATAAGCTTTCCAAATCAGTCGAAATCAGTGTAAGTTCATCCTGAAGGCTTGAATAAGCTAATTGATCTTCACTTGCACGTTGTGCGAGTAAATCATAACGTTTTTGCAAGGTTTCGATTTGCTTCAGACACACAAGAGGAATTTCTGCTTCTTTCTCTGGTAAACGATAACTTTGTTGAACATATGCAGCTTCATCACTTGTTTGACGTGTGATGGTCGTAACTTCAGCCAATCGACGCTCAGTAGGGTGACGATGTTTATCAACATAACGTTTTGCCATTACTTCTTTTTCCAGCATGTCATAGAACGCTTCAATTTCATCCTTCATTTGCTCAACACGAATTTTCACGTCTTCAATCTCAAGCTGAATGATTGATTCTTTCATTAGTACCAATTCGTCATCCAATTTGTCCAATTGATCCGTCATTTCAAGATGCTCTAAATAATAGGATTGTTCTTCCATTTCACGTTGTCCACTACGGAGATCATGAATACTTAAGGGAATCTTGTTTTGTACGTCCGTTAACAGCGAAGGAATATCTTGCAATAAGTTAAATACATGCTGGGCTTCCTGATCCAGTCCAATGACAATTTCACGTGCTTGCAAATAGTTGCCGTTTTCAGTTAGTCGATCATATTCTTCAAATTGAGGACCGAATTGCTCCAATTTCTTCTCAAGTGGTACAGCCGCCGCTCCAAAAGAATGTTGATGCGCGAGTAAAGTTTTACGTGCTGCACGATATTGCTCTTTCAAGCTATCCATTTCCACTCGGTTTTTCTCTTCGCTTCCAATCAGTTGCTCAAGCTCTTTTAAAATTCGGGACATTTGTTCATCACTTTGCAGAATACGTTCTTGAATTTCTTGTTCTATCGCTGTAGCACGTTTGAAACGGAATTTATCAATACTATCTTCAGCATCAAACAGCAATGAATCGATTTTCGGCATATGGACATCCATAACCTGCGTCCAAGTGTTTCGCCAGCTTTCAAACATTTCTTCCGTTTGACCATTCATATTTAGCTGCTTAACTTTCGTCATTTCTTCTAGTATCGGTTTGTTTTGAATTTGATGTTTTTCATGTTCAAGTCTTTCAATTTCACTGTTATGTTTACGACGGATCATAAATCCGACTACGATTAATGCAATTAGTACGATGATTGCAATGATGATATACTTAGTCATCGTAAGCCCCCTGTTCCAAAATCACGGTCTATGCCAGTTTATATATGTAATACTACCATGAACAAACGAGAATGTAGACGAAAATCGAAGAATTTTGCCGAAATTATGTAAAATGTCCGATTTACACGTTGGAGGTGCCTATATTAATGAAAAGAGATGCGCATATTCATAGTCCTTTTTGCCCCCATGGAACGAAAGATGAATTCGAATTATATATAGAAAAAGCTATAAATAACGGCTTTACCGATATCTCATTCACAGAACATGCACCTGCTCCTGAAGGATTTATTGATACTGTCCCTACTAGGGATAGTTTCCTAGATGTAAACTCACTTGAACCTTATATAAACAAACTGCGCCAATTAAAAAAACAATACGCTTCCGATATCTCAATCAACATTGGTCTGGAGTTCGATTATATTGAAGGATACGAAAAAGCAACTGCCCGGATGCTCAATGAAATTGGTCCTACCTTAGATGATTCTATTTTATCTGTCCATTTCCTGCTTTTTGAAAATAAATATACTTGTATAGATTTCTCGGCAGAATCATTTATTGAGTTTGCAGGGCAAGTAGGTTCTATTGAAAAAGTCTATGAGCTTTATTACAAAACTCTCCAGGCCTCCATACTAGCTGATTTAGGAAAATATAAACCGAAACGAATTGGACATCCGACATTAATTCATAAGTTCCAACATGCTCATGGATTCAAAGTCGATGACCATAATTTCATTATGTCGACATTACAATTAATGAAAGAACATCGTTATGAAATGGACCTCAACAGTGCGGGACTGGCTAAAGAATTTTGTTTGGAACCCTATCCCCCACAACGTTACGTAACAACTGCAAAAGATATGGGAATTCCTCTTGTGTTCGGGTCCGATGCACACAGGGTCCAAGATTTGCATCAATATTATGAGAAAGTTTATACTGATTCGTAAGTTTCTAATTTTAAGAGGTGATTTCATGTTTGAAAAAGCAGCATATGCAGGGAATACAGAACAACAATACAACATGTTAGGAAAACAACTGGACGCTTTACTAAGCGGTGAGTCGAATGTCATGGCTAATTTAAGCAATGCTTCTGCGTTACTGAACCAATTTTTCGATCGAATCAATTGGGTTGGTTTTTATATGATGGATGAAGGAGAACTTGTTTTAGGACCTTTCCAAGGTTTGCCTGCTTGTGTCAGAATTCCTGTTGGTCGAGGAGTTTGTGGAACGACAGTTGCAAAGAAAGAAACGATGGTTGTACCTGATGTACACGCTTTTCCGGGACATATCGCTTGTGATGCGGCTTCCCAATCAGAAATAGTAGTACCAATGATTAAAAATGGTGAAGTGATTGGTGTTTTAGACATCGACAGTCCGGAAAAAGATCGATTCCATGAGGAAGATCGACAAGGACTTGAACAGTTTGTTTCTATATTAATGAAACACATTTAAAAGGACGAGGTGATGATTAATTAACCCGTTCAGTTATCTGGTACAAAATCTAAATTAAACATCAAAAAGAGCCCAAATTCGCATATGAATTGGGCTTTTTTAAAATGCCTAAATTCAGGCTTTGTTAATGATTAATACTTACTATATTCACCGTTTTAGCAGACACACAATTTTAATTGTTATTTGTTAATATGTACGCTAAAAGTGTTACTAAATGTCTGCTTATTGCTTGAATGGAAATATAAAAAAAGATAGTAAATGTAAATACCGAACGTTTAAACATCCTGTCAAAAAGGCTGAGTGTTCGTACCTAATATTTATAAGTCTTATTAAACTAAAGCACCCGTTAGTTGAATAAGACTTATTGAAGTGTTGACATATAAGGTGTTGAACCAGAAGAAAAATGTCCACTGATAGATAGGAATTTGCAATAACGCAGCGATATAAAATGCACAAAAAAACAGCCAATAAAACGTTGGCTGCTCTTTCTACTAATAATTAAAATTATCTTCAATTTAGTCATTGTCATAACAAGGCTTATTTCCACTGCATCCTGTCCAAGGCCCAAAATTTGTATCACTTACCCCGCCTGCAGATACGCTTGGTGCAACGAAAACTACTGAAAGGCATAAAGCAGATACAAAAAGTTTAATTTTCTTTGTCATATTACGATCCCCCTTTCTGAATATTAAAATAATTATATCCCATTCGAAATGGAAATAATAGGTGATTTCTACCTAATTTGTAATTAATAAACCTGTAAATTGCAAAACAGTTAATAAATGGCGATTTACTCAGATTATATAAGGAAACAAGAAGTATCGTGCGAGCAAAATGTGTCTCACAGTTCAACCATACTACGCTTCTTCAACTAACCTGCCCCGTTAGTTCAATAAGAAAAGAGTTGCTTAAGCAACCCATGTTCTTTAACTAAAGCATCCGTTACTGTAAGTGTAATACTTCACAAAGTTAGTAATGAACAATAAATAAAAACACTCCTATGAGATACCACTATTGATGGTACTTTTTAGGTGGTATAG
>NZ_JBFUHX010000011.1:0-126305 GCF_056402175.1 Paenisporosarcina sp. P4_B8 | reverse complement strand
GTGTGGAGCTTGATTAGTTGAAGAATTGTTGATTTAAAATAAAGTTTGATAATTTGTAAAAAAGATTGATAATTTATAACAAAGTTTGATAAAACCCTGTATTAGGGTTTTCTTTTGACCTTTAAACTCCAGCAGTATTGTTCAATTAAAGGGCCATTTTCTGGAATAAAGCGATTGCTCAAATAACGCAATTTTGAAATAATTGTTATTAAGTTAAAGGGCAGGATTTTAGAATATGGCCGAAACATATTGTATATAAATAAATTAACATTAGTTTCTTAATTCTTTTTATTAGGAGGAAGAGTCGGATGGAAATAAAATGGATAGGTGTTAGCGTCCTCACCGGATTCTTTCTACTGGAGCTTGGTACAATGGCTGCGTTCAGTTACTGGGGTTATCATATCAAGACAGGGGCAGCGGTCAAAATTATACTCGCGGTTGCCACGCCACTAGTCATAGCCACTCTATGGGGTATGTTTCTCTCCCCAAAGGCGTCGCTCCCCATCTTCTCCTTCCCCATAAGAACTACGCTTAAGCTGGTTGTGTTCATTGTTGCTTCCGCAGCTTTGTACGCAAGTGGGCAAAGCGCGCTAGCGGTTACTTTTCTGACGGTGTCCCTTCTTATCGTGGCAGCAGTCTTTATCTTGAAGCTTCATAAAGTAAATATGTGAAGTGGATTAGTCTACAATAATCGGGCGTGATTGTTGAGCAACACAGGTAGAAAATGATCAAGCTTTTTTATAAAAATCGTTCTCGTGAAATATTTAAAGAGCCTGTTTTGATCAATCTTTTTTTCAAAAGCAGGCTCTTTTATATTGGGGAAATCAACTTAATAAGACGTATTTTTGATTGAACTTTTTTATAAACCAACAAGAATATAAAAAACAGGATAACTAATCAACTATGTAGAATTTTCATGTAAAACCAAAATTAGGTTTCCTAAAGTTTAATTCAAAAATTAATGGGGGTTACATATTGAACGAGAAAACGACGAGATTRTCTTTAACGGGGGCAATTGTAGTTTTAAGTATTTCCATTCTTTATTCATCATTTCAAATTTCAGGAGCAATAAGAGATACTTCAACCAAAACCAATGGAACAACTAAGGATGAAGAGCAAAACAGATATGAATTAATTTCACCAAACGACAGCAATATTATTATTTTTGATAAACAAAGTGGAGAATATTGGAGAAAATTTATTGAAACTAACGAAGGACCTACAGAATGGGAAAAACAGATATCTCCACTCGTTAAATAATCAATTTAAATCAGTGAGCTGCATAGTCAGCTCTTTTTCTAATCCAAGTTACTAACATAAAACAACATATAGAGCAGTTAACAAAACTGAAGGAGATTTTGTAATGAACCATCATAAATTGATAATTACTCAGTATAACGCCAAATATGCTGAACAAACAGTGGATATGTGGCGAGATAGTAAGGAACAGGCTATTGGTCAGAAAGAAATACACAGCTTTGAAAATCACGTATATTTTTTAAATCATATATTACCTGAACAGTTTCAAATAGATTTAGCGTTAATTGATGAAAAAGTAGTTGGAATGATTGTCTATAATGAAATGGAAATAAGCCAATTATATATTCATATAGATTATCAAGGAATTGGTATAGGTCATACATTACTAGATAAAGTAAAAGCACAATCAAGTGGGAGATTAAGATTATACACATTTGAAGTAAATGAAAATGCACAACGATTTTATGAAAAAAATGGATTTGAAATCATAGGCAGAGGACATGAAAATGAAGAAAAATTACCTGATATTCAATATGAATGGATATCCAAAAAAATGCTGTAATCGGGTTCCCCTGTTAGGGGGGGTACCTTATGGTCGTCGTACAGTTCTCACCCAAATAATGCTAGGTGGATACCTTGTCGTTGTGGACGACCGAGCAAAAAATGTCGATGCTGTAACTGAAGTCGAATTTAAACATAATTACGAGGAATTTAATACGAAAACACAATTGTATTAAAGTTCGGAGGGACTCATCCATATATAGCTCCCATGAAAATAATAATCTAAATGAGGACGATAATAATGGATGATTGAAAGCTTGAATCAGGTGTTATTAAGGTGAAAATACGGTTCTTTACTTTATTGGTATGTTAAAATAACTAAAACAAGGTAAAAAAAATATGTTATCAATCCGTGTAATTTAAGTAAGGGGAAATTTGATGAAAGAGACATTAAACGAGAAAAATAAAAAGAAAACAATCGCAAAGCAAAAAAACAATAGTCTTAAAATTATTTTGCGTGCATTATTGGTCATTATTGGGGGCTTTATCACTGCATATGGACTAGAAGCGGTATTAATCCCGAACAACGTCTCAGATGGTGGCGTGACAGGCCTAAGTATTGTTGGGTCAGAATTGTTCGATTTGCCTTTAGGAGCACTTATTGCAATACTGAATCTCCCGTTCGTGTTTTTAGGATATAAGCAAATCGGTAAGAGTTTTGCTATATACTCAGTAATCGGAATAGCATCCTTAGCAGTGGGCACGATCCTTATGCACGGAGTATCAACCATCATTCATGGTGATACTTTGTTAGTAACCGTTGTCGGCGGTATTATAATAGGTTTCGGTATGGGTTTAGCATTGCGAAATGGTGGCGCCTTAGATGGAATTGATATGTTAGCCGTATTACTATCCAGAAAATTACCTTTTGGAACAAGTGATCTTATCTTATTTTTAAACGTCTTTGTCTTTATTATTGTTTCGTTAGTTTTCGGTTTTCAAGGGGCTATCTTATCGGCAATCGCTTACTTTATTGCTTCTAAAGTTATTCACATTGTTGAAGAAGGTTTAAGTGGTTCTAAAACCTTTAAAATTATTACGAATCAACCCGAAATCATGGTAGAGACAATTCGTGACCGCTTAGGCCGTGGAGCCACATATAGCATTGTTGAAGGCGGCTACTCAAATGAGCAATTTAAAGAAATCACTTGTGTAATTAATCGCTTGGAAGAAAGTAAAATGAAAGAGATCATACAGGAAATTGACGTCAATGCATTTGTAACGATATATGAAGTGGTGGAAGTTAGTGGCGGTAGGTTCAAAAAGAAAGATATTCATTAATCTTCTTTGAATCACTGACAAAGTATATTCTTGGGAAGATATTATATATAAACGTTAAGACAGACGCTGATTAAATTTCAGCGTTTTTTTTATGTTTATCGTTCACAGAATATTCTTTAATTTTAATTATTAAATGGATATTTTTGGTATAATATAAATGAAGGAGATGGTTGAGTTGAAAAAGTATTTACTGATTGGTGTGGCAGTATTATTGACTGCGTGTTCACCAAAGGTTGATTCGAATGATATGGAAACGATTACAGACAAAGACACAAAACCAGAAGTCGAATTGGTAGAACCACTTGAAAACTCGTTATTATTGGAATGGGATTACGACAACATGGATAGAGGTGACCACGATTATGAAACATTGGCTCATCCCCGTTTAGTCGTTGATCGTGATGACAAGGAAATTAAACGAGGAGATGTTATTTACTTCAAATCACCCGACTTCACAATTGAAAGCAATCCCGACTTCAATATGCCTGAGTATTATATTTCAAGAGTAGTTGGGCTAGAGGGGGAAACCGTAGAGATTAAGAACGGTCAAGTATTTATTGATGGCAAGAAACTAGATACTTTTTATTCTAAAGCGTTGAGAAGAGGTCAGAATGAAGAAGAATTTTTCAAAGAATCCGACCCTGCTAATAGAAGTGACGATGAATCTTGGAAAGAATACTTTGCAACAACTTTGGAGCTTGTAAAAGTTGAAGCGAACACTGTATTTGTCTTGGGAGATAACTGGTGGAGAAGTACCGATAGTAAAGATTTTGGAGTCTTGCCGATTGAAAATGTGAAAGGAAAGGTTCTAGGTTACAAGAAGTGATATGTGGAATACAAAATGTATTTTTGAAGAAAAAGTATTGAAACTTTACTGTCTAATTAAATGGGGATAATTAGATGAAGAAAACAGGGTTCTATTGAGATAATACACCTCTCAATAGAACCCGTTAGAAAAATACGGTGCTTATTCAGTTTCTTTGCTTTGAAGTATTTCTCGGTAGTCGTATCCTTTTTGAACATACGTATCAATGGAAAGCTGGATAATTTCAAAGTCTTTATCGCTCAGTTCCCTAACTACTTTTCCTGGCGATCCCACAACTAATGAACGCGGTGGAAATTTTTTGCCGGGAGGAATTAATGTATTAGCACCGATGATGCATTCTTCCCCGATTTCAGCATGATCCAGTATGGTGGACCCCATGCCGATGATCGAACGTTTTCCAACTTTGCAGCCGTGTAAGATAACATTATGGCCAACTGTTACTTCGTCTTCGACTATAACAGGCGCATCTTCATACAAATGAATCGTAGAATTGTCCTGAATACTGCATCTTTTTCCTATCGAAATAAGTCCTTCATCTCCACGTAAAACGGCGTTGAACCAAATAGTCGATTCTTCCCCTACTACTACTTCTCCGATAATTTTAGCTCCAGGTGCAACGAATACGGTTGAAGCTAGTTTAGGTGTATTTCCTTTAAATGAAATAATCAACACTATTACCCCCAATTCAAATTCACGCAATTGTCTTTCAACTACAATTACTATAACATATTTTAGTAGAGGTGAATGGAAAATGAAATATGTTTGTGAGATGTTGCAAATTGACTACCCAATTATACAGGGGGGGATGGGGAATATAAGCAATGCCCCGTTAACTGCTGCTGTGTCCGAAGCTGGTGGATTAGGAACGATCGGGTGTGGAACGATGACACCTGACGAAGTGGAACAAATTATCCTTCAAACGAAACAACAGACGAAACGAAACTTCGCGATCAACATCGCCATTAATGTCTCTCCATATACAAAAGAACTAATTGAGCTCGTTATTAAACATGGCATTCCGATTGTTTCTTTATCAGCTGGAAACCCAGTTCCTTTTATTCAGACTTTACATGAGCATGGTGTGAAAGTGATTGTTCTTGTAGCTTCCGTAAAACATGCACAAAAAGCGGAAGCGGCAGGTGCCGATCTTCTAGTGGCGGAAGGATTTGAAGCTGCAGGTATCAATTCCAGTCTTGAATTGACGACATTTACACTCATTCCTCAGATTGTGAAAAATGTCCAACTCCCCGTTATTGCAGCTGGTGGTATCGGAGACGGTAAAGGACTCGCGGCTGCACTTATGCTGGGTGCGAGCGGTGTTCAAATTGGAACACGATTGATTGCCACCAAAGAAGCACCATTCCACGACAACTATAAGAACAGTTTAGTGAATGCGAGTGATACAGCAACGATTATTGTGGGACGCAGTGTAGGAATGGTGAGAAGAATCTTGAAGACACCTTATTCACAGAAGCTAGACGAACATGAACAACAAGGCATAACCTTGGCACAATACGGTGAAATGACTACCGAAAAGTATCACGTCAAAGGTGCAATGGATGGAGATTTGGAAAACGGTTTTATCAATAGCGGTCAGATAGCTGGTTTGATTGACCATATCCCAAGTGTCAAGGAATTGGTAGAGAGCATGTTGGATGAAGCAAACCATCAAATCAACCGAACTTCAAAAGAATTAAATCAAATGCTCAATAGAAAATATGAATAACGGGAACACATCGTATTTGGTCCAGTATTTCTCACAGGTCCAGATGAATCGTGAGTAGTACACCGTAAATCAAAAGCCCTTCCAAGTCGCTAACAACGGAAGGGCTCTTTCTCTATCTAATTGTTCATTTAACATTATAAAACTGCATACAATAAGCACTTGTTGAACGAATTGAAAATGCAAAAGATGACTTCCTAAAAATAAGTATCTATTAATTCCAAAAATATAGAGTTTTCCGATTATTGTATTGACTATAATATTACATTTTGATAATATTACGTTGAAATAGTGTTATACGATGAAATGCATCATACAATGGATGAAAGAAATAAATGAATATAAAAGTCGATAATTTTATTATGTAAAGTAAAGTGAATGTTACATCTTTGGCTTAAGAGGGGGATTGATGGATGGAAACTGCAAAAAGTATTCCATTGTCGGGCAAATTTGAACTCTTTGAAAGGATGGCAGAGCATGAACAAGTAGTTTTTTGTAATGATCCATCAACCGGTCTCCGTGCGATTATTGCCATCCATAACACAACGGTAGGACCCGCTTTAGGGGGATGCCGAATGCATCCATATCGAAGCGTCGAAGAGGCACTCGAAGATGCCCTCAGATTATCCAAAGGAATGAGCTATAAATGTGCGGCTGCAGGTGTGGATTTTGGTGGAGGAAAAGCAGTAATTATCGGGGATCCGAAATCAGATAAATCACCAGAGTTGTTTCGGGCATTCGGTCAATTTATAAATTCATTAGGTGGCAGATTTTATACTGGGACGGATATGGGTACGACCATGGAAGATTTCATACACGCTTCAAAAGAGACACATTACATTGTAGGTCTACCAGTGGCATATGGAGGTGGGGGCGATTCCTCTGTTCCTACGGCAGCGGGTGTTCTTTACGGCATAAAGGCAACGAATCAATCACTTTTTGGCAAGCCAGACTTGGGAGGAAGAACATACGCCATTCAAGGTTTAGGAAAAGTAGGATCTAAAGTTGCCATCGGTTTACTTGAAGAAGGGGCTCATCTCTATGTTACCGATATCAGTCATGAAAGTCTGAGAATAATAGAAGAATTAGCCTCAACTACACCGGGAACAGTGAAGGTTGTTGGAAGTGAAGATATCTATTCACAGGAAGCGGATGTATTTGTCCCTTGTGCACTTGGAGGAATCATTAACGATCAGACAATTGAACAGTTCCAGGTGAAAGCAATAGCAGGATCTGCCAACAATCAATTGCTAAATGAAACGCATGGCAGAAGACTTCAGCAAAAGGGCATTCTGTACGCACCAGATTATATTATCAATTCAGGCGGACTGATTCAGGTGGCTGATGAATTGTATGGCATTAATCACGCAAGAGTCCTTGCTAAGACAAGGCATATCTACGATGCCATTTTAGAAGTATACGAGATGGCTATAAAAAATGGGATTTCGACGATGGAAGCTGCAAATAAGATGTGTGACAAAAGAATTGAAAACAAAAGGAATAGAAATGGCTTTTTCACTACAGCAATGAAACCAAAGTGGGCTTTCCGCAAATTTTATTAACATCACTTTGTAAACGTTTACATTTATGTGTTGATTATTTGATAATCTTGCTGGAATATAAACTTTTTTCTATTAATCTTCGAATTCGTTCATAACATGTACATAAACTAAATGGTAAGTAGGAGATATAGCATGAAACGAGGACTGGAGTTAGGCAGAGAAGAATCGATCGAAATCATTGTGACAGAGGATATGTATGCTGCGTTTGAAGGTGAAGTCGTTCACCCTGTCTATTCAACAGTAGCAATGACATACCATATGGAGTGGGTTTCAAGAAAAATCATTCTTCCTTTTTTGGAAGAGCATGAAGAGGGAATGGGTGCATCAGTCCAACTGAAACATATTGCTGCATCCCCTCTTGGTTCAGTCGTGTCTTTGACAGCTAATGTGATCGAACTTCGCGACAATTTTGTTAAGACAAAAGTGACGGCACGAAACCATTTAGGTGTCATTGGAAAAGGTGAAGTCATGCAAGTCATCCTATCAAAAGAAACCATAGCCAATAAGTTAAAAGAAGCGTCAGTCTAAATTTAGCAAATTCAAGTGATAGATTTTAAGGAGGCCTTTCGTATGAAAGTTGCAGAAAGAACATCAATGGCTAAAGAATTTGAACTCTTCGATAAAATGAGTGCACATGAACAAGTGGTTTTTTGTAACGATCCTTCCACTGGTTTGCGTGCCATCATTGCAATCCATAATACAACTCTCGGTCCTGCACTCGGCGGATGCCGTATGCAACCTTATAACAGTATGGACGAGGCACTGGAAGATGTTCTGCGATTGTCAAAAGGGATGACTTACAAATGCGCTGCCGCTGATGTTGATTTTGGAGGCGGAAAAGCAGTCATAATCGGGGATCCGAAAACAGATAAGTCACCTGAACTGTTCCGTGCATTCGGTCAATTTGTCAATTCTTTAGGTGGCCGTTTTTATACAGGAACAGATATGGGTACGGCAATGGATGATTTCATACACGCCTCAAAAGAAACCAATTTTATCAACGGCCTTCCGGTCGAATATGGTGGTGGCGGAGATTCATCTATTCCGACTGCAGCGGGTGTTCTTTACGGTATAAAAGCGACCAATCATATGCTATTTGGAGATGATGAATTTGGCGGACATACCTATGCCATTCAAGGCCTCGGAAAGGTTGGATATAAAGTTGCATGCGGACTGCTTGAAGCTGGTGCTGAAATTTTCGTAACGGATATCCATCAGGATAGTATAGATGCCATTAAAGCAAAAGCAGCAACAACTGCCGGCAAAGTGACCGTGATAGCAAAAGAAGATATTTATTCACAGCAGGCAGATATATTCGTTCCTTGTGCATTTGGTGGAATCATCAATGACAATACAATCGCTCAGTTTAAAGTAAAAGCAATCGTTGGTGCAGCTAACAATCAACTATTGAATGACACCCACGGGAAAATGTTACACGAAAAAGGAATTTTATACGCTCCTGATTATATCGTCAATTCCGGCGGCCTTATTCAAGTAGCTGATGAGTTGTACGGGATTAATCATGAACGTGTACTTGCCAAAACAAAACATATTTATGATGCGATATTGGAAGTGTTCAAGGAAGCGAGCAGCACCGGCAAAACAACAGAAGAATCCGCAAATGAGATGTGTGAAAAACGAATTGCGGAAAGATCGAAGCGAAATAGCTTCTACACAGCACCAGCTAAACCAAAGTGGTCCATACGCAACTTATCCTGAATGGAGGCAAGTTAAGTGGAACAAAACTATCCGATCAAAAGAATAATAGACGATCAAGGCGTTCTCGTTGATGAAAGTTATAAAAATACGATTGATGAAAAATTGGTAAAAGAATTGTATTACAACATGCTGCGTATCCGCACGTATGACAGAAAATCTATTAACTTGCAACGACAAGGGCGACTTGGTACATACGCGCCTTTCGAAGGGCAAGAAGCAGCGCAGGTAGGAAGTGCGTTAGCGCTTGAGGAGAATGACTGGGTCTTCCCGACTTATCGTGACCATGGTGCGACCCTAACTTTTGGAAAAAGCATGACTAGAACATTTTTGTATTGGAATGGAAGAGTAGAAGGGTGTGTACCACCTGAAGGTAGAAATATCTTTCCCCCAGCTGTACCGATTGCTACTCAACTGCCTCATGCTGCGGGTGCAGCTTGGGCAGAAAAGCTGAAAGGAACAAAAAATGCCTCCATTGCTTATTTCGGGGATGGAGCCACTTCAGAAGGTGACTTTCATGAAGGACTGAATTTTGCGAGCGTATTCAAAGTTCCAGTCGTTTTCTTCAATCAAAATAACGGCTATGCGATTTCAGTTCCAATGGAGAAACAAATGAATTCCAAGACGATTGCACAAAAGTCAGTTGCTTATGGAATACCAGGTGTCCGTATTGACGGAAATGATTGTCTGGCGGTCTACTTTGAAACGAAAAAAGCATTTGACCGTGCACGTAATGGAGATGGACCGACATTAATAGAAGCGGTTACATGGCGAAAAGGTGCTCACACGACTGCGGATGATCCATCGAAATATCGCCCTGCGGAACAAGGCCAGCATATTGTTGACCCTATGGAACGTATGGAATTGTTCATGAAAAATTATGGCTACTGGGATGAACAGTGGATTAAGGAAATGAAAGAAAAAACAGCGAATGAAGTCGAAGCGGCTGTCTATGAAATGGAAAACTACCCACCGCCAAATGTGGAAGATGTTTTCAATCATGTATTCGCAGTATTGCCCGTTCAACTCGCTGAACAGAAAGAAGCATATCTTGCACATTTGGGGAGGCGGTGACAGGATGACGACAATGAAAGAGTCAAACCATGAAGAGGCACAGACAACCCAGATGACGATGATCCAGGCAATTAATGATGGCATGCGATTATTGCTCGAAGAGGATGATCGTACCATCATCCTGGGAGAAGACATCGGGAAAAATGGAGGAGTGTTCCGTGCGACAGAAGGACTTCAGGAAAAGTTCGGAGCCGACCGTGTAGTGGATACCCCACTAGCTGAATCCGGCATCATTGGAACATCCATTGGTCTTGCTGTTAACGGATTCAAACCGATTGCGGAAATACAGTTCCTTGGATTCATCTATCCCGCATACGAACAAATCATGACCCATGTTTCCCGTATCCGTATGCGTTCAATGTCACATTTTACAGTACCTATGGTCATCAGGGCCCCATACGGAGCGGGAATTCGTGCACCTGAAATCCATTCCGATAGTACAGAAACTCTGTTCACTCATATGCCGGGAATAAAAGTTGTCTGCCCTTCAAATCCGTATGATGCAAAAGGGTTACTGATTGCAGCTATGGAAGATCCAGACCCGGTACTGGTCCTGGAAACTATGAAAAACTATCGTTCGCAAAGAGAAGAAGTACCCGTTGGAAAATATACAGTGGAAATTGGCAAAGGAAAAATCGTCCGTGAAGGTACGGATGTCACTTTGATTGCATGGGGTGCCATGGTTGCAATCGCTGAAAAAGCGGCCGTACAGGCAGAGAAAAAAGGCATCAGTTGTGAAATTATCGATCTTCGTACACTCTATCCGATTGATCGTGACATTATTGCACAGTCCGTCCAAAAGACGACAAGAGCGGTTATTATTCATGAAGCGCATCATACCGGTGGGCTCGGTAATGATATTGTGTCCATAATCAATGACACGTCGTTCCTATATTTACGTGCTCCAATCGAAAGAGTTACGGGCTTTGATGTTCCTGTTCCTTTCTTCACTTTGGAAGAACATTATCTTCCTACACCTGCCCGTATTGTTGAAGGGATTGAAAAAGTGGTTCATTTTTAAGGGGGAAATGCCATGCTCGAAGTAAAACTACATGACATTGGAGAAGGGATGACCGAAGGAGAGATTGTCCATTACTTGGTTAAAGTTGGGGACTCCGTGCGTACGGATCAACCACTTGTTGAAGTACAGACCGATAAAATGGTTGCAGAACTTACTTCTCCCTGCTCAGGTATCGTAAAAAAAATCATTATCGATGCCGGCGAAACGGTTAGAGTCGGAACTAGCCTGATTTATATCGAAGCGGATGAATCAGTAAAAACAGTACAAAAAACATCCCCTGAAATGAAACAGGAAGTAAAAAACGAAATGATTACTCCAACTGTCTTTAAAGAAAAGAATACGCAGACGACTTTCACCCGTGTCTTGGCAGCGCCATACACTCGTAAAATAGCACGTGAACATAATATCAATATAGAAGATGTCCAAGCGACTGATCCATCTGGAAGAGTGACGGAGGAAGATGTTTATCGATTCCTGAAAGGTCATCAAACTAAAACTCATCAAGAATCAGTTATGGCGGTCCCTCAGTCAGCAGTTCGTCAGGAAACACCTGATGAAATTCCGTTTAAAGGCATACGTAAAAAAATCGCGGAAAAGATGACGAAATCATTATTCACAATTCCGCATGTTACCCATTTTGATGAAGTGAACATGACGAACTTATTTAAAATGAGAGAAGAATTGAAAGCGTCCGGTGAATCGGTCAGCGTCTCTGCTTTCCTCATTAAAGCTCTAGTCATTTCATTAAAAGACTTCCCAATTTTCAATGCCGAACTTGATGAAGAAAACAGTCGGATTCTTCTTAAGAAAAATTATCATATCGGGATCGCCACAAACACAGATAGCGGCTTGATTGTTCCTGTAGTTCACGATGCGGATAAGAAATCGATTAAAACGATTCATGCAGATGTAAAAGGTTTGACAGAAAGAGCGGTCGCCGGGAAACTGCAACCGTTTGAAATGCAGAACAGTACATTTACTGTAAGTAATGTCGGTCCGCTTGGCAGTACAGGTGCTACACCTATTATCAACTATCCGGAAACGGCATTGATTGCTTTCCATAAAACTAAAAAACAGCCGATTGTCAATGAGCTGGATGAAATTGTCATTGGTCATATCATGACACTTTCCATGGCTTTTGACCACAGAGTCGCAGATGGTGCAACCGCTGTAGCATTTACAAACCGCTTTGCGAGCCTTATTGAACACCCACATAAACTGATGATGGAGATGATTTAATATGGTTGTCGGTGAAATCAGTCAACAACGAAATCTCATCATCATCGGTGGGGGTCCGGGTGGATATTCTGCAGCGATACGAGGTGCGCAGCTTGGGTTGTCGGTTACTTTGATTGAACAGTCCTACATGGGCGGGGTTTGTCTGAACAAAGGCTGTATCCCATCAAAAATCTTTACTCACGCGGCAAAGAAACGGGAAGAAACGGACCATTTACACGAACTTGGGATTGGTGAAGGTGATGATACTTTCAATTTGACTAAGCTGCTGAGTTATAAAGACAAAGCAATTAATGGTCTAAGAACAGGCGTCGAAAGTCTCTGTAAAAACAATAAAATTGAAGTGATTCAAGGCAAAGCTACTTTTCTCGGAGCAGACAAAATCGGTGTAGAAAATGGTCATCAGTTCGATATTTTTGAATTCGAGCAGGCGATCATTGCAACCGGGAGTTCTCCAATTCTGCCGGACTCCATCAAAGTAAAAAGTAAACGAATACTGTTATCACACGAAATATTTGAACTAAATGAAATGCCAGAGCACTTGGTCGTTTCAGGACAGGATTATATTGCCCTTGAAGTGGCTTCTAGTTTTGCGGCACTGGGTGCAAAAGTGAGCATTCTATTTGAGGACAAAGCAAATTTTGCTTTTGATGAATCCATCCATAAAGAATTGCTGCGTTTATTTAAACGTAGAAAAATAAATATCTATAAAGATGCTCATTTGCTCTCTACTGAAGATCATGATCATGAAATTGCTGTTACGTTCAAAAATGACAAAAACGTCGAAGAAACGATTCACGGCTCGCATCTTTTTGTAACGGGATACCGTAAACCTAATATTAAACCACTTGGCATAGGCCGCATCGGTGTTGCACAAACGGAGGAAGGCTACATTCACGTCGACGCATCTATGCGTTCATCGATTCCATCCATTTACGCAATAGGAGATGTAACCGAAGGTCCTTTGATGGCAATTAAAGCAATTAAACAAGGAAAAGCTGCGGTTGAAGCGATTGTCGGACATAAACCTGAAGTCGACATGACTTTCATGCCTGTTGTGGCACATACCATTCCACCGATTGTTTCGGTTGGTCTTACTGAAGTAAACGCCCGCAACTTTGGGTTCGATGTTCGGGTCAGTCAATACCCTCTTGGCGGCAACGGCTACGCAGCCATAACTGGAAAAAAGGATGGTTTCATCAAAGTGATTTCCGATCCCGCAACAGAAATTATTAGCGGGATTCATATGATCGGTGAAGGGGCTATCGAAATGTCCAGTTCCTTTGTTCAGTTACTAGAAATGGCCGCAAAAGAAGAAGACGTCAAATTCCCTCATTATGCTCATCCGGGAATGGGTGAGGGCATGCTTGAAGCGGTGGAAGGATTAATCGGACAAGCCATCCATGCCGGACCTGCTAAGAAGAAAGATTTATTAATCATTTGAATCGAGAAAATTTTTCACAGTAGCCTCCATTCCTTTGGTTTCAAGTTTGAAAATATAACTAATCTTGTAGGGGGAATTGTAATGAAGTATGGTCTGAAAAAAATCGGAGTTGTACTACTCGGTTCCGCATTGCTTCTAGGGGCATGTGGGGATGGGGAAAATAAGACATTTAAGATTGGTGTATCACAAATTGTCGAGCATCCTTCCTTAAATGCTGCTTACGATGGCTTCAAAAAAGCTTTGGAAGATGCAGGGATTGAAGCAGAGTACGATGTTCAAATTGCACAAGGTGATCCAAGTATCAACACGACTATAGCAGACAACCTTGTCAGTGCGAATGTTGATTTAATTTTTGCAAATTCAACACCAAGTGCTCAGGCTGCTGTGAGTAAAACAAGCGATATTCCGATTGTCTTCACTTCAGTAACAGATGCAGTTGGGGCAGAGCTTGTCAAATCGATGGAAAAACCGGGCGGCAATGTAACAGGAACGATTGATAGTCATCCTGATGCGATTTCCAATACGATGAAATTCCTGAAAGAGGAATTAGGAGCTAAAAAAGTTGGGATGGTTTTCAACTCGGGAGAGCAAAATTCAGTTGCCCAAGTGGAAGCGGTCAAGGCGATGCTGAAAGATATGGATATGACGGTTGTTGAGGCATCGGTTGCAACGTCTGCAGATGTAAAACAAGCAACAGAATCATTGATCGGCAAAGTAGACTCTTTGTACATCATTACAGATAATACTGTTGTTTCTGCGCTTGAATCGGTCATTGCCGTCGCAAATGAAAATAAATTGCCGATGATGGTCGGTGAATTCGATTCTGTCAAACGAGGCGGTTTAGCTGCATATGGATTTGAATACTATGACATCGGGTACGAAGCTGGTCAAAAAGCTGTGAAAATCCTTAAAGGTGAAAGTAAGCCAGCCGAAATTCCAGTAGACATTCCACAAAAGTTAAAATTCATCATGAACAAAGATACAGCAGAAACAATCGGACTTGAGATAAAAGACGAGTGGAAAGCTGAATACAGCAAATAAATCAGGAGGTGATTCTACATGTTTTCAGCAGTATTTGGCTCTGTAGAGCAAGGAATCATCTATGCAATCATGGCACTTGGTGTATATATTTCATTTCGTGTTTTGGATTTTCCGGATTTAACCGTTGACGGAAGTTTTGTATCAGGAGCTGCGGTTGCTGCCACGATGATCACCTTAGGATATCATCCAGTGGCAGCGACGGCGCTTGCCGTCATTGTCGGTTTTCTTGCAGGCTGTGTCACCGGCCTTCTACATACGAAAGGGAAAATCAATGCTCTACTTTCCGGGATTTTGATGATGATTGCGTTGTATTCCCTTAATCTTCGAATAATGGGACTGACCTCGGAAAATTCCATAGGTCGTCCGAATATCCCTTTACTAAATGCAGAGTCAATGTTCAATCAATTCCAGTCTTTTTGGGGTTCTCTCGGAATCGACACCGCGGTGAATAATTTCCTCAGCATGCTGGGGGTACAGCATTTGCCATCTACCTGGGGTACTTTATTCATTATGACCATCATCGTTTTGCTCATTAAATTTGTGGTGGATTGGTTCTTAAGAACCGAAATTGGCCTAGCGATTAGAGCGACCGGCGATAATAAGAAAATGATTCGTAGCCTGTCAGCCAATACTGACACACTCATTATTGTAGGACTTGGTTTCTCCAATGCTCTGGTGGCATTCTCAGGTGCACTGATTGCTCAATATGCGAAGTTTGCCGATATTGGGATGGGAATAGGAATGATCATCATTGGTCTCGCTTCCGTAATTATCGGTGAAGCAATATTCGGGACGAAAACCATTGTCCGTACGACATTTGCCGTTATAGCAGGAGCTATTATTTACCGAATTGTACTCGGACTTGCACTGAGAGTGGACTTTCTTGATACGGGAGACATGAAATTGATTACAGCGGTTATTGTAATCGGCGCATTGATCCTCCCTCAATACTTTGATAAGCGAAGAGAGAAAAGCAGAAAAGCCAAACGGCATGCGGAACGGTTAATGGAGTATCAATCGCGTTTAAAAGGGGGAGCTGCAGTTGCTGAAACTCGTCCAGATTAACAAATTATTCAATGAAGCCACAACAGATGAAAAAATCGCTTTGGACCAGATCAATCTCCATTTAAATCCAGGTGATTTCATGACGGTTATCGGAAGCAATGGCGCAGGGAAATCCACTATGTTGAATATGATTTCCGGCGCTCTGTCTCCTGATTTTGGTGAAATAGAAATCTCCAATAAAAATGTTACAAAAATGCCGGAGTATAAGCGTTCGCAGATGATTGGACGTGTATTTCAAGACCCGATGGCTGGTACAGCACCTTCGATGACGATCGAGGAAAATCTAGCAATGGCCTATTCACGCAATAAGAAACGTTTATTAAGAATCGGCGTTGACAGGAAACGACGGGAACTATTTCGTGCATCTCTTGAAACACTTCATTTAAATCTTGAAAACCGCTTAAATGCGAAAGTGGGTTTACTTTCAGGTGGTGAAAGGCAAGCTCTTTCTCTATTAATGGCAACCTTTACACAACCGTCGATTTTACTACTGGATGAACATACAGCGGCACTGGATCCTTCCCGTGCGGAACTGATTACCAATTTAACAAAACAACTGGTTGAAAAGGATCAACTAACCACGCTGATGATCACGCATAATATGCAACAAGCTTTGGACTTAGGAAATAGATTGATCATGATGGACAAAGGACAAATCATTTTGGAATTTGACGCACAAGAGAAGAAGAATTTGACCATTCCGAAACTAATGGATGAATTCCAGCGTATACGTGGCGAAAAACTTACCAGTGATAAAGCCTTATTGTCTGTTTGATTCAGGATGCCTTTTCAAAGTGAGTTCTGAAAGAGTCTCATTCTTAAACATGTTCAATTTTATATAGCTTGTAGTTATTGAACCGATAAACAACTAGTTTAATAACTTAAGGAGTGATTCGAATGCTTATTGCAAAGATCAAAAGAACTGATTCAAGAGAATTATATTCCGTATCTGTGAATACAGAAACAAATTCAATCGAATTTGAAGGTAATGAGTTAGGTATAAATGATATACCCTTGGACATCCCCGTGACTGGAACGGTTTATGGTACATTATTGAACTTTCATGGTGGCCTTGAACGACTTGGTGATAAAGTCAATGATAAACCATACCTTTCGCCTCCAGTTGCTCCTGTTTTATACATTAAACCTGAAAATACATTGAATCGATACGGAGCAAGCATACCGGTCCCTAAAAGCGAATCGAAACTTGAAATGGGTGCTTCACTTGGAATTGTCATCGGCAAAACAGCAGTTGCGGTAACGGAAGAAACAGCAATGGATTATGTGGCAGGCTATACGATCGTTAACGACGTGAGCGTTCCGCATACAAGCCTATTTCGACCAGCTGTACAACAAAAATGCCGCGATGGATTTTGTCCAATCGGACCATGGGTTATTGATAGGGACGAAATGAAAAATCCGGATGATGTAACCATCCGTGTGTTCATTAACAATGAACTGCGACAGGAAAATTCAACAAAGAATTTAATCCGCCCCGTTGCCCGTTTACTTGCTGACGTGACTGAATTCATGACCTTAAGTCCAGGAGACGTATTACTCGTAGGGGTACCAGAAGATGCGCCACATGCAAAAGCAGGAGATAAAGTCCGGATTGAGATAGAAGGTGTCGGCAAACTAGAAAATGTACTGGTTGACGAAGAATCTTTCAACCGGAGGTGGGCGCAATGAGAACAGCAAGGATATCCTATGGCGGCGCTATCCATCAAGCGATTGAATGGGAAGGCCACCTGAAGCTTGATGATGGACGGATTGTTGAGGAAAGTGAAGTTGTGTGGTTGACGCCAATCGTCCCGCGTACCGTATTTGCTTTAGGGCTTAACTACGCGGATCATGCAGCCGAACTGGCATTTGATGCACCATCAGAACCACTGGTTTTTCTGAAGGGACCGAATACGTTTATCGGCCATAATGCATATACCCGTCGCCCTACTGACGTCACGTACATGCATTATGAATGCGAATTGGCCGTCATTATCGGGAAGACAGCTCGCAATGTGAAAAAAGAAGAGGCTTATCAGTATGTCAAAGGTTACAGTGTAGCAAATGATTATGCACTTCGGGATTATCTTGAAAATTATTACCGTCCGAATTTGCGTGTCAAAAACCGTGATACGTGTACACCATTTGGTCCTTGGCTCATCGATGCGAATGATGTGGCCAATCCGATGGAACTGAAGTTAACTACACATGTCAATAACAAGCTTGTTCAAGAAGGAACGACAGCGGATATGATTTTTGATATTCCGACGCTCATAGAATATTTAAGCAGCTTCATGACATTGAGTGAGAATGATGTCATTCTTACAGGCACTCCTAAAGGTTCCGTCAATACTGCAGTCGGTGATGAAGTCGTGACAGAAATTGAAGGAATCGGACGATTGGTCAATACCATTATCGGGGATGAAGCGTTCTCGAACCGGTAACGTGAACAGGAGGAAACCGCATGCCGCATTTTACAGTGGAATATACGGATAATATCAAAAATGAGGCGAATATCGCGCTGCTATTTGAAGAAGTTCATAAAGTCCTCATTTCACGGGACTCCGTTTTCCCTATAGGGGGCATCCGTTCAAGGGCAATTGAATTAAAAGATTACCGGGTTGCTGACGGGGCTGAAGACGACGCTTTTGTCCATGCCGTATTGAAAATAGGAGCAGGACGTTCGGCAGAAGTTAAAAAAGAAGCTTGCGCTGCATTATTTGCCGTATTGAAAAATCATTTTTCGGAACTCATGTCTAAACGTTACATGGCATTGTCGATGGAACTGATCGAATTCAGTGAGGCCGGCACATATAAGCAAAATAATATCCATTCACGATTTAAATAGAAGTCTATGCTCTGATTTATTCATCAATTTAAATATTAATATCAGAAAATTTAAATTACTATCATGGTCAGTATAGATAGAACCGAAATAGGAGGGAATTAAATGGGCGCTCGAACAGGAAAAGAATATATCGAAGGCATAAAAAAACGGAACACAGAAGTGTGGATTCACGGTGAGAAAGTGGAAGACGTCACGACACACCCTGCCTTTAAAAACGTCGTGGAAAGTGTAGCTGGACTATATGATCTGCAACATGAGAAGCCAGAGAAGATGCTTTATACTTCACCGACTTCAGGAAAAAAAGTTGGGCTTTCCTTTATTGCACCGAAAACCAAAGAAGATTTATTTAGAAGACGTGAAATGCATTCCGAATGGGCTGGTTTTTCCGGTGGCATGATGGGACGTTCTCCAGACTATTTAAATACTAGCATTATGGCTTTTGGTACTGCCAGTGAATTTTTCGCACAAGAAGGTGGAGGCAGTAAGCAATTTGCCAAAAATGCCAGAGACTATTATGAATATGCACGTGAAAATGACATCAGCTTAACTCATACATTAATCCACCCACAAGTGAACCGATCGACATTGACTCAATCGGATCAAAAAGATCCTACACTATCCGCACGTATAACCAAAAAGACACCAGACGGAATTATCGTGAACGGTTGCCGCCTGTTGGCCACTTTAGGTGGTATCACTGACGAACTGGTCGTTTTCCCTTCCACTATCAATCGGACTCCAGGAACGACGGACGATCCGTATGCTTTCGCATTTGCTATTCCAAATAATACGGCAGGGCTGAAATTCTTGTCTCGTGAATCATTCGACTATGGGAAGAGCAAATGGGATCATCCGCTCGGTGCCCGTTTTGACGAAAGTGATGCGATCATCTCGTTTGAAGACGTGTTTGTTCCATGGGAAAGAGTATTTGTAAGCGAAAGTACAAACATCTGTAATCGCACGTATACGGAAACGAATGCGGTCATACATATGACGCATCAAGTCATCGCCAAAAACACGGTGAAAACAGAGTTCATTCTCGGTGTGGTCGTCAACATGATGGAAGCAATCGGAATTGACCAGTTCATGCATGTAAAAGAAAAAGCTAGCGAAATCATGGTCATTTTGGAAGTGATGCGTTCTCACCTGTACCGCGCCGAACACAACGCCAAAATCGATCAATATGGCAATATGACACCTGACTTTGAACCGTTGAACGCAGCCCGTAACTGGTACCCGAAAATGTACCAACGCATGAATGAAATCATTAAAATTCTTGGCGCATCCGGCTTGATGGCATTGCCAACAGAAGCAGACTTCAGTAGTACGGATGTCGGAACATTAGTTCATCGTTACACGCAAGGTGCCAACATCAATGGTGAGGAAAAAGTTCAATTATTCCGCTTAGCATGGGATATTTCAATCAGTGCCTTCGGTAACCGCCAAGCACTGTATGAGTACTATTTCTTTGGAGATCCAGTGCGGATGTCAAATGCTTATTACGATCAATTCGACAAGCAACCATATAAAAACATGGTGAACGACTTCCTGAACAGAGCGAAAAAAGAAGCGGGTATTTTATCTTAATCAAATAATAGACTCGTTAAGTTAGTGGAAGGGAGATTAGAATATGCACAACGACGAACATGAAGTGGATGATCGATTGTTTCGTAATGCAATGGGAAGTTTCGCAACGGGTGTCACAGTCATAACGACCGAAGTCGCTGGTGAGGTACATGGCATGACCGCAAATGCGTTCGTGTCGATTTCATTAAACCCGAAACTTATTGCCGTCAGCATTGGTGAAAGAGCTAGAATGCTACAACATATCAAAGAAGCAAAACAATTTGCTGTCAATATCCTGACGTCCAAACAAGTAAATGAGTCCAAGCAATTCTCCGGTCAGTTAAATTTAGAGGATGAAATAACGTTCTCTTCTTATAAAGGACTTCCTGTTCTTCCGGATTCACTGGCAGTTGTGACGTGTAAACTGCATAGCGAATATGTAGCTGGCGATCATACGATTTTTATCGGGCAAGTAACGGGCGTCAAACTGGAACAACATGACCCGTTGCTCTACAGCCAGGGAAAATATCGTGAACTGAAAGAACTTCAGGAATAACATTGACGTACATTAATTCCTTAAAGGAGTAGATGAATTTGGCATACAAAGAAGCGAAAAGAAAATTAAGAGGGTCCATTTGTCCGGTCGTTACCCCGTTTACAGAAGACGGTGCAATTGATGAAAAAGCATTTATTGAGTTAATTAACTGGCAAATTGAAAGTGGCAGTCATGGGATTTCCGTTACGGGAACAAGCGGGGAACCGAGCTCTTTGACAATGGCTGAACGAAAAAGAGTGATGGCCCTTGCAAAAGAAACTATAGACGGCCGTGTCTTTTTCGCGCCTGGAACAGGGTCGACAAACCATGACGAAACAATGGAATTGACAAAGTACGCTGAAGAAATCGGCGCAGATGCTGCGATGGTAATTGTGCCTTATTACAACAGGCCAAATCAGGAAGCCCTTTACCAGCACTTTAAAACAGTCGCTGATTCAGTGACAACACCGATTATCATTTACAATATCCCGGGTCGTTCTGCAGTCAATATGGAAGTAAGCACGATGAAACGTTTAGTGGAAGATTGCCCGAATATCGTCGGTGTAAAAGAAGCGAACAAAGACTTCGAGCATGTCAACCGTGTATTGCTGAACTGCGGCAGAGACTTCCTTTTGTATTCAGGAATTGAACTGCTGTGCTATCCGATGCTTGCCATTGGTGGGGCCGGATTCATCAGCGCAACAGCGAACGTTGAACCGGTGAAAGTGGCCGAATTATACAATGCATGGGAAGCGGGCGACGTAGCAAGATGTCAGGATTTGCACTTCGAATTAATGCCATTAAACGATGTGTTGTTTAAAGATACCAACCCTGGACCTGCAAAAGTAGCGCTTGGCATGATGGGGAAAATCAATCCGAAACTTCGACTGCCTTTAGGATTCCCTTCAGAGGCTCTGAAAAAAGAAGTTCGCGAAACACTCGTCGACCTTGGGAAACTTCCAAAGGAAGCGGCTATAAACTAATAACTTAGTTGATGATCACTACAAACTTAAGAATATAGGTGATAAGTATGGTATCTTCACGAGAAAAAGTGGCGTTTAAACATGAAACGCAAGACAATATCCTACTCTATATCAATGGGGAATTCACTTCTGCTGCTAGTGGCAATACGATAATCAATATGAATCCATTTACAAATGAACAAATCAACGAAGTTGCTGAAGGACAAGCAGAAGACATTTATAAAGCAGTAGCTGCTGCACGTGATGCCTTTGACCATGGTCCTTGGAAGACGATGAAACTTACAAAAAGAATGGAATACATTTATCGGATAGCGGACTTGATTGATGAAGAAGTAGAGAGAATTGCTTACTTGGAAGCGCTCGATACGGGACTTCCAATCAGCCAGACCAAAAAAATGGTTGGCCGTGCTTCGGAAAACTTCCGGTTTTATGCACGCATGGTGGAAAGCCGCCTCGTCGGCGATGCCTATCAAGTGGACGATGAATTTATCAATTATACAATCAACACGCCTGTTGGTGTAGCAGGGTTAATCACTCCGTGGAATGCACCATTTATGCTGGAAACATGGAAAGTGGCTCCAGCACTGGCAACCGGCAACACGGTTGTGTTGAAGCCAGCAGAACTGTCGCCACTGTCGGCGAACTTGTTAGCTGAAATCATTCATAAAGCAGACCTGCCAAAAGGTGTCTTCAACGTGGTTCATGGCTATGGAGAGACAGCGGGGGATGCGCTCGTTAAGCATCCTGAAGTTCAACTGATTTCATTTACCGGGGAGACAAAAACCGGCTCGACTATTATTAAAAATAGTGCTGATACTTTGAAAAGCTGTTCGATGGAACTAGGTGGGAAGTCACCGATTATCGTCTTTGATGACGCTGACTTTGAGCGGGCAATGGATGCATGCGTCTGGGGAATTTATTCCTTTAACGGGGAAAGATGTACCGCGAACTCCCGCTTGTTTGTTCAGGAATCCATAAAAGATGAATTTATTGAAGCGCTGAAAAAACGTGTAGCAAAAATCAAGATGGGAGATCCACTAGAAGCCGACACAGAAGTGGGGCCCTTAATCGATAAAGGTCATTATCAAAAAGTAAAAAGCTACTTGGATATTGCCAAAGAAGAAGGCGCGGAAGTCATTACGGCAGTTATCCCTGAAGAAATGGCAAAAGGGAATTTTGTTGCGCCGACTCTACTGTTGAATGCAGAGAATCATATGCGCATCGCCCAGGAAGAAATTTTCGGACCGGTACTGACTGTCATGACATTTAAGGATGAAGAAGAAGCTATTAAACTGGCTAACGATATCAATTACGGGCTGGCAGGATATGTATGGACAAATGACATCAAACGTGGTCACCGTGTAGCGCATAAAGTGGAAGCTGGCATGTTATGGGTGAACGCTCAAAATGTGCGTGATTTAAGAACTCCATTTGGAGGCTCGAAGTATTCGGGAATCGGTCGTGAAGGCGGACATTACGGTTTCGAATTTTATACCGAGCAGAAAATTATTCATGTTTCCATAACCGATCATCATATTCAACAATTCGGAAAATAACGGCAGAGGGGGGTGACCACAATGGATTTTTCTATCATTCGAATCGCGAGGACAGTTCTTCATGTAACCAATTTACAGGCTTCCCGTGAGTTTTACGTCAATGGTTTAGGCATGATTGAAACAGAAAGTGATGACCAGCATATTTACTTAAGAGGTCTCGAAGAACATGCTCATCATAGTCTTTTATTAAAACAAGCAGAAAAAGCAATGGTGGAAGTACTCAGTTACAAGGTGGCGAAAGAACAGGATCTTGACGAAATCGAAAAGCTCTTTACATCCAAAGGATTGAAAACAAAATGGATGCCTTCCGGAACGCAGCATGCGATCGGAAGAACACTGCGTGTGCATGATAACTCTGGAATTCCATTGGAGTTTTTTGCTGAAATGAAGACAACCGATCGCATGCTCCAACGCTATGACTTATACCGCGGAGCGAAAATTCAACGGATTGACCACGTTAATTGCGCAGTGCCTGACGTTCAAAGAGCTTATGATTTCTACGTTGACCACTTAGGCTTCTCCTGTTCAGAATATACGGAAACTGAAAATGGTGACTTGTGGGCAGCGTGGCTTTACCGCAAGCCAACCGTTCATGACCATGCATTCATGAGTGGTCCAGGACCAAAACTTCATCATTTTGCATACTCTCTGACAGACCGAATCAGCATTCTTGATTGTTGTGACGTCCTTGCCAGTATGGGCTATGCACAATCCATTGAACGAGGTCCAGGACGTCATGGCTTGTCAAATGCATTCTTCCTATACTTGAGAGATCCGGATGGCCATCGTATTGAACTTTACACCGGTGATTACTTAACTACCGACCCAGACTTGAAGCCGAAACGCTGGGATTTGAATGATCCACTTCGTCAGACATTTTGGGGACACGAAGCTCCAGACCGCTGGTTCAATGAAACGAGTTCGTTTATTGATATTGAGACTGGCGAGGAAATCTCTTACAAAGAACCGGTTTTGGAACAAAGAAAACCAGAAATTATGGCTTGAGTGTATGTAATTGATTGATTGCTTAAAAAGTCAGCGAACTCCTTTTTTTCAAGGATTTCGCTTTTTTCTTTTTTCCTGTTATACAATGGAAGCTGACGACTTTTGTTTTAATGAAACCAATGAAGATGAGATTCGTATATGTATTAATAGGTTTGTGAAAGGATGGATGAAAAAGTGAATACGTCACTTGAATACCGTTTATATGACCGTACCAGTTCATATAAACCTTTATTTCACTATGAAGTGATAGATTTACATCAAGTTCTTGCGCGCAGAGAATGCGATTTTTATGTGAAAGAAGGAATAGTCTATAAACAGACATCATCTGCTATTGAAGGCGAATGGCATGTAATTTATGTAGAAAAGCAAAAAGAAGGCGAAAAGGAAAAAGAAGAATTCAATCTTAACAATACGTTGAAATTGGAAATGCGTAGATTTAATGAAAGAGAAAACTATCCACTCCTGCAAACGCTGGAGTTCGAACACCACATTGACATTCTTTCCCGAATCGGTTCCGTTTACCACTATATAAATGGTCAGGAGTGGGAAAAAGATTCCGCGGAAATCGATGAAGATCGTCGTGTCTATGTTCTTTACCTAATAGAGACCGGATATAAAATGGAGGGACTCAATAAATGAATAAGACAAAAAAATTGATGGTAGGCGTAGCGACGTCGGTTATGGCCATAGGGTTGACCGGTTGCGGCCAAGATGAATACGAATCTAATACCACATTGCCACCTGAACCTACTGAGTACGATTGCGATGACTGGGAATGGGATGAAAACGAAGCAACCTACTATTGTGACGATAGCAGATCCTCACATTTTGGTGCATATTATCTTTTCGGCAACATGTTCAGTAACAAATCTGCGTTAAGAAAATCACCACATTATTCGACTAACTTCAATAACTACAAAAACACACAAAGCAGTACAAGTGGCTATAAATCAGGAATCGGCAGTGGCTCCAAAGGAGGATCTGGCGGGTGAGTGATCCACTATTTCATTTGGATAGACAAAAAGTATATGAACAAGTTCCTTACTTTTTCCCGGACTTATACGAAGTAGAATATGCTTTATTGGATATTCGGAAACACTCACATGCTGAATTACAGGAAATCAGAACAGCGGCGGAACGAGTTGGGGCAATATTCAGAAAAGCGGTTCCTCTATTAAGGGAACTAGATGATAATACGCTCCTACAACTTGGTTTTCCAATTGAAGCTCTAACATATTGTCGCTTGAAAACAATTCCCCAAGAAACCATTATTGGCCGTCTTGATTTTGTAGTTTCACATTCTGGAATCAAACTGATGGAATTCAATTCCGATACCCCGACGTTTATCAAGGAAGCTTTTCAGGCGAACGAGTATGTATGTAATTACTATGGAGTTGAAAATCCGAATAAATCATGCGTGGACTTGTTACGTAAAGAAATGAGGAAAGCTGTTGCCGCTTCCTGGAAGCATTTAGACCGTCCTGGTACGCCTAAGATCGTCTTCACTTCCCATGGTGACAATATAGAAGATCTATGGACGACACGTTTCTTACAGGAACACCTTGATTTGCCATCAGAATACGTTAGTCTGGACCAGCTTCAAGTACTGACGGAACCTGTGGAGGTGAATGGGGTTATCACGGATTCTGGCCTTTTTACGCCAAGTGGGGAACGGATCGACATTTTATACCGACAAACGTACCCGGTCGAACATTTAGTGAATGACAAAGACCCAACGACCGACGAGAACATTGGGCAGGAACTGATCAAACTCATTATTGAGAAAAAAGTGATGGTCATCAATCCTCCTTCTGCTTTTTTATTGCAATCAAAGGCAGTCCAGGCACTTATATGGGGCTTACATGAGGATGACCAGTATTTCACCGCTGAAGAACATCAAGTGATTGAGCAATACTTTTTACCAACTTATTTGGAACCTGATGAATTCTTAAAAATGAATATGCCCTATGTCCGAAAGCCCTCTTTTGGACGTGAAGGCGATACGGTAGAAATATTCAACGGAGCTGGCGAAACCATTGACGAAGAGCCCCAGAAAACTTACGTCGATAATTTACCAGTCTATCAAGCTTTCTATCCATTGCCAGAAACAGAAGTCCAGACGACTTCTGGCAGAAAACAGGTCCATTTGATGTATGGCTGCTTTTTGCTAAATGATCAAGCGGGAGCAATTGGTATACGTGCAGGTGGGGCAATAACGAATAACTTATCATATTTTTTACCGATTGGCATAGAAGATAGATTGAAGGGATGATAACGATGATGGAATACATTACAGGAGAAACTGTTGGAAACTTTTTAGCACACTTTGGAGTTGGCGTCTTGCTCATGCTTTTGGGGCTTACCGTTTTTGCTTTTACCACAAAGTTTTCTGAGTTGAAATTGATTAAAGAAGGCAATATTGCAGTGGCTTTAAAATTGTGGGGGAAAGCAATTGGTCTGGGCATTGTCATCTATACCGTATGGGCTGGGAGCGTGAATTTGCTTGATGCCTTTATCTGGGGTCTGGTGGGTATTGCGACTCAAGTAATCGCATACTGGATTGTGGAATATGGACTCACGCCAAAAACAGACTTGGCGAAAGAAGTGGAAAATGGTAATTTAGCCATTGGATTCAGTTTGTTTTCGATTTCTATCGTTGTAGGATTGCTTGTTGCAGCAAGTTTGACATATTGACAATACCCCTTTGAACTTTAAAATAGTTCAAAGGGTTTTTTTATGTTCATCACTATAGTGCTAGAAAAATGTGAAAAATAATTATTTTTGCTAGAAACAAAATAATGCAGGATTTCTGTCCCTTTATTCAGAATATACTAATTTAAATTCTTGCATCTTCAAGTAGCAAGCATGCCTTCCTTTATATTATTTTCCGTTTTCACAAGTTCGACTTTCATGGCCATTGTGTTCTTTTTAGTAACAGGTGAAGGTAACGTTGTACGATTTGTAACCCTTGCCTTTCTGGTATTGCAATTATCTTCAACGGGTTCGAACTTGCCAATTCCTATATTACCAGAGTATTTACAAGCACTTAGCCGATTCTTGCCATTGACGTATTCAAATGCGGGCTTTAAGTCCATCATTTCATAAGGGGATACAAGTTTCTTATTGGCAAATGTCTTCGTACTGTCCTTCTTCTTGATTGGTTTTGCTGTCTTAATGTTGGTAGCATTCCTCTTCTTCTATAAAAAGGGGCATGCGCAAGTTGCAGTATCGGTTTAATAATTGATTGAATTACTGAGACATTAAATGCATATAAATTGATAAAAGCACAGCGATTGCTGTGCTTTTATCAGCGTGTAATAAGTCGTCTATGTTTCAGAAAGTGAGGAATATATGATGAATCTTCAATCAGTTATCATGGAGGAAGCCAATTGAAAACGCGAAAACGAACAAACGTTCTGTTGTGAGGGATCTTGCATTTTATAAGCAAAATTCAAAATTGGATACGAACTCGATAGGGGAGTGAACAATGCAAAATCAGACGGAAACGATGATTGAAGTAAAAAATTTAGTGAAGAAATATGGAAGTTTTACAGCTGTTAATGCTATTGATTTTTCCGTAAAAAAAGGAGAAATTTTCGGACTTCTCGGACCCAATGGTGCAGGAAAATCGACCACTTTAGAAATGATGGTTGGGCTTCGAAAAACTGATGGGGGAACAGCGATTATCGGAGGATTTGATATTGCAAAAGACTTGTTAAAAGTAAAAGAAGTCATCGGAATCCAGCTTCAATCAACCACATTGTTTGAATTACTTACCGTTGAAGAAATTTTGAGGTTGTATGCAAGTTTTTATCAAAAAAATGTCTCGATTCCCGAGTTGATAGAGGATATGGTATTAACGGAGAAAACAAAGAGTCGTATCAAGACTCTATCGGGGGGGCAAAAACAACGACTAGCAATTGCGCTTGCCCTCGTGCATGATCCTTGGATTCTATTTTTGGATGAACCGACAACTGGACTTGATCCTCAGGCAAGAAGGACGCTTTGGGATATCGTATTGAAATTAAAAGAAAAAGGAAAGACCACTGTTTTAACCACCCATTACATGGATGAAGCGCAAGTTCTTTGTGATCGGATTGCCATTATGGATCAAGGGAATCTGATTGCTTTAGATACTCCTTCAGGTCTCATACAAGGTTTAGAGTCTGATAGTGCAGTAGAATTTCAGTATGAAGGGAATTTCATGACAGAAGAGCTTGAAACGCTTGATGGGGTGAAGCAAGTTGGGAAGCATAAGGATACCTATGTACTTTATACCGATAATCTGCAAGAGACCTTGATTAGCTTGATTCAACTTACATCTGAAAAACAGATCCAATTGATCAATCTTCAGACCAGAACTTCGACCTTGGAAGATGTCTTTATACATATGACAGGAAGGAGTCTGAGAGAAGAATGAAAGCTTATTTACAATTAACGCTATCACAATTACGAATATTTTTTCGCAATCGCCAAGTTCTTTTCTGGACGCTTGCATTCCCTATTTTTCTAATGGTTATGCTCGGTTCTTTTTTAGGAGACGGCAATGGGGTTTCAGTCTCGATCGGTGTAGTGGATCAGGACCAAACACCACTTTCAAAAGAATTCTCAAATACGATGGGTAAGATTGAAACAGTTAATCTTGAAATTATCCACAATAAAGATAAAGCACTTGAGCAAGTAAAAAAAGGAAATCTTCAACTCGTTGTTGTGATTCCTCAAGGGTATGAGAAAAAAATGAAGGCAGCTTCAAACACAACGCCGTTTGAGCTACCGTTATATTACAACGAAACCGACGTCGCGGTTTCGCAAATAGGTTTAACTATTGTCAATAGTGTCGTGGATGGGATTAGTAAGGAAAAAGCAAAGTACTCGCCAGTCATTGTGACTCATGCAAGTGGTATTGAAGCCTTAGACTTAAAGTATATTGATTTCTTGGTGCCAGGAATTCTGGCCATGATGATTATGAGCAACAACATGAATGGCGTAGCAGGTCAGATTGCCGCATGGAGAGAGCGCGGGATTTTGCGAAGAATGCAAGGTACCACGTTAAAAGCATCCACTTTTATCGCTGCTCAAATTACAGCCAGATTACTGCTGAACGGCATGCAAGCACTTATCGTATTAGGAGTGGCTCACCTTATTTACGGAACCCAAGTAAACGGGTCTTGGCTTAGTTTAATAACATTCGTTATTTTAGGGACACTTGCTTTTATGGCGATAGGCTTCATCATTGCAGGGGTGGCTAAAACACCTGAAAGCGCCGGACCGATTGCAGGATTTTTATCCTTTCCCATGTTGTTTTTAGGAGGCGTATTTTTCCCAATTCGCGAAATGCCAGAATTTCTTCAGCCGATTGTTAACGTTTTACCGATCTCTCATTTAAGCCATGCATTACGGGAGACGATGAATGTTGGGACTTCGTTTATGGAACTTGGTGCGGATGCTCTAATATTAGGCTGTTGGTTAGTTGGTGCTTTCATCATGGCTAGTTATACATTTAAATGGGAATAAGAATTAATGATTATGAAGGAGATACTGATGGAAAATCAAAATTACAAAACACATGTAAAAGTAGACCCGCTTTATCATTATGTACTGTCGTTATTATTAGTTGCGACTTTGGTCGTGTCGATAATCAATGTGGTCCGCTCATTTAATGCAGGGGAAAACATCTTGCAATCTATTCTATTGTTACTTATGGTTGTGTGTATTATTATTGTCGCAATTCTGGTAAGAATGAGCCCATTAAAAAACCAAGATCGAACAATTCGAGCAGAAGAAAACCTGCGCCATTTTGTGTTAACAGGTAAATTATTAGATTCAAATCTAAGTAACGGTCAAATTATTGCCTTGCGTTTTGCCGGTGAACAAGAGTTTCCAACTCTTTGTGAACGTGCAGTCAATGAAAACCTGTCCCCAGATGATATAAAGAAAGCGATTGTTTCTTGGAAAGCAGACCATAACAGAATTTAGAAATGAGTTGAAACCCCGTTGAACATTATTCAACGGGGTTTCTATTTGGATTTTTGTATTTAATTAATAGATAGGAGGTATTTACATGCCACCATTGCCATAGTTGAACTGCCATTCGATTCCAAACTTATCTTTCACACTGCCGTAACATTTACTCCAGAACGTTTCCTGTAAATCCATGCCTACAGTTCCGCCTGTTTTCAGTTGATCAAACAGTGATTTGATTTCGTCCAGATCCTCACTGACTATTGCTAGGCTAATGTTATTTCCTTCAACGAAGGGCATACCAGGGAATGTATCAGAAAACATGACGACACTGCCACACATGTTTAAACGTGTGTGCATAATAAGGTTTTTAGCTTCTTCAGGCAATGGATACTCTTCATTTGGCGGCATTTCACCAAATGTCATTATTTTTGGTTCTTCTGTTTTAAATACCTGCGCATAATACTCTACAGCTTCCCGACAATTCCCGTTAAAATTCAAATAAACTTCAATAGCCATTCATGTCACTCCTCTAGTTTTAATAGTGTTTTAATATTTTGAAAATAGTCCAACACTATTGTAAGTATACCACTATGCGTTTTATCCATATAGACTGACTAATTAAAACGGCTATGATAAATGTTGCTGTTGATATTCCATAAAACAGCTACGCTTTCCTAGTGCGAGCGCCAAGAGTCCTCGGCGCTTCGAAAACCAGTACTCCTGTTTCTGTTTCTGTTTCTGCATCGCTGCGCTAGCTTCGAAACATGAAAGAGCGTTGGAACGGTAATCAACCATATAGTTTAACTGTGCCAAAAACAAAAAATGTAATTCCAATTAGAAAATTACATGCCTATTGTGCTTTAAATCATCTATTCTGAAACACTTAATTTTTTCACATATGATACTACTTGTAGGCAGTGTTGAGAATTGTTTCGATATGAGTTTCCAACTCTGCATTTGGTAATGTCATGCTCTATGAGCATGCAATCATTGCAAGAGCTATTGTCTCAGCATTAGTTGCAGGCCTACTGAAGCAAATTGCATAATAAGAACATTTTATGTAACAGGAAAGAGATAACCCATTATTTCCTTTTTTGTTTTCCATAAAATGCAGGATTAACCAGTTTATTCATCGAACAAATGTAAAAGGACGAAGATAGGGGGAAGAGTTCAATGGGGGATGTTGAATTGAAAGAAGCTTATGGTTCATATGAAATACCATGTGAAATCCATCAATTGTTCCAACTAGAAGAAGAATTCTCTAAAAAAGGACTTTCACTTGGTCAAATTGGTTTTCAGCCAATCGACCAATTAGCACCGTATCCAATTACGCCACCTGATTTGATTGCGTTTGCTAGCACTGGTGGTGGGGGTATTCATTTCGGTTTTTTGACTGATTTTCATTCCATATCTCATTTAAACGAAGCACCAATTGTTTGTGTAACACCAACTAATGATCCGCCTCTTCGATACATGGCACGCAATATTCGGGAGTTTTTAGACTTGGCCTTTTCCGTTCCATATGCAGAGATGCTAGAAACCATATGGATGTTTGAGGATGAAAAACAACTAATTGAACTGATCGAGGAATTCGAGGTGTATTCCAGTAAATGGCATAAAGAACGAGAGTATATCCTTATGCGTTGCCGTGAGGTTTTTGGCACTAATAAACTAGACGTGGTCAGTTATTTACATGAAGTGAAAAAAGAAAGAGCCGAGTCTATCCATATGACTACTTTAGATGGACTCGGCGCGGCAGATCGAAATTCGGCAACGACTTCGAAAACGAGCTTTACTTTTTCTGAAGATCGAAAGTGTGATGAAAAAGAAATAGAACGAATGCGACTATTTTTGATTCAAGCCAATGAATCGGAAAAGCTGGCATTCGTCCGTGGCGCGAATTATTGGTATATCGTGACTTCTGGCTATGATGAAGCGGTATGGGAATTGATACAGGAATTGCTGACATCAATGGGGCTGCACGATGAGGCAGAACATGTTGCAGAAAGATGTTAATTGTCTTTAAATCGTGATTACTTCTTGCTCCAGATGTTTTGATAAAGATTGCTTACGGTAATTTTCATCGATTCTTCTTCACCCGGAATATTACCATCAGCTTCTTGGACATCTGTCGGGCCAATATAAAACCCAAATTCATCGCCGTCTCTAAAATTGATCCCACTCGTACCTAAAGTGTAGTTTTCATAGGTCTTACCATCAATTTCTGTAGACATTTTTGCAGACATTTCGGATGTGAATGTGTTTCCATTTATCACGGCATGATGAATTCCTGAGATTAGTGAAGCTCCATTCTGCGAATATGTTCCACTTGATCTGAAAATAATTTCATACACACCATCATGATCAGACGTTCGAATGTGGGTCACATAAATGCGGTGAGTTCCATCATTGTACAAATCTTTTCCAAGATTACTTTCCAAATTGGTGAGATCTACGGTTAGTGAGTAGGTTCCTTTGACAGTGTGACCTTTTTCATCATGATATTTCTTCGTGTCGCCAACAATAAACGGCATGCCTGTTGTCCATGTGCCCAGTAGACCTGACATCCATATAAATAAAAAGGTGCTGACTAAAAGGCTTACTGCCAGTAGAGATTTAATTTTACTGATTTTCATTATTTTCTTACCACCCTTCGAACTCCTATTTAAGTGTACGCAGGAAAAGACTGGAAGGTTTCGTTGTTTTGGAATTATTGATTTTCTAAAAAACCTCTTGACTAAATATTTCAACAATTGTATCATTAAGAAAATTTTCCCATAAAGTAAACTCAGAGATTAAGATTATTAAGGAATATTTATTGCTCAGAGAGCTGTCGGTCGGTGAAAGACAGTCAATAAACTCCCCAACTCGCTTATGAGAGGTCAGGCTGACATGTAGGTCTGAACGGTTCACTTCCGATAAAGTCTTAAGAAGGTTTGTTCAGTTTGCAAACCAATAAGAGTGGTACCACGAAGGGTAAACCTGTCGTCTCTTTTGAGCGATGGGTTTTTTTGCGTCTAAATCAAGGGAAGGAAAGATGAAGATGAAAATCAGAGAAGCTAACGTTACGGATGCAGACGGTATCGCACGTGTGCATGTGGATTGCTGGAGAACTACTTATAAAGACATCGTCCCAGAAGAGTTTTTGAATAAACTCTCCTATGAAAATCGTACCCAGCTGTGGATTCAAAATATTTCAAACGAAACTAATTATGTGTTCGTAGCTGAACGGGACGGGAAAATCGTTGGTTTTACTGATGGTGGAAAAGAAAAGTCAGGAGAATATCCAGGTTATATGGCTGATATTACGACGCTTTATATCTTGGAAGAATTTCAAGGCTTAGGAATGGGCAGGCAATTGCTGCAACAAGTCTTTTTGAAACTTAAGGAAAATAATATGACATCCGCGCTCGTATGGGTATTGGAAGATAATCCTGCAAAATATTTCTACGAAGCAATGGGTGCCAAAGTCATTGAAAACCAAAAAGACATTACAATTGGCGGCAAACAGTTAAATTTAATAGGGTATGGTTGGAGAAACATATAAGAGATTAAAAAAGGGGATTTGAAAATGAGTAAAATTATTGAGTACTATTCCAAGTTTGATGAATGGGGAAGACTTGACCGAGAGCCATTAGAGTTTCAGATTAATTGGCATTTCATTCAGAAATATATGCCGGCAACAGGCAGTGTGCTGGATAACGGAGCGGGCCCTGGAAAATACGCCATGAGGTTGGCACACCAAGGGTATGAAGTGACATTGACGGATTTAGTTCCTAGATTGGTTGAAGTTGCTCAAGATAAAGCAATAGAAATGGATCTAGATGCACACTTTAAAGGTTTTCACGTGGTCGACGCCAGAGATCTGTCTGTTTTAGCTGATGAGAAGTTTGATGCTGCACTTGCGCTTGGACCGATGTACCATTTGCAAAAAGAAGATGACCGACAAAAAGCGATTCAGGAACTGTACCGCGTGACCAAACAGGACGGTATTGTGTTTGTTGCCTTTATGCCAAGAAGCAAGCATGTCCTGACCTCTTTAATGGATCCTTGGAACTGGAGTCCAAACGATAAGATGGATGCGATAGTGGAATTCATGAAGACCGGTGAGTTTAATCATAGCGATGAAGGCCGGTTTACGGGAGCATATTACTTTAATGTAGAGGATATTAAACCATTTATGGAGTCCCAAGGGTTTGAGACGTTGGATTTGATTGGATCGACCAATATTGGAACGCTTTTGACGAGCGAACAATGGGATTATTGGAGAAATCGTGGGGATGAAGAGTTCAATCAGTTGCTGGAGCTTCTGAAAGAAACAGCGAGTAATCCGCATATGCTAGGCGTTTCTTCGCATTTGCTTTATATAGGGAAGAAGAAATAGTAAGTAATAAATTGTGGGAAATCGCGTATTAAAAAAGGTTCCATTGGCTCCTCTAACTACGAACATACGTATGTTATAATAGCAAGGTAATAGAATAGGTACTCAAGGGTGGTTGGCTCACTCCCGTTAGAAAGGGGGTGGTGCCATGTCAGTATTCGAAGCATTAATGTTTGCATTATCGTTCGCAGCATTGATTGTGTCAATTCTGTCTTTTAACCATAAAAAATAACCCATCCTTGAGTTAGCCGCTCAGATGGGTTATTCCTACCATTTTGTAGCCAATCCCCTTGATGGGAACCTGCTATTACGTCGATCGTTGGTGTTAGCGCACCAGCGATCTTTTTTATTTTACTCATATCTTACAATCAGTATACCAATTTCTTAGCTGAGTATCAAATACTGACATAGCCTTGTGTAAAATGAAATTCCAATTTAAAATGCCAAAATGGACGCTATAGAACATTTGTTTGTATAATGGGTTTAGAGTCATTTATCTGTAGTTTTTCAGAAGAAGGGAGCAATAGCAATGCCTCGAAATCCTGGAATAACTGATGAAACCATAATAAAACTGTACAAAAATAACATGTCTTTCAAAGAAATGAACTCAATTGTCGGACTTTCTGATCGTGCAATTCGTAATGTTCTATACAAGCATGGAATACCCATGAATAGAGAACAGTATTCAGGTCAACCAAGAAAACATCAAGTGAACGAGAATTTCTTTAAGGTTTGGACGCATGAAATGGCATGGGTACTTGGTTTATTGGTTACTGATGGACACATTCATAATTCATTTCATAGTATTTTTTTTACTCAAAAAGATGAACGTATCCTGCGACTGATCGCTAACTATATGGAAACTGATTATGTACTAACTCCATTTGGGAAAACTAAGACAGCAGCAACATTAATCATTAATTCAAAAGAAATGAAACAAGATCTTGAATCACTCGGAATTACAGCAAAGAAATCATTAAATGTGCCTTTTCCAAAGGTTTCAGATAAGTTTTTGCCATCATTTGTACGTGGCGTTATTGATGGCGATGGCTGGGTAGGTCATGAAGGATATCAAGTGAACGTTACAACCGGTAGTTTAGCCTTTGCAGAAGGATTATTAGCGGTATTTCAATCCTGGAGCTTAAAATCGGATATAAGTACTATCACCAGTCAAAAAAATCATACGATTTACCGTATTTGGGTACGAGGAAAAACAAGTCTTCAAATACTTTCTGACAGACTGTACAAAGATGTAGATTCTGAAAACTTTCATATAGTTAAACGAGTCTATATGACACAGCATAAAGATAATCCATATGTAGTTGATGACAATAGAAAGATTCCAATGTGGAAAATTGTCGATGGGAAAATCATTCACACGCCAAATACGAATAGAGTTTCATTCAGAACAAATATCAGTAAATCAGTTTTAGACGCGTTAAAGCAGCTAGCATTGAAGCATGATACAAATGTGAATCATTTAATTGAAAATGGTTTGAAAAACGTTCTGGTACAAGAAAAAATCACTTTGGACAAAACTGATAAACCACTAGATCGGATTCAGTATAAAACGACGTATGATCGTCAATTAATAAGGGATGTAAAAGAGTACGCAAAGAATCATAACGTATTCATTAATGACGTAATTGAATATAGTGTGGAATTTATCGAATTGCATGTTGAAAAGAGGAGTCTCAGGGGAAAATGAGAACTCCTTTAGTTTGAAATTAATTTTAGTTGACATAATATAAATTATAGGAAGCTACGTCTCATGAACCAAGTATACTTGTAACAGTGAGACAGAATTAATTTTACAAGTATTTTATGGGGATTTTTAAAAACATTTACTATTCATGATATACATCTATATTTTCTCAACTTTTTATCGTTCCTTTAGAGAACTCTTTTGTTTGCAACTAATGAATATGTCTCTGAAGTGTATATTTCTACAAGCTTTAAATCAGCATTTAATACAGATCACTGCATTGGTCATTGGTCATTGGTCTTTCTTTTTGAATCCTTATTCTACAATCAGTTTTTCTTATTAACAAATTTATCCACCTTCAAGAGTTAAGTTTTATTCCCCATTTTCAAGACTTCATTAGTTAAAATATGACAAGCTTATAAATGAAAAAAAGTGTTACAAACAATTAAGTGGATTTTATTGCCCGTAAATATTCAAGCTTATTCCTCCATTTCCAGCGCATATAGAGAAGGAATATTCTCCCTTTTAAACTATGAGCTTTAAACACTTTTATCTCGTCAACTTCTTGTCCACCAAAGCTTCTTTTAAACTCATTAATGTTTTGTTCTTGTTCTTTATGTGGATCTATAAATATACCTGAAAAATCATACCATTTAACACCAATTTGACTGTAGTATAAGATGTTTTCCCAATGTAATAACCGATTGGCTCATAGTGATTGCGCTGGTTTAGCCGGTTAAGAAAAAAAACTAAATTAATCTTCTAACTAACATAAAACTTTCCGCAAATGGTACACCAACTGTTGAGCCTCTAAGCTTTGCCAATGCTTCAATGATTTCAAGTGTTCGAGGATGAGGGGGTTGTTTTAATTGTGATTGATAACAGTTCATTGCTTCTTTCTTTATGTCGATGAATTTCGAGATATCACTCCATACATTTGGCATATAGGCATTGTCTACTGTGGGAAGATTCCATTCTGTTTCTGAAAGGGTTTCATATGCATAAATATTCTCCACCTTAATGCCATTAATTGGTCTTAATGCTACCATTGCACTGTGAGAGACAACAGTATGGTCCATATGCATATCACCTTTATGAGGAATAAATGCAATGTTTGGTCGAATATCTTCCACAACTTTTAGAAATTCAGCATTGATTTTCACTAAAGGAGTTTCTCTTAAAGTCACAATGGGAAAATCTAAAAAGATCGTTTCCTTTACACCTAATACTTGATGAGCAGCTAATGCTTCTGAACGTTCTTCTTTGATCTCTTCATCTGTATTACTTTTAGTGACCTCACAAATAAACACTTCATGACCTTGCGCTGCATACTTCGCAATCGTGCCGCCAACACCTAATACCTCATCATCATTGTGTGGTGCAAATACCAACACCTTCATCCATTCACCTCTGATTGTTTCTTAACTTTCCAAGGGAAATATCACTTAAATTTATAGCCCGCTCTCATTTGCACATCATCAATATTCTCAAACTCGGTAACTCGAAGTAGCCCACCTTTACAAACAATATCGATATAGTTGCTCGTAATTTGTGCAATTTGCCCCGGTATCCCGACATATTTTTTATTTTCCAAATAATCCGCTCGCCAAAAGATCAATTTATGCTGTCCATTATAATGAGAAAAAGCACCTGGGTATGGTTTAGAAACCGCCCTTATTAATCGTTGAATTGCCTCTACAGGTTCTTGCCAATCGATTCGTCCATCTTCAGGTGTTCTCTTTAGTAGATAGGTCGCTTCTTCCTCATTCTGTTTAACCGATGTAACGGTTCCATCCAACATCTGAGGTAGCACCCGATGCAACATGCGTTGAAGTGCTTCATTACTCTTTTCTTGAACATCGATTGCATAGTCAGAATCTTCAATTACATACGCTTCCTGTGCAACAATATCGCCAGAGTCCATGCCTTCATCTATAAAAAATAGAGAGCATTTTGTTTCTCGTACGCCTAATAAGACTTGCCAAACTAAAGCGGCTCTTCCTCTGAATTTTGGAAGGGGAGTGGGATGAAATCCGATTGTACCAATTCTTGCAGCATGAATAATTTCTGGTTTTATGAGTTGAGACAATCCGACCACAAAAATATAATCTGGATGGTGTTCAGTAATCTCTTTCACATAGAGATCTTCGTTTATATTTTTAAACCTCCGAAATGGAATGTGATGAGCTTCGGCCAACTCATGAATTGGCTCATATCCAGAAACATTTTTTGAATATTTTTCATCCAGTGAAAATACGAGATCCACCGGAAAGTTCAGTCTAATCATTTCTTCAAGTACCACTTTACTTGAATCAACAGAGCCAATTAGGATTGTCTTCATTTCCATCTCCTTACCGTTTTAAAACAATTTAATCGTCGAATTGCGCTCCTAGAATTAACCTCTTTTATATTTCTCTTCACCAAATAAAACAATCGCGACCGTTTTACAGATGATTTTAACATCGAGTAAAATGGAATAATTTTGAATATATGAAAGATCATATTCAATTCGTTGTTCCCACGATATAGAATTGTTTCCGTTCACTTGGGCAAGACCTGTCATTCCTGGTTTCATCTGAAGGCGTTGCATCTGAATCGGTGTATATTCCTCCACTTGTATATGAACTGTTGGTCTAGGTCCTACTAAACTCATCTCGCCTACCAAAACATTGACAAGCTGCGGAAGTTCGTCTATTTTTGTCCTTCTTAAAAATTTTCCTAATGTAGTAATTCGATTTTCATCCTTTGAAAAATCTAAATTTCTCTCTGCTTCCACGTCAACCTTCATCGTTCGGAATTTAAATATATGGAAGTCTACCCCGCTTTTCCCCACCCTTTCTTGCTTAAAAAAAACGGGACCAGGCATCGTGATTTTCATAAGCAAGACAATCACAAGAATCAGTGGTGATAACAATAGCAATCCTAAACCACTACCAACTAGATCGATCAGTCTTTTAAAAAACAGGTTCAGATTACTGACTGTGTACATATTCCACAGCTCCTTCATCTTCGTTCCAAACCACTGAATTCTCAACATCTAGTTATCTAATAATCTTGATTTCGTTGTATTTCATCATCCGAATACGTTCTTCGTACCGACCAATGACATTTTCATTCACTTGATTGTGTAAATTATGGACGATCATCTTCGGTATGTTGACCCCACTTTCATAGGCATGCGGGTAACCTCCACCAAATCGTGGATTCACTTCCGAAATGATATATTCCCCATTTACTTTAAAAATGTCGATGTCAATGATTCCTCTAAAACCAATCACTTTCACAAAATCTTTAATGAGATCAAACAGTTTTTCATCTTTGATAGAAATGGATTTATCCGTTTCTCCTGCTCTCATCGCAAGCTTTTCTTTTGTAAAAATGGCGACGGGTTCACCTGAATGGAGATCTATATACACATCCGCGCCGATTTCAACCCCATCTATAAATTCCTGAATCATCATATTCTTATAGTTTTTAAACAATAATTCAACTTCCTCTTTTGATGTCACTTTATTGATATTGATACTTGCGCTGCCCTTTACGGGTTTAACAAATACGGGAAAGTCTACAACCCCAGCATCCACATTTCGATAAAATTCTTCTGTATCAATATAGCTTTTTATTGAATGAAAACCGTTTTTTACTAGAAATGTATTCAGCGAATACTTATCAAAGCACATCTCAACGTTCTCTAAATCAGACACAATCGGGATGGTGCCTACGTTTAAAAATTCTTCTCGATGTTTCGCTAACAAACTGATTTCCGGGTCGATTAACGTAAACACAGCCTTGACATCATTATTTTTACATATTGCTAGAATCGTACTTAAATAATCTTGATGATCAATCCTTGGAACGATAAAGTACTGGTCCGCATCATAAAGTGCTGGTGCGAGAGGACTACAATCTGTCGCGTAGACCTTGCCGATTCCTTCAAGCTCTTTTTTGAAGTATTGAACGATTTTATTCCTAGTTCCACAACTAAGAATCAATATGTTCATTTGAAAAGCTCCTCTCATTTCTTTTGAGCGCGAACCTTTAGTTGCTGAGCGGTGCTACTACTTATGAGCGACGACCCGGGATATATGAGCACGAAACTCGGGTTTATGTGCATCTTTTCCCCGGTTATAAGCACGTCGCACGTATCTATGTGCACCTTTCCCCCCGTTATGAGCGCGCCTTCCTCCTCCAAATTCCCAAAGAAATATCTTCACAAATAATGATCAGCTGTCCATTTTTCACGAGCTTCCATCATCACGCCATCTTTCTCGACATAGACAGCAGGAAAGAACTTAATAAATAACGGAGATAGACTCATGGAATACGCGCCAACTTTTTCATAAATGATTTGATCCCCAACCAAAACTTGAGGAGCGTCCTCTAGCACCATGATTCGGTCTTCCTCCATGCAGGTAAATCCAGAGATGACTTGTTTGTCGATAAGCTTTCTATCCTCACTATTCGTATACTGAACCCTAAAAAACTTGATCCCCTTATTTTTCAGTGGATTGATATTAATTTGACTACCATCCGTTGTGACAAAATGATTCGCACTCGTTTGCTTTACATCAACGACACTTGTGACAAAACTAAATGGAGAGGAAACAATCGACGTTCCTGGTTCTACAATTAAGACCGTATCTTCGTTGTTAAAGACTTTGCTTAATTCAGAAGAAATTACTTCGATATATTCATCAAACTGGGGTTTATCTTTAAGCCCTCCAAAAAACCCTCCACCGACATCCACATACTTTAGTTTTAGTGAATATTTTTGTGTAATTTCACAGGCCATTTTCGAAATCGCTCGATAGATATTTAAACTTCTTGTCTTTGTACTGCAATGTAAATGCAGGCCTGTTAAGCTGATCGTTTTTAGCGCATTGACAGTATCAATCGCTTTCTTCAAATCCCCATTTTCATAACAAAACCCAAATCGCCCACCCTCTGCTCCCATAACGGTTTCATTAGGACAGGCACGCTCCAAATCAAAGTTCACGCGAATGCCAACTTCAAAAATTTCCCCACTAGACCGATCCAACTCCCTAAGCCAATCTAGCTCCCTTTGCGAATCAACGTTCACAATACATCCATTCTTAACCGCTTCGATGAACGTTACTTTTGATTTAGCGACCCCGTTATAAATGATTTTTTCTTTTTTATACCCCAGCTTCTTCGCTAATTCATATTCATCGTCTGAAACCACTTCTGCATAGATTCCGCGCTCTTTAAAGTAATTCAATAACCAAGGCAATCCGTTCGTTTTGAATGAATAGCCAATGAGCGAGTTACCCCAATGTTTTTGAAGTGCATCCTCTAGCTGATTGAGATTTGACTGTAATTCCTGTTCATCGATTAAAAAATAAGGTGTTTCTAAGTGATCATGCGTCAACCTTTGATTTCTCACCATTTTCCACCCTTTGAAGAATTATTCACCCATTACATGTTCTTCGTGATTTCTTCGATTACTTACAATAAAAATACAAATCATGAGGATTAATTGATACACACTTGAAATGAAAATCCCGATACAAAAGCCCATTAATCCATAAAATTGATACAAGACAAACGCACAAACCATATATAAAATCACATTGGAGCCATTAATGATCAACTGCCAATTGATATGGTTAAATTTCAGAATAAAAGGTTGGATGACCGAACTAATCACACCGACAATAGCCGTTGCGGTTGTAATATAAATATATTTTAACGACTCATTTGCCCAATCAGGATATAAAAAACCTAGAACAAACGGACTGATCCAAATCGTAAAAACATATCCAATGATGCCAACAATCCCTGTCAGTAGCATAATCGACCCAAATGTTTTGTGATTGAATTTTTCCAGTCTCGCTATATAACTCAAAATCACCCCATTAATCGGCGTGATGGCCATGGACATGATTTTACCGATGATGGTCGCCGTATAATAAATCGTTACCGCAGCTGGGCCAAGTAATGGGAAAATTAATAGTTTATCTGCATAATTTAATACGTTTGTTAGTAGAGAGGAGCTGAGGAGAACGATACTTTTATAAGTTGTGGAGTTAAATAGGTCTGTGCGTACAACTGGTTCTTGCAATAGGGTTGAATTTTTGATGATATAGAGAACACTAAAACCGTATCCAAAAATAAAGATGAATTGCCAGTATCCCATCAAACTAAATAAAAATGTGCCCAAAATATAGCCAATGGTTAAGATCACATTATTGATTACAATCTTTTTATAGTTTAACTGTAGCCGAAAACTGACGCCTAAATATTCTCTTAATAAATTTAAACAGGAGATGAGGATGATTAAACTAATACTGATGAATGAAAACTTACCCTCATAATAGATAGTTCCAATGATCATCATAATCGTGCTTAACACGATACTGCTGATTAATAAAATATTGAAATCACCAGAAATTCGCTTTTTACTATATTCTTCATCTACTAATAATCGAATATTGTTTAACACATTGCCGAACGGAAAACTCAATACAGTAAAGAGACTGATTAAAGTAATGACCAAACCGTATTGCTCTTCACCTAATCGATCCCCAATAATCGGTAAAGTGAATAATTGAAGAATAATAATCGGTATGGCTGTAGCGACAATATTTAATAGTGAATCAATCAAAAACTTTTTCTTACTCAAATGGCGTACTCCCTACTAAATATTGATGTGCCAAAACGGCTTTTCTAGATTGTAGCCACGAAGTCAATGCCCCACTTAACCTTTTTTGTGTGTACACACAAGACTAACGTGTTCGATGGCAAATGGTTTACGTATTATAGATTCTTATATAAACGGAATAATTTTTGTTCTTCGATACTCCAATTGTATTTTTCTTTCACCGCTAAGCGACCATTTTCCCCCATTTCTTTTGCAATGTCAGGGTTTTTCAATAAATACAAAATAGCCTCAGCGATTTCATCAACATTTTCTGGGTCAACTGGGATGCCAAATTTGTATCTTTTCAATTCTTCCCTGGCATATGGAAAATCGGTTATAATGACGGGCAATCCCATCGCCATATATTCATAGACTTTTGTTGCAAAATGATCGCCTTTGTTATATTGGCCAACATTTAAAACTGTACATAGACCAATCCTACTTTTTTGCAAAATATCCGTTACTTCTTCTCGATTTACATGCCCTCTATAATTCACACACGCAAACTCTTTCATTCCACGAACGTCTTGAAGGTAACGATCAGGGGATAAGACGCCCCCCAATATCAAGTTAACCTTCGCTTTATAGGCAGCTTGAATGTTATACGTAATACCTCGATCATGGGTTAGCGTGCCAATATGACAAATCGTATTCTTTAGTTTTTCTTCCTTTTCATTAAAACGATCGTACAATTCGTGTAACATGGGAAAGTTATCGATAAATGCCGTTTTTTTCGCCCGGTTTTCAAAAGGATTTTTCAAACTATACGTACATGGAAAGACGACCGCATCAATTCGTTTAATCGAATAGGTTTCATACATGAAATATATTTTTGCGATGACCTTCCGTAAAAACTTTGGAATATATTCTTTTTCTTTAATTTGCATCGGATAATTTTCGTGGGAATCAAAGATGACTTTCTTTCCTCGTTTTTTTAACTTATTCCCGATTGGCATTAATTCAGGATCATGATAATGATAGATATCGGCATCTACTTCCACCGCTTTTTTAAATATCTTTTTCTTGGAGTTCAACATCCGATCAAGTCGGCTCTTTGGCTTAAAATTGGTCGAGATGATCTTTACTTGATCCACTGTTTCATTAGGTAATTGATCATTTACAATTAAGGAGACATCATAGCCATGACTTGCTAATGATTTACATTCCTTTTCAAATATGCGGATATCATAACGTTCATGAGCACTCGTCATATGACATACTTTTTTTATGATGGTCCCTCCAATATCCGTTCATTACATATTCCACTATTTGTCTCGTCTATAAGTTGCTCTTCTTGATATAGTCTGAAACCACTTTTGCCACAAGTTCTACATCCGTTTCCTTCAAATATGGATGCATTGGTAACGACAGAACACAATCACAAAGCTCGTTAGTAACTTGAAAATCTTCTTCATTAAATTGTAAATGCACAAATGCTTTCTGTTTATGCATTGGATTCACGTAATACACCATACTTGGAATCCCGTTCTTATTGAGATGTTGTTGTAACTGTTCCCGTTGCTCCCTATTCTTAAGCTTAATAGTATACTGGGCAAAGCTAGAAAAAAATCCATCGGGGATGGCAGGTGTATCAACCATTCCGCCCAATTTTTCATTATAAAGTTGATAGATTCGGTTTACGTCATCCAATTCATGCTGGATGAACGCGTCAAGCTTGACTTGTAAAATGGCTGCTTGGATAGTATCAAGTCGAGAATTCAACCCAATGCGAATATTGTCGTACTTACTTTCGCCTTTTCCATGAACCTTCAAAGACTTTAACAACTCTGCTAATTCATCATCATCCGTAAAAATTGCCCCACCATCTCCATAACAACCTAAAGGCTTCGCTGGGAAGAAAGAAGTTGTTGCGGCATCACCAAAACTGCATGCTCGTTTCCCATGAATATTGCCCCCAAAGCCTTGGGCAGCGTCTTCTAATACAAGTAAATGATATTTCTTTGCGATACGCTCGATTTCAAGATGATCAGCAGGTAACCCAAATAAATCAACAGGAATAATCACTTTTGGTGTGACTTTCCCTTCTTTCAACGTTTTAACAATGGCCTTCTCTAGTTGCGTTGGATCCATGTTAAAGGTATCTTTACATACATCCACAAACACCGGTGTTGCACCGCAAAACGAAACCACTTCTCCTGTTGAGAAAAATGTTAAATCTGGAATGAAAACGGCATCGCCTTCCCCAATCCCCCACGCCATCAGCACAAGGGTCATCGCTTCTGTTCCATTCGCACACGTGATGCAATGCTTCACGCCTACATATTCAGCTAATCGTTCTTCGAGTGCCTTTACTTCTCTTCCTTCGATATAATTGGAATGAAATAAAACACCTTGAATCGCTGAATCGATTTGATGTTTATAGGTTTGATATTGAGCCTGTAAATCACGAAACTGCATAGCCACTCTCCAATCCACACAAATTCCACCCGGAAAACCCAATACGTCCGTAACCCTAGAAAACCTTATAAATATTATGGTAAGGCATTTGCCTTGCACCAAATTGTCTGAAAAACTGCTCGATATTTTGCTTCATACTTCCTTCAAAATCAAATTTCCGATTCAATCTACTTGCTAATTTAATGCCTTCATAAATCAGTAAAGTTAGGGATTGATTGTTTCGATAGTCAGGATTTGAACCGGACATTAAATAATAAACCGTCTCGTCATCCCAAACAAAATAAGCTGCGGCATGAATTTGATGTTGCTCGTCCGCACAATAATATATTTTCCTAGCATTTCTTTGTTCACATGCTTTATCAATTCTCGAAACCGTTTCAAATGAATAAGGGATTTCTAAGTTTTGCCTCTCAAACGTCAGTTTATTTAAATGATAGATTTCATCGATTCCAAGACCTTCATAAACCTGCAAGCTTTTCTCTGCTTTTCTTATATTCTTTCGTATATTGGAATTGAAATTTTGATAAACTTCATCCAAATTGGAAGTATGGTGTATGACATACGTATACCTTGTTGTTTGCGAGTAGCCACGCCAATAAAAAGGAAGCCAGTTTGTAAAGGAATAATGAAAGTATTGTTGGTATTTTGTTAACCCCAGTTTCTCGATTTCATCTATGATGGTATTCATCATGTTTTTTTCATACGTCAGTTTTCTTTCGTATTTTTGATCTGGTGGGTATCGCATCCAGATGCCATTCGTTTGGGTTAACGTCGCTTTTCTAATTTCTTTCTCGGTTCCGATTTGTTGGAGATAGTATGGCAAGGACGCACGGATTTCGCCGTTTTCTTTAATTAAGATGACATCCCATTCATTCGGACAAACCGCTTCCATCCACCAGCCCTTTGAAAATATAGGAATGGTCGTTTCTTGCTCGCTGAATTGCAGATACTTTTCGAGTTCAGTCATGCCCCTGCCCACTATCACTAACTCGATGAAATAAATTAATAAAATCCAATGTACTCGCCTTCTCCAGTGGGAGTTGGACACTTTTCTTTTCAGCTGCTGACTTATAAATGGCAAGGACGAGTTCTAATGCCCTTCTGCCATCTTCAGCCGTCACATATGGTTCACGGTCCTGTTTAATCGCCTCAATGACGTCTGCATAGAGTGGCGTATGTCCAAAGCCATAAACGGTTGGCGGATTCTCGTGATACTTGTCTTTTACTTCCTGTGACTCGTCCAATTGATCCGCAAACAGCCATTCTTCAATAATATTTACTGATTTCCCACCGATTTTAACGGTCCCTTGATCCCCGAACACATAGAGCGTTTCCTCAAAATTTTGAGGATAAATGTTTGTTGTTCCCTCAATTACACCGTAACTACCGTTCGCAAATCGGACTAACGCAATTCCAAGATCTTCTACCTCGATAAATGGATGCTTTAAATTATCCGTCATTCCAACAACTTCTACAATGTCGTCACCCATCATCCAGCGCAAAAGATCAATATTATGAATGCATTGATTCATGAGCGCCCCACCGTCTTGCTGCCAAGTTCCTCGCCAAGGTGCCTGGATGTAGTAGTCCTCTCCACGGTTCCAGCGGATATGGGCTGTTCCGTGAAGTAGTCTACCAAAACGACCTGCCTCTACTGCTTCTCTCAATTTTTGAACCGATTTATTAAACCGATTTTGGTGGCAAGCACTTACTTTTAAATTTTTCGCCTCTGCTCTTTCAATAATCTGATCAGCTTCTTCTAAAGAAAGCGCGATGGGTTTTTCAATAATCAAATGGCTTCCCGAATCGATACAATCCAATGCAATTTGTCCATGTTTCCCGCTTTCTGTACAAATCGCCACTAAATCAGGTTTTTCAATTGCCAGCATCTGTCGATAATCCGTATAATTAGTTACTGCAACCCCTAAATCAAATGTTGAAATGGTCTGCTCCATTTTCTTTTCATCGAGATCACAAATGGCGACAATGTCTAACTTATTTTGAATAGCGGCGGCCAGATGATTCGGTGAAATCCTCCCGCAACCGATGATGGCAAATCGTAGGTTCGTCATTTCTCACCCTCACGATTTCTTATTTTTTTTCCAGGCACACCGACAATCACCACATTATCCTCCACATCTTTTACAACGACCGAACCTAAGCCGATTAAACTATTGGCGCCAATGGTTACTTGATTTCGAATCGTCGCTGCAGGAGAGATATAAACATTTTTCTTAATCCACACACTTCCAGAGATATTGACCAACGCGGCAATCATGACATGATCTTCAATGATGACATTATGGGCGATGTGACAAAGGTTGTTAATTTTTACATGATTCCCGATTTCCACATCCCCTAACGTTCCTCTGTCAATACATGTATTCGCCCCAATTTCCACATCTTCTCCAATGATCACACCGCCAAAATGGGGAACTCTAACATTGATCCCGTAAGTATTTTCAAAATAGCCGAACCCATCTGTACCAATCACAACACCTGAACGAATGATTGTATCTTTTCCAATCGTTACTTTCCCTTGGATAGAAACATTATTTTCGATTCGTACATTGTCTGAAATCACAACTTCTGGCCCAATATAACAATGGTGACCAATGTAAACCTGTTTACCAATACTCCTCGTTTCAACAACCGATGTTGCACTAATATATTCAACCTTGGTCTCTTCATGAAAAAATTGATTGAGTATCGTAAAGTAAATGGCTTTTGGATTGTCACAAAAAATAAAGTTTGCCTTCTCAAAAGAACTTGTATCAAATTTTAGTGAGACAATGAGCGAATTTGTAATGTCTTTTCCCATAATGGCTTGTATTTTTTTTTCGTCTTTAATCCATGAAATTAAATTGGCAGCAATATTTTCAATGGAAACATAGCTATGAATTGTGAGTTCTGAATCACCGATAAATGTGTAGGGCATTTCTTTAGTGTCTAAAAAGTCTGTGATATCTTTTATACGAATCACCCTGTTATCTCCTTCCAATCAATCACTTGATCTAATGCGGTGAAATTGTCATACATAAAATCATATCGTTCACTGATTGATTGTTTGAGGAAGTCCTTTAGCTTAACTTCCATTGTTTCAATTTCAGTAGAATACCAGAAAGGATGGGTCAGAATGTGCAGCTTTTCATATTTTCCAGATTCAATCGTTTCAATTGGGTCTTCTCGCCAATTCATTCTTGAATCTGATACGTATTTCATGCTTTTGAAGTATTTGGAGGAATAGGAGTTGATGATTTGATGGAATTGAATATCATTTTCTAGTACGAGTTTTGAAGGTCGATGCATGGAAACTACTTTCACTTCAGTATTTAGTAAGTTACCGAGAATTTTGGCTTCCATTTGTACAGCTTTCTGCATATCTTCAATAGTTTGCATATCATATCGTTTTTCATCAAAATGAAGGCCAATTTCGTGACCTAACGACTGGATTTGTTTTAGCTTTTCGAAGGATTCTTTTGAAAAGCTATTATAAAAATTAGTGGATAATAGAATGAAATAGGTTGATTTCACTGCTAAGTCATGTTCTAGTCTGGCCATTTCTAGTGCTTTTTCAAGTGAGAAATCAACATCATGCCGAATAATAACCGATTTTTCGACTGTTTCACTATCAGGATACAAGCAAAACTCATACCCTTTGTTACGTAATAATCCCAGCAGTTCGATGTAGGCTTTTGTTGTAAACTCCATTTCGTCTCTCCTCACAACAATTCGATTTTTTCTCGAATCAAAACATCCTTCATGGCATTTTTCGTATCAAAAATTGCCTTCGCATGTTGCTGAACGAAATCATAATCTACCTTTGTATGGGCAGTTGTGATCATTACTAAATCAGCACTTTCAATAAGCTCCGTAGTTAATTTTGATTCACTTTTTTTGATCACACCGTATTCATCACGATATTCTGAAATATAAGGATCATAATAGATCACATCAGCAGCGCTTTTTTCTAATACTTCGATAACTCGAATCGCTGGGCTTTCTCGATAATCTTCAATATCCTGTTTATACGCGACACCAAGGACTAAAATGCGCGATGCACTTAATGCCTTTTTCGATATGTTTAAAATTTTACTTGCTCGTTCCACACAGTATTCCGGCATTCGGTCATTGATCATCATGGAAGACTCAATCATGGATGTGTGAAACCCATATTCACGCGCTTTCCACGATAAATAATAGGGATCTAGCGGAATACAATGGCCCCCTAAACCTGGCCCTGGGTAAAAGGCCTGAAATCCATAGGGTTTCGTTGCAGCAGCATCAACCACTTCCCAGAAATTAATGCCCATTCTGTTACAAAGAATGGCTAATTCATTGACGAGACCAATATTGATATTTCTGTAGGTGTTCTCTAAGATTTTTTCCATTTCTGCAATCGCAGGTGATGAAACCCGATGAATCGGTGCTTCTAAAATGCTCTCATATAAACTAGCTGCGATTTCCGTACATTTTGGAGTCATTCCCCCAACCACTTTTGGGGTGTTTTTCGTTTTATAGCGTAAATTCCCAGGATCGACTCGTTCAGGCGAAAACGCAAGATAGAAATCGACTCCACATTTCAGACCCGATGATTCCAAAATCGGCTTCAGGAGTTCTTCTGTTGTACCGGGATAGGTTGTAGATTCTAAAACGATTAACATGCCTTTATGCATATAAGGAACAATACTCTCTGCCGAAGCTTTCACATAACTAATATCCGGTTGCTTATAGAGGTCTAACGGTGTCGGAACACATATACATACACAATCTGCCTGTGCAACCTGTGCAAAATCTGAGGTGGCGGTAAGGTAGCCTGATTGTACGATTTGTTCAAGGTCTTCGTTCACAACATCTCCAATGTAATTGATACCGGAATTCACCATAACTACTTTAGAATCTTGTATATCGAATCCGATTGTCCGGTACCCCGCTTTTGCCTTCTCCACAGCAAGAGGAAGACCAACATAACCTAGCCCTATGACCCCCAGTGTTGCTGTCTTATTAAGCAATTTTTCCTTTATAGTCTCCATTTTTGCACCCACCATTTTTTTTTGAGCTTGCCATCAAGTCTTTTCGTGTCTGTTAACTCCGGAATTAGTTAGCCATATAACAAAAATTGCAAATAATATTCCATGAGTTAAAAGACTAGTAAATAGGGCTGCATCAACTAGTGCAGTTCCAGGAATGATGATAATTCCAGTTGATAAAACTAATGGAGTATTTTTTGACACACTATCTAATATCTTTAATACTCCCCCTAAGATCAACATAAAAAGTAGAATTCCAATTATTCCGAAATTCAAATAAGCATCCCCGAATATACCTACGTTAGGGCTAAAGTCTCTACCAAATACTTTTTGTGCTACTAAATAAACTGGATTAGTACCATATGGATTATCAATGATAAAAGAAAGGAAAGATGCGGACAACTTATATTTCGTCATGTTCTCATAAAAATCAAAATATAAAAAATGTAACTGTGCAGGAACATAAAATAACCTTCTTAAAAAGAGCGATAACATATTTGGGTTATTAGAAATACTGTACAAAATATATAAACTACTTAGTGAAAATATTAAGGCAGATGTGATAAAGAATAATATATTGTTCTGATAACCTTTTTTAAAGAAATAATAAATTCCAAAAATAAGAATAGGCGCAAAAAGATAACTCTTATGTCCTGTCATCGCAAAAATTAAAATTTGTAAAATTAAGGAAATAACAACTAATATTCTATTTTTCCTGATCAATCCATAAATCAACAAGAACATATTTGTTATATGCGCTTGCCAAGGCAATAAATAAGCCATTAACCAATTATCACTAATAGCGTTAAATTCTTCTCTAGTTGAATAAACATCTGAAAGATCAAAATTTATTCTTTGTAGACCACCAGTAACGATTAAAAAAACATAAACAATGATGGTTAAGAAAAATAATATTAAAAATGATAAATTTTTTCCCTCTTTTAAAGTAGGAAGTTTTAGCATTGGGGTTTTTACTAGAATATAAAAAAGTAATAAAAATGACAGTGAAATGGTTAGAAAAAATTCTCGTGAATGATCCTGTAACCAATAAAGTGATGAAATAGGTAAAAATAAGTTGATAAACAGTACATATACTACAATTTTGCTTGGATAACTTAGATTTTCTAATTTAATTATAAAAATACTTAAGATGAAAACTACTAGGTAAGATTCGAATAATTTAAAGATTGATATCTTAATAGTAAACCCTTCATATTCAAATACTGGATTTACAAATAAAAAGTAACCGTATTCCAATAGCATTTTGAAAACGATTATTACGAATAGTGTATATAGATATTTTTTTTTAAATGTAATATTAATAATAGACAGATCACATCCTCACATAGATATGTATTTAAGGAAAATTCTCCACCTAAAAATTTTGGTGATGTAAAATCATTGATGAAGTAATCCTTCCAGAATTCTTATCCATTTTTCCTTTAAAGAGCCCATCCTGACCACCAATCTATAAAATTATAGTAACTGTTCAAGCTTTCTAGTTAACACTTTAAAATCATAGTCTTGTGCGGCTTTTAATGCATTTTGACTATAAATTGCAACTTCATCCTGAGGCATATTAGACAGGTTAATAATGGCTTCCGCAAGCTGATTCGTACTAGCATTATCGATCACAATGCCACATTGATATTTTCGAATGAGATCGTACCCATATTCACAACCTGAAAGCGTTGGTTTCCCACTTGCAAAGTATTCAAACATTTTATTTACACTCGTACCAAACCGTTTGAGCCCGTTTTGTGAAAAAAGCTGAACAATATTTAAATCGGACTTACTGAGAACATACGGGATATGATTTTTATCGACAAACCCTTTAAATTGAATGTTTTTAATTCCATGTTCGACACAATATTTTTCTAAATTCTCTTTCTCTGTTCCTCGCCCATAAATTAAAAACTTTATATGATTAACACCTTTTTTCTGGATGATGTCTGCAATTTCTACAACTAGATTTACATTGTTTGCCTTCCGAATCGATCCTGTGTACACAACCTTAAACAGTTTGGGGTTGTTTAAATCAGGATCCACTACTATATAACGCTTTATATTTTCAGTGAAACGCTCTAAATCAACACCATTATTAATGTGATGCACTTTCGTTAAATCAATCGGTCCGCCGCGTTCTTTGTTCCACCCTCGTTCAATTATGTAATCTTTCCCACCCTCCATCGTAAAAATCAATTTGTCACACTTTTTATAAATCCATCTTTCCCCACGATATAGCAGATTGACGACTAAGCTATTTCTTTTTATCGATCCATATTCGATTAAGGACTCAGGCCATAGATCTCGCACTTCACAAACACAAGGAATGCCAAACTTTTTCGCGAGTTTAATGCCAGCTATTAAAGTTAGCGGATGAACACTTGAAGCGAGGATCACATCAGGCTTCCCGTGAATTTTTGCAACCTCTTTTGCGACGGGGAACAGATTTCGATAGAATACGATCATGTTTTTAATTCGTTGTTTGCCATTTCCGACGTAACTAGGTGTTTTGATAAAAACATAGGGAATGCCATTTACTTCATTTGTTATGTATTTTTTATTTCCTGTATCAATATTCTCGTCTGTATTATGAAGAGTGCTTGCACAAAAAATGGTAGCTTGATGTCCTTGGCGGATTAAGTTTTCAGCAAACCAAAAATGCCGTCCCCCTAGGTCTTTAAACGTATCGGTGGCATAATGATTGAAGATCCAAATGTTCTTTTTCAATTTTTTGAGGCTCCCCACAGTTTTTTGATTGTGTCCGCGACTCTTCCCAAGTCCTCATCGGTCATTTTTGTATCAGATGGCAAACAGACACCATTTTCAAATAACTTTTCTGATACATTGGCTCCTATAAAATCGTATTTCGCAAAGTATGGTTGCAAGTGCATCGGCTTCCAAGTTGGCCTTGATTCAATGTTTTCTTTTTCAAGAGCTTTCATAATGTCTAGTGGACGAACTTTTCCGCTTAGGGTCAAGGCAGTTAACCAATAGTTCGGTTCATTCCAATCGTGAATGGGCATAAACTCCACACCATCCAGGCTTCTTAACTCTTTTTGATAAAATTCAAAAATGTATTTTTTCTTTGCCACTCGTTGTTCTAGCACTCTCAGCTGACCTCGACCAATTCCGGCAACGACATTACTCATCCGGTAATTAAATCCTAATTCACTATGCTGATAGTGCCTTGCTGGATCTCGACTTTGTGTAGCCCAGAATCGAACCTTAGCAATCCTTTCCGCATTGTCCGAAACTATCATCCCGCCGCCTGAAGAAGTAATAATTTTGTTACCATTAAAAGAAAAAACACCATAGTCTCCAAAAGTCCCAGTATGCGTACCTTTGTAGTAGGTTCCAAGCGATTCAGCCGCATCTTCGATCAACGCAACCTGATGTTTTTTGCAAAGCCGGGCGATCGGGTCCATATTCGCCGATAACCCATATAAATGTACGACTATGACGGCTTTCACCTTCGGATATTTCTGGAACGCTTCTTCTAATGCGGTAGGACTCATATTCCACGTTTCAGCATCACTATCAATAAAAACTGGAGTGGCATTTTGATAAATGATGGGATTGGCCGTCGCCGAAAAAGTTAACGACTGACAGAAAACAATATCTCCTTGCTCGACGCCAGCTGCTTTTAGAGCCAAATGAAGAGCTGCCGTTCCTGATGAAAGGGCGGCTGCAGATGTACTTCCCACTTTTTCTGCCAGCTCTTTCTCAAACAGATCGACATTTGCCCCAAGTGGTGAAATCCAATTCGTATCAAAAGCCTCTTGAACAAATGCCAGCTCAAACCCTTCCTCACTCATATGTGGCGATGAAAGATAGATTTTCTCTGACCTTGGATTTGGTTGAGAATTCCCATCACTCTTAGACTTCTCGTTCCGGATACCTGACAAGATATTCCTTCTTTCTACTCGTTATGGGTATTGCATTTTTTGTGTATTCGCGCTGGGTGCTGCGGTTGCTAGTATTACCAATTGATTTTATTGAATTACACTTCGGAAGCTTTGTTGATTAGCAATTTTAAGTAACAAATCTTTAAGATTTTCATTATTTAAATCAAGCATCTTATCCAATAAATTCTTCATATCTATATTGTTAATTGGTGTGGACTTACCAATATAAATTTTCGGAAAAACATGTTCGTTTTGAATTTCGTCTTCGTTTAATAATTCTTCAAATAATTTTTCACCCTGTCGAATTCCTGTGAATTCTATACCAATTTCATCTTCTTGATACCCGGATAAGCGGATTAAATTCTTTGCTAAGTTCACAATTTTTACGGGTTCTCCCATATCAAGGACAAATATCTCTCCATTTGTTGCAAGTGTTCCTGCTTGAATGACAAGTCTCGAGGCTTCAGGAATCGTCATGAAATACCTAGTCATCTCAGGATCTGTAACAGTGACTGGTCCGCCTTTCGCAATTTGTGCTTTAAATAGAGGAACCACACTTCCGCTAGAACCTAATACATTTCCAAACCGTACAGCTGCAAAGTGCGTTTTACTATTAACCGCCAAGTTTTGGATAATCATTTCTGCAAATCGCTTCGTCGCACCCATGATATTCGGTGGGTTCACTGCTTTATCAGTTGAAATCATTACAAAGCAGGAAACACCAATTTCTTTTGCTGCCTCTGCTACATTCAGAGTTCCGTAAATATTATTTTTGACTGCTTCTCTTGGATTAAATTCCATGAGTGGTACATGTTTGTGGGCAGCTGCATGATAAACTACATCTGGTTTATAAATCTCCATAATTTCAAAAATCCGACTGCGATCTTGGATATCAGCAATTATTGGTATAACTTTAGTATTAGATGAAACTAAGTTCCGCATTTCCAAATCAATTTTATAAATGGAATTTTCTCCATGTCCTAATAGAATAATTTCTTTAGGTTCGAATCTCGCCACTTGTCTGCATATTTCTGAGCCTATGGAGCCACCTGCTCCAGTTATAAGAATTTTTTTATTCGTAAGTTGATTTGCAATTGCGAGCATATCAAGTCTTACTTCCTCACGCCCAAGTAAGTCCTCTAAACGAACATCTCGAATTTCATTCACCGATAACTTACCAGTCATTATATCTTCTATCCTAGGAATAGTTTGAGTTTTCACGCCTGTCCCAACACAAATTTTCGTTAATACAATCATTTCCTGTTTAGACAATGAGGGAATTGCAATAATAATTAACTCGATTTTGTTTCTTGCAACAATCTCTGGAATATTAATTATTTTCCCTAATACTTCAACTCCATAAATTTCAAGATTTTGCTTAAAGAGATTATCATCTATAAAACCAACTGGTTGTAATTGCCTATCCTGATTTCTTAATAATTGACGAACCACCATCGTACCTGCTGCTCCTGCTCCTACTATTAAAGTCCGTTTTGTTTGCAAGTTTAATTTTCGTTTCTTTAAATCAGCAGCTAAGCGCAAGGAAAAACGTGAACCACCAATAAAAAGAATATGAACCATCCATGTGATGACTAACACGCGAACGTAAATATCTTGATTGACTATTACTTGCATAAGCATTACTGAAATAATCGAATAGGTCACTGCACGAACTATTGAGGTAAGTTCACCAATTGAAGCATACAACCAAACCTTTCGATAAAGTCCATAATGCCAAGCAAAAAAATGATGGGCTGAAAAAATAGTTATTACGCTTAGAATTAACACTTTTTCTGTTAAGACATTTAAATAGGGGTATAAAATTATATAACTAGCAAACATCGAAAAAACAGTAATAAAAGAATCCAATACAAAAAGTAATGTTTTCCATTTCTTTACCGTCATTGAGCACATACACATACTCTTTTCTTTAGTAGGATTTATATAAAAAATTTTTTTCTTGGAATCTGCTCGGGCTGTAGCTTACTAATATTTTGATTATTAACAAGTTCAATCGATTGTTTTTTCAAGTTTCTCGTATAGTCTTTTCCTAATTTTTTATCTACTATGTTCCATGCATCTTTCCAGTTAAACATTCGGTTAGTCATATTGTGGGCATCTGATCCAATAAAATGGGTCAATTGATATTCAATCATTTGAATACTCAAGCGTTGTAATTTTCTACCGAACCCGCCTGCTACACTTGTTGCGGTTACTTGTGAATATGCACCATTTTTTATTAATTGATAAAGTTTTTCTGGATTCCTTGCAATTTCAGCATTTCGCTCTGGATGGGCAATCACGGGCTTAATCCCTTTTACTAGTAAGTTATAAAACAACTTCTCAGTATATAGTGGAATATCAGACGCTGGCAGTTCGATTAATATCATCTTAGAATTGTTTAATGTTAATAGGTCTTCATTTAAATCTAAGACACTTTCCAGTTCTCCAAATAATCTTATTTCTTGCCCGGTCAATACAGATAAAGGGATTTTTGCAGCTGAAAATATTTCATTCAGCTTAAGAACGTTCTTAACAACTATTTCTTTGGGGTTATGGTAAGAAGGATGTCGGTGATGGGGTGTTGCGATAATAGTAGATATCCCTTCAGAAACAGCTTGTTTTGCCATATTGATACTCTCTTCTAATGTTCGTGCGCCATCATCAAGACCGAAAGCTATGTGTGAGTGTATATCAATCAACATTCCCATCCTCGTAAATGTATTTTTCAGTAATCTTTAACATGAATTTTTAGTTTTGAATCCTTTGCTGACCTAATTACTTAGTTTGACCGTAATAATAGGTGGTTTGATAAGGTGAGTCCTTCATCATTTTATTATTTAATACAACCCCTAAAAGCTTGCTTCTAGAACTCATTAGTATATCTTTTGCTCGAATGGCTCCTTCTTTTTCTGTAGAACCACTTTTCACTACCAAAATAGATCCCTCACATTTATTTGCCAGTATTTGTGCATCTGCTACGGCAAGTATAGGAGGTGTATCAAATAAAACTAAATCAAAACTAGCTTTTAATCGGTCCATCAATTGAGACATCATTTCTGATTGAAGTAGTTCTGCTGGATATGGGGGAATTGTCCCGCTAGGTAATAGAAACAAATTAAGTACTGGAGTTTGTTGTATAACATCTCCTAGTGAGGCTTTTTTCATCAATAAATTTGTTAAACCTTTTGTATTGTTAATATTAAAAGTATAGTGAATTGTCGGTTTCCGTAAATCTGCATCTACAAGCAGCACTTTTTTTCCTTGTTGAGCAAACACAATAGCTAAGTTTGAAATGGTCGTTGATTTTCCTTCTCCAGGATTTGGTGAAGTAATAATAATGGATTTCAATTCTTTATCTACCGAAGAATACTGAATGTTTGTTCTTAATGTTCGATACTGCTCTGAAATAGGAGATTTTGAATTTTCAATTGTTATTAGTTGCGTCTCCATTTTCTTTTTCTTTCGATTAGCCATTCATATCTCCTCCTTACTTAAGCTGCTTTTTATTAAGTCTTGCTATTTTTTCCTGTTCTTTTATCTCCATGGATGAAATAGAACCTATCACTGGTAATGAAAGTAGCTTTTCAATGTCTTGCTCCGAAGTTAATGTATTGTCAAGGTACTCTAAAAGGAAAGCGAGCCCAATGCTAAGTACAAATCCAATAACCATTGAAATAGCTATGTTTAAAATGGGTTGGGGCTTTACAGGTTCTTGTTCATCACTTGCAGTGGCTCTTGATAATATACTCACATTATTGATGTTCATAAGATCAATTACTTCACGCTGGAAAATGTCAGCAGTCGAATTGGCAATGTCACGAGCTATAAATTGATCCGCATCCTGGACAGTAATTGTTACAACTTGAGAATCGCCTTCACTATTGACATTTATTTTTTTGTTTAATGATTGAGTAGTCATATTTTCAAGTGCCAATTCCTTTATAACAAGATCAAGTATCGCTGGACTTTTTATGATAATGCTATAGGTATTTATTAGCTGTAAATTTGTTTGAATATCTACATCAGGCATTTCGTTTGTGTCTTCTTGATTTATTAAAAGCTGAGTTGAAGACTCGTAGATCGGAGTTAAAAAGTAAAAACTAATTACTCCACTAAGAGCAGTTACTAAAACTGTTATTGAAAAAATCAGAAGCATTCTCTTTCGAAGTGTTTGGAAAAATTCTTGTAAACTAATAGTTTCTTCCATAATCTATAGTTCCCCCTTCCCAGCTATAAATTTATATATATGATAAAACCATTAACAACATGACATTAGAAGGATTTTTCACGGTAACAAAGTCTCGATTTTATTGAAATCCTTATTAACCCATTAAAATACCATCTAAATTAAGCAATTTCGACGGTTTGTAAGAAAACTGTTGTCAGTGAAACTGATTATTCCAATACTCACCATCCCTTGGAAGCCAATATAAAAATGGTTCTGTTGCTAAGAAACAATCTAATCCTACTTGTACTCCATTTTTTTGCGATAACACTGTCCCAGGATAAACTCAATACTTTTTGCGGCCTAAATTATTACGTTAATCGTTTCTGAAGTAAATTTGTAGCAATGAGACAGAACCTAAAAACGTGCATAATTCACGATTTTTTTAATATCTTCCTATTTTAAAGAACATAAAAAGCTCGTTTCTATTTACGAGAAATGAGCTTTTTTCAGTTATAACTATTTAGCTGGTGGAATTGGAAGCTTTTCTTCCTCTTTATAACTTTCGTTATAATCAAAATTATCAATGTAATAAACATGCTTTTCATATGTGAATGTGCCGTCTCCATTGACTTTAACGGACGAAATTTCTTCTCTTGCTGCTATTTCTTCGATAACTGAAGTAACAACATTATCCCTGATATTCAGTTCGTACAGTTTCCAGCCAACTGTTATCATTCCATAAGCTGGACCGATAATGACAAATAAGCGATTTTCATCAATCCACTCAACAACTTTGGGTGTATATTGACCTGAATCGTTATCTTTTAGTTTATAAATGGTTTCTTCTCTTGTTTGAAGGTTTTCTATTACTAGCAAATCTTCTCCTTCTTCCCATGCATCTGCGAATATCCCATTAATTGTTGCTTGATGGGAACCATCAGGAGATGTTTTCCAGCCTGAAAGAAAGTCTGCCTTATAATTTGTTTCTATTTTTGCATCAAAATGAGATGGCGTTTTTTCAGTCAACACACCAGAATGACAAAACAGGAAAAAACCGCTGAAATCATATGATTTCAGCGGTTTGATCATTTGTATCCAATTTGATGTTACGTTTCTTCATTTGAATCAGGAAAACTGTGGTCAGAGATAAACTGATTACCCCAAATACAACGACCATCCATTGTAAACCGATTAGATCCAACAATGCTCCTGTTGCCAATAAAACGACCTGGAAAATTACGCGCTCGAGCATGTTTCGGAACGAGAAAAATCTGCCGTGAAACGCTTTTGGCATTTGCTTCTGGAATATTGTCATAGCAGTTGGGAAAAAACTACCCACCGCAAAGCCAAATACCGCAAATGCGGTTACCGACAAAACTGGACTGGCAGCAAAAATTAAGATTAATTCAGCAACGCCGATTACAAATGCAAAGAAAAATAATATCGTACTCGTATGCCATTTATTTGCAATATACTTAACAACAACAGTACCCAGCATAAATGCAATACCTTCAGCGGCATAAATTGCCCCTTTGATGGATGATGAATCCTGCAGCTCACTGATATTGATAACCAGCAAGTTAAACGATCCTATAAACAATAAAGGAATTAAAGTCATGACCAAAGTCATCATGACAGCTGGATATGATTTTAAAATCGGAAACACTTCCATGAATCCGCCTTTACTTGATGAAGCTACTTTCACTTGTGCTTCTGTACCCTGACCTTCATCGATGCGGAGCATATAAGTAAAGATCAACAGACCGGCATAAGCGATGATAGACATATAATAAAGCGATTCCAATGACCAATAGACCAATACGACACCTGCAAGCGCTGTTCCAATAACACGAGCCATAGTAGCGACATTCATATGCCAGCCATTCATTTGCAGCAACTGATCGTCTTTAACCACTAATGGTATGGTTGCCTGCAAAGCTGGAAAATAAAATGCTGCCGACAATTGGATGCTGATCATGAAGGCGACCATCCACCAGATGGAGCCTGTTCCGATTGCAATCAGCATGAAGCTGACACTGATCATACGACCGAATCCCGAAATCAACAATACCGTCTTTTTCTTCGATTGATCGATTATTTTGCCGGCCATTGGTCCAGCTAAAATTCCAGCAAGTAAACCAATTGCCATGATGACTGACTTCAGGAAATCAGAAGGAATTCGTTCCTGCATAAACTCCAAATTTCCAATGATTCCAGTCCAGAGACCAAGACCCGCAATCATTTCCCCCACTAAAATAATCCATACATTTCGATTCTTCCACATATAATCCCCTGTATACAACAAAGGAAGCCATTATAGCTCCCTTGTTGTACCCCTTCTATTTCTTGCTATCTTCGTTTGTTTTCAATGCTTTCCATAATCTTACGACAGCCCCGTCTTTGTCTGTATCGACAATAAACGAGCCGTTTGAGTAGCGATCTGACACACGGATTGGTTTCGTTTCAACAACTTCACGAACGCCTTTTGCTGTCTCGATAATTACTTGTTCATTATCTTCAACATAGAATACGCCGCTTACGCGGTGAGCATTCGATTTTAATTCGCGTAACACAACAACTCCTCGTTTTGCACGAGTGCCTTGTTCGAATTCTTTTAATGCCATTTTTTTTACGGCGCCTCGATGAGTCACGAGGAATAAATCTCCGCGTGCATCAGCTGGAATGATCGTTGCATTTGCTACAACATCGCCATCTTTCAAGTTAATCCCTTTCACTCCACCAGTTTTCACACCGGTAACAGGAACTTCCTGCATATTGAATCGTACAGCATAGCCGTTATGCGTGACGATGAAGACATCTTCGGTTTCCGTTACGAGATCAATATACATAACTTGATCGCCTTTTTTCAAATTCATCGTATTCAATGCTCGTGAATAACGCTGAACTTGATATTCAGCCAGTGTAGAACGTTTAATCTGACCCAGTTTTGAAACTGCTAAAATATAGCGGTTTTCATCAAAGGTTTCGATTGGAATTGCTTTGATGATTGTTTCGTTCGAATCAAGTGAAACGATACTCGATATATGCTGGCCAAGGTCCTTCCAGCGGATATCAGGTAGTTCATGAATCGGCTGATAGATGTAATTTCCTAAACTTGTGAACAGTAGCAAGTGATGTTGCGTATTCATCATCGACTCAAATAATAGATAATCTGAGTCTTTCATTGTGAAGTCTTTACCGTTAGAAGCACTGTATGAACGTGTACTTGTACGTTTTACATATCCGTCTTTCGTCACGGTAACCATAACCTCTTCACTCGGAATCAAGACATCCAGCGTTAATTTGATTTCTTCGATTTTGTCTTCAATAACGGACCTCCGTGGCTCAGAGAATTGCTTGCGAATAGCTTGCAATTCTTTTTGGATGACTTTTGTCAATTTTGATTCGTTATTTAATATTGCCATCAATTCACTAATTGTCTTTTGCAATTCAGCTTCTTCATTTCTCAAGTCCGTAATATCGGTGTTTGTTAAACGATAAAGTTGAAGAGAAACAATCGCTTCAGCTTGCGCTTCAGTGAATGCAAAAGCACGGATTAAATTATTTTTCGCATCGCGCTTATCCTGAGATGCACGGATGGTTTTAATTACTTCATCCAAAATGGATAGGGCTTTCATCAAACCTTCCACGATATGAATGCGGTCTTTTGCTTTTTGTAAATCATATGCAGAACGTCTAGTCACTACATCTTTTTGATGCTCAATATAAGCATCAAGCAATAATGGCAATGTCATCATTGTCGGACGACGGTTATGAATCGCAATCATGTTGAAGTTGTAAGCTATCTGCAAGTCGGTGTTTTTAAACAGGAACTGCAAAATACCTTTTGCATCAATATCTTTTTTCAATTCGATTACGATGCGTAAACCAGTGCGGTCGGATTCATCACGGACCTCTGCAATACCGTCCAGACGTTTATCGAGCCGTTGTTCATCTATTTTCTTGATCAATATCGCTTTATTAATTTCAAAAGGTATTTCGGTAATAACGATTTGTTCTTTACCGCCTTTTAGAGCTTCGATTTCTGCTTTCGAGCGGACAATGATTTTGCCTTTTCCTGTCTCGTAAGCTTTTCGGATACCATCGACACCTTGAATGATGCCTCCAGTAGGAAAATCAGGTCCCTTCAGAACCGTCATTAATTCATTAACAGTAACTTCAGGATTGTTCATGCGCATTAACACAGCGTCTAGCACTTCATGCAATGCATGAGGCGGCATGTCTGTTGCATATCCAGCAGAAATCCCTGTTGCACCGTTTACAAGTAAATTAGGGAAACGAGCTGGCAGTACAGTTGGTTCCAACTCGGAATCATCAAAGTTTTGTACCAAGTCAACTGTGTTTTTATTGATATCACGAAGCATTTCTCCTGCGATGGCCGACAAACGTGCTTCCGTGTAACGCATAGCAGCAGGTGGATCACCATCTACAGAACCGTTGTTCCCGTGCATTTCAATCAACATGTGGCGAACTTTCCAGTCCTGACTCATCCTTACCATGGCTTCATAAACGGAACTGTCACCATGTGGATGATAGTTACCGATTACGTTACCGACAGTTTTTGCTGATTTACGGAACGGTTTTTCGTTTGTATTTCCTTCATGGAACATCGCATATAAAATACGACGTTGTACGGGTTTAAGTCCATCTCGGGCATCAGGTAATGCTCGATCTTGAATGATGTACTTACTATAACGGCCAAACCGGTCGCCGATGACTTCTTCTAAGGGTAAATCTTGATAACGTTCGGTTTGTGTCATTCTGAATCCTCCTCAGCATGGATGAGTTCGTTTTCTAGAATATTGCTGTCTTCATCCAGACCAAAATTAACATTATTTTCAATCCATCGTCTTCTTGGTTCAACTTTGTCACCCATCAATGTAGTGATGCGTCTTTCCGCACGTGCATCATCATCAATTTCTACTCGAATCAATGTTCTTGTATCAGGATTCATCGTTGTTTCCCATAATTGTCCGGCATTCATTTCACCAAGACCTTTATAACGCTGGATCATATATCCTTTACCGATTTTTCGGATGGCTTCGTCAAGTTCAGCTTCCGTCCAAGCGTACTGAAGAACTTCTTTTTTGCCGACTCCACGGTAAACTTTGTAAAGGGGTGGCAAAGCAATATATACTTTTCCTGCTTCAATCAATGGTTTCATATAACGGTAGAAGAACGTCAGAAGCAATACTTGAATATGTGCTCCATCCGTATCGGCATCTGTCATGATGACGATTTTGTCATATGCGATATCCGGAACTGAGAAATCAGCGCCTACTCCACCGCCGATTGCGTGGATGATCGTCGAGATTTCTTCGTTTTTCATGATGTCCGCAAGTTTTGCTTTTTCGGTATTGATAACTTTTCCTCGAAGTGGCAAAATCGCTTGGAAACTGCGGTCTCGTCCTTGTTTCGCAGAACCGCCGGCAGAGTCACCCTCCACCAGATATAATTCGTTTTTCGCAGCATTACGAGATTGTGCAGGAGTCAGCTTCCCAGATAAAATTGAAGCTGATTTCTTTGATTTTTTTCCGTTACGTGCATCTTCTCGGGCACGACGAGCAGCTTCTCGTGCTTGTTGTGCACGAATCGCTTTACGGACAAGTGAGGCACTCAATTCAGCATTTTCTTCAAGAACATACAACAGTTTCTCGGAAACTACCGCATCCACTGCTGCACGAGCTTCACTCGTACCTAATTTACCTTTCGTCTGTCCTTCAAATTGAAGAATAGCTTCAGGGATACGCACTGAAACGATAGCTGAAATTCCTTCACGAATATCTGCTCCATCCAAGTTCTTATCTTTCTCTTTAAGTAGACTTGTTTTGCGTGCATATTCGTTGAATACGCGTGTCAAGGCAGATTTCGCGCCTGTCTCATGGGTTCCACCATCACGCGTACGGACATTATTAACAAACGATAAAATCGTTTCAGAGTAGCCATCATTAAATTGGAAAGCAAACTCTACTTCGATGTCATCCTGAACACCTTCAACATAGGCAACTGGATGCAATACATCTTTTTCTTCATTCAAATAACCGACAAACGCTTCGATGCCGGTTTCGAAAAAGAATACGTCTTTTGTGCCATTACGCAAATCATTCAGTTCGATTTTAAGCCCTTTTAATAGAAAAGCAGACTCTCTCAAACGTTCACATAATGTCTCATAATTGTATTTTGTAACCGAAAAAATGGTTGGATCAGGCAAGAAATGAATGGATGTTCCTGATTCTTTCGTTGTGCCGATTTGTTCAAGTGTTGTAACGGGGTGTCCACCATTTTCAAAACGCTGGCGATATTTTTTGCCATCGCGGTGGATTGTAACTTCCAAAAACGTAGATAACGCATTTACTACCGATGCACCTACTCCGTGTAAACCACCACTTGTTTTGTAGCCTCCTTGTCCAAATTTACCACCTGCATGCAGAATGGTAAAAATAACTTCGGGTGTAGGTTTTCCGGTTTTGTGCATTCCAGTAGGCATTCCGCGTCCAAAGTCGCGAATGCTGATACTTTGATCTTCATGTATATTGACAACGATATGATCACCAAACCCAGCAAGTGCTTCATCGACTGCATTGTCGACAATTTCATACACTAAATGGTGTAAGCCTCTAGCGTCCGTAGAACCAATATACATTCCTGGACGTTTTCGAACTGCTTCCAGTCCTTCGAGTACTTGAATTGCATCGTCGTTATAAGCTGATATTGATTGATTTTTTGCCAAATCGTTCTCCTCCAAAAAACAAACAGATGTTTTCATTGTATAGAATGAATGTCACCTTTGCAATGAGTCTAGTAGTATATTCCATGATCAACAGGTAATTTATAGGATAAATGAAAGTTCACCTAAAGCGTTGTGACCGGTTGTGACACATGATAAACTATTTGTAGATATTAAGAGTTCGTACTAATTATTAAAGGAGTACTATATGAATACTGTTATCGCTATTTTACTAGCTTACTTGCTAGGGTCTATACCATCCGCATTATGGATCGGGAAACTTTTTTACAAGACGGATATCCGTCAACACGGAAGTGGGAATTTGGGTGGAACGAATACTTTTCGGACTTTAGGTCTTAAAGCAGGTTTAGTTGTGTCAATTTTGGACATTTTAAAAGGAACTGCAGCTACTTGTCTACCGCTAATTCCTTTCTTCGTAGATACAGGCCTTCACCCGTTATTTCTAGGCGTAATTGCAGTAGTTGGTCATATGTATCCTATCTTTGCTAATTTCAAGGGAGGCAAAGCCGTAGCTACTTCAGGCGGGATTCTGTTAGGGTACCACTGGCCGATTTTCGTTTTAATGCTGGTTTCTTTCTTTGTCGTACTGAAGATATCAAAAATGGTCTCTTTAACTTCGATGGTTCTAGGAGTAATTGCCTTGCTATATACGGTAATCTATAACATTTTCTTTGAAACCGATATTCCATTGTTGGTAGTGATTGTTTTACTTACTGCATTCATTCTTTACCGTCATCGTGCTAATATCACCCGGATCAAAGCGGGAACCGAGCCAAAAGTGAAGTGGATATAATACAATACGATTAGACCACGAAAGGTTGGTGTCGCATGAAAATCGTGATTTCACATGAAGCAATGCAATGGTTTAAAGAAGACATGGAAGCAAAAGCCGGCGAATATATTCGGTTTTACGCCCGCTACGGTGGCTCCAGTCAGCTCCATGACGGATTTTCACTCGGTGTAACGAAAGAGCAACCGATGGAACTATCCGTTGAATTAGTTGATGAAGGTATTCATTTTTACATTGAAGACCGAGATATTTGGTATTTTGACGGACATGATTTACATGTCACTGTTGATCCGAAACAAAAAGAACTTACATATTCATACGTAAAATAAGACAAAGCAGACGGTATCCATTCTGTCTGCTTTGTCTTATTTTTTTGTGTCTTTTGATGGTTGCTTTTTCATCTCTATTATTGGTCAATAAGCAATATAGAATCATCAAAAAAGTATGTAAAAAAACAGATAGACCGTAAACCCTATCTGCTCTTCTTTAATTTATTAATATTGTCTTTCATTTTCTTATTCAAATTGAGAAGGTAACTCTCATCTTTTTCACGCTTTGGTAACGTTCCAGACGGCTTATCCGTTAAGAAGGTAGTTTTCTTCTTTTCTTCTCTCAATTCATCAACTCCCATACAAATCTTTGTACAATTATACTGTCTGTATGGTCAAAATATGAGAGGTTTAAACAAAAAAGACTGAGAATATTCATAAGCTACCCTTTCACTTCATTGAACGGCTATCTCTTAAACGATCTACAGCTTCATCGCTTCTCTTAAATAAATCTCTTGTATACAATGATGGTGAAGTTCGTGGAGCTGTTCGAGTAGCCTTCTCTCGTAAAAAAGGAGACTTAACATTACCTCTGCGTCTTTTAGCTACAGTTACTACCATTCCTTCTGTTGTACTTGTACGCYCTACCATTTTCTCCACTCCTTTACTATCATTTACCTTTATTCTATCAAACTTATACTTTTTTATCTATAATGTTGACCACTTAAGAGACTCACTCTTCAAGTGGTTTTTTTAACCAACTATGTATCATAGAAAGATTAATAATATGATCTATATCAATATCCAAAACATGTTCCTTTTCCGATTCAATAGAAATGACTACTGGAAATATTTTTTCGAGATATGGAATGAGGACGGTATGCTTGTCTATATGAACGACTACTTTCTCATTTATGGAATTCATTTGTTCATCCGTCATATTAACTCCAAGAATTGTACCTACTTCTTGCCTAAAGAAATTATCATTGTTTTTCTTGAATACCGTGATATTTTGTCTGCAAGTTTCTCCATAGGAATATAAAAAATCTTCTAAACTCTCCTGATAATTCTCTAATTCATTCCATTCTTGAGTTTCAAAAGAAGATATTTGCATTCTGTCCAATATATCTGTGAATTGCAAACTTCTATTTTGTGTTTGAACAATTACCTTCTGCATTTCCTCATTGATGCTTTCCACATCATTGATTTGTTCCATTTCAGCTCCGCCGATTTTCTTAATAGTTGGAGTTAAAAACAAGGCTAAATCAACAAAGATGAACATCCCTGCTAACAATGTGTATCGTTGCCATTCTTGCACATTAAAACCAGTATGATTAAGCAACAGCACAACCCCAATAATGAAAAGGAAATACCATGTTCTCCGCAAATTTTGTTTATGCTTTTTAAAAAATTCTTCAAATGCCCAACTTATGTATAGAATTACCGCCGCAAAGCCAATAAGAATGAACCACTTGTTTTTTTGGGTAAAGGAGAGAATTGAATCGCCCCATAACAGCTTTACCAAAAACAGAACTATTATAAGAATTATAGGTCCTAGAACCTTTTTGTTGAGGAGTTTCTTGTACCATCTATTTGATTCCTGTTGATTTTCTACCATGATTCACCTCCCACCTAATTTTACCATAATTTACGAATAGAAACTCCGAAAGTGATGCAATATTCCTTCTATTTGCAAATAAAATAATATTAATGTTAGGCGAAAGTTTTCTATTATATTGGTTCTCCAATTTCTTGAGTATCTTCTTCCGATACTCATTTTTCCACTATCAATTAAGTAAAACCTAAGACAAAACCCACTTTGAGCGTCAACTCAAAGTGGGTTTTCTAATTGGCAAAACGTTGCAATTGGTTCAGCATATTTTCTTTACGTAATATCGCTTCTTGATGCTGTCCGAATAAATCAAAATGTGGATAAGCTTCCTTGTAGTCGATCCATTCAGCCTTCAAGCCATATTGCTTTCCCCACGTAATCAATCGGTCTACGTCTGCGCAACCGACTTTCGTAACCGTCTTGCAGCCCGGGAATCGGTCATCCAGCCAGTAATGCGTCAAAAAAGCGATTTCGCCTCTGCTGACTGCATCTTTCCATGCCGTCAACTCGTGGCGTTTCAATCCAAAAGCCATCAGCTCTTCACCTTGGCGATTTCTGCATATGTAGCGTCCCACTCTGCATTCACTTTTTTAAGCGATACAGGTCGGAATGTTTCTTTTTTCACCAAAACATGTTCTGACTTTGCTGTTGCTGCTACCGTTCCATCAGCATGTAAGATCTCGTAACCATAGGTTGTACGCAGTTTTCCATGAGACTCAACCCATGTGCGAACAGTTGCTTTCTGACCATATTTCATCGACGCTTTATATTGGATACTCAAATCGGTCACTGGTGATAAATAGCCTTCACTTTCCAGTCCGGCATACGTGTAGCCTAAATCTTCAATCAAGCTGGTTCTTCCGATTTCCATCCATACCAAGTAGTTGGCATGGTAAACGACACCCATTTGGTCTGTTTCGGCATAACGGATTTCAATTTCTTTTTCACTGACAAACATCTTGCTCACCTCTTGCACCATTATACAAAATTGAGCAAGAAAAAGCAGTTACACGACTTTCAAGGATGATAGTTGTTTCTTATCAATTTTTCCGACATGCGTTTTCGGCAGTTCCGGTAACACCACAAATTTTTTCGGGATTTTATAGCCTCCTAAAAATTGACGGCAATGGTCGGTCAATTGAGTTTCTTCAAATAGAGCAGGGTCACTCAATGATATGAATGCGGTAACGACTTCGCCCCACTTCTCATCCGGGAGTCCGATGACAGCCGCTTCCCTGATTGTACGATGCAAGAGTAGACAATGTTCGATTTCCTGAGGATAGACGTTCTCCCCACCGGTTACGATCATGTCTTTTTTTCGTCCGACAATATACGTATCACCGTCTGCATCAATTTTCGCCAGATCCCCTGTTTTCAACCACTCGTTTTGCATCGTAGCTGCGGTTTCTTTGTCATTTCGCCAGTAGCCCCTGAAAACATGCCTCCCGCGAATCCAAAGCTCCCCGACTTCCCCGATTAATGCGGGTTGATGGTCTTTCGTGACAATCAAAGTATCTACAAATTGCATGCTTTTGCCAACTGATCCTCTTTTGACTTTGGCCACTCTAACATCGATAACAAAATTATTTGGTCCCGCTTCAGAAAGACCATAGCCTTCTTTAAAAGGTAAACCTTTGTTTTCAAATTGTTCATATACCGTAACCGGACACGGAGCTCCACCTGATAAAAACACTCGGACGTCAGGAAAATCATGTTTCTTGAACGTCTCTGACTGTGTCATCAATTCATACATCGTTGGAACGAATAAGGAAATGGTTGCTTTTCGTTTCAGAATTTCGTTCAATGCTTGTTCTGCATCAAATCGATGACCGATGACCACTGTTCCCCCTGCCATCAGGATTGGGATAGACAAAGCATTCAATCCCCCTGTATGGAACAAAGGCATATAGTTGACAGTGCAATCTCGTTCCGACAACCCCCAGCTAACAATTGTGTTCAACGCGTTCCAGTTGACGTTGTGATAGGACAGGAGTACTCCTTTTGGTTTCCCTGTTGTACCTCCTGTATAAATCATCATCCACGGTTCATCCGCTGAAACAGATTGGATAGAGTGCATTTCGAATACACAAGGTTCATAATTGAAAGGTACTCCCCTGTTCATGACTTTCTTGCCATCAAATGAGAGTGCTATGTTTTCGTATACATCATCCGTTATTAGAATTGATGGTTCACAATCTTCCAGAATATCGCTGAGTTCATGATGGCTTAATCTGAAATTCAAAGGTACATATATATAACCTTTCAATCCACAGGCAAATAAAATGGCTAGTAGCTCAGGGTGATTGGCAGCAAGTATTGCCACACGGTCCCCTTGTTGCAACTTCTCTTCCGTTAATCGTAGTACCCACTGTTCAATGAGACGAGCAAATTGAGCATACGTCCATTGTTGGTCACTTTCGATATCAACACAGGCAAGACGGGAGGGTGCCAATAGTGCTCGTTTTAAAAACCAGGATTGATCATTATACATACGTACCCTTCCTTTCTTACATCATAATGCCACCGTCAACATGCAGAACATGCCCATGAACATAATCCGATTCTGACGATGCGAGAAATAAATAGGCATTAGCAATATCTTTTGGTACAGCCAATCGTTGCAGTCCAACAATCGATTTCATTTGGTCGATGATTTTATCAGGCATTTTTTCGACCATTGCAGTCAAGGTGAATCCTGGTGCCACAGCATTTACATTAATGCCTTTGCGTCCCAATTCTTTTGCCCACGATTTGGTCATCCCCACGACCGCTGCTTTTGAAGCGGCATAATTGGTCTGTCCGACATTCCCATATACACCACTGACTGAAGAAGTATTAATAATTTTCCCTTTTCCTTTTTCGATTAAGTGTGGCAATACGCTTTGTGTACAGTTAAAGACGCCCGTTAAATTGACATCAAGAACCCTCTGAAAGTCAGCAATGTCCATTTTTGCAAGCATGGCATCTCTGGTGATGCCTGCATTATTCACCAAAATATCAATGCCACCGTAAATTTCAACCGCTTGTGCGACCATGTGCTGGACACTGTCGCGATCCGCCACGTCGACTTGAACGAACGTGACATCATAGCCTTGCTCTTTTAACTCTTCCGCTGCTTTCACTCCGGTAGATTCATCATAATCTGCCAGAATGACACGAGCTCCTTCTTGAGCGAAGCGCTCGACTGATGCGTAGCCGATACCATTTGCCCCACCAGTGATAATCGCAACYTGCTTATCTAAACGCATATAGTAGCCTCCTAACCTAAAAATTCTTCGATTCGTTGTGTCAGTTGCGGCAAATCATCGATTAGCGGTGAATGGCCAGTATTTGTCAATGGAATATAAGTGGCGTTTTCCCCAAGGTCTTCTACGATTTCCTGTGTCATCTCTTCAGATACGACATAGTCACGATCGCCTCTTAAAATTAGTACTGGAATGGTGACATCCTTGGCTTGATTTGTTCCTTGACTTAGCCCGTTATGAACATTGCTGATATTGAACGTGTTTAATGAATGGTATACGTCCGCCAGATTGCGTTGCGTCAGCATATCCGATACATATTCATCGTATTTTTTCTCGTCAGGCTGTTTATGTGTATAAATCAGTGCATTCCAGAGTCCTTTAAGTCCTTCACGGTTTTGCGTATCATATAATCCTTGTACGGCTTTTGTTTTTCCTGCATCATTTTCCACTTCTTCAATAGATTGAAGACGAGTTTGCAAATCGGGTGTTCCATCTGCCTTCGTCCCGGAGAATGGATACCCACGGGTTGAAGCAGAAGCAAGCAGGATGAGTTTCTCACAGTATCCTGGGTTGTCAGCGACGAATTGCATACAGATTGCACCACCTGTGGACCAGCCGACTAAATGAAATGTTTCAAGTCCGAGTGCATCCACGAAACCTCTCAAGTCAGCGGCAAAGTCAGCTATTCCTTGAACACGAGTATGATAACTTGATTCCCCAAAGCCTCTCAGGTCAAGCGCATACAGTTTATATTTTGGATCCAGAGCATCAATCAACACATCCCAGTGCTGAGAAGAAGTCATATTTCCATGAACGAGGACGACGACTTGCTCTCCGCCGTACCGTTCACGGTATGAAATCGTTTCGCCATTATCGAGTAAAATTTTTTGCATTGCCATTAAATCTCCCCCTATTCAGAACCCCATTTGATTGTTGTTGCTCCCCACGCATAGCCGATACCAGCACTAACCAATACGACAATATCTCCTTTTTGAAGCTTTCCTTCTTGTTGTGCGAGCTGCAAAGAAATGATTTGATCCATTTGGCCAATATGACCGTATTCATGCAAGTAAATGGACTGGTCTTCCGTTAACCCCAGTTCATTGAGCACGTAGTCATGTGCTGACTTTTTCATGTGGAGCATGGCAACGTAAGAAATATCTTGTTCTGTATATCCGCTCTTCGACAAAGAGTGTCGGATGACCTTCAAAAAGTTTTGCATTGATTTTTGTTCCAGACGTTTTTTCATTCCTTCTGGATCGGTTACATCGAGTCGGTAAGAACCCGACGACAACACTTCATTCGTCAGTGGCATTTTCGTCCCTCCGACTGGTACCACGACATCTTCCGAAAAGGATCCATCGGTCATGATATCCGATTCAAGCAAAATATTGTGGCCATGATTCTTTTTCAAAATCATCGCGCCACCTCCCGCTCCGAGATTGAACATGAAGCGGGTCCGCTCGTTTGTATAATCGATGAAATCCCCATTTCGGTATCCACCTGCAAGCAGGACTGTGTCGATAGAATCGTCTGCAAGCATCAAACTTTGAGCCAGTTTAAGTGCCAGTATGGTTGTGCCGCAACGCAGTGCGATATCAAACCCCCATGCATGAAATGCGCCGATTTCTTCTTGTGTTTTGATGGCTGCGGTCCATAGTGGGTATTCCTTATGCTCTTCGCCTATATAGATCACGCAGTCAATTGATTTAGGATCGACATGACCTCTGTCTAAAGCATCCTTTGCTGCCCAGATGCCCATCTGAACTGTATGATCGTCAGGACCTGGAATCGGTTTTTTCGTAATGCCCATTTTATCTTTGACTATCTGTAATGGTAACCCTGATGCTAAAGAGATTTCTTCTGCTGTCATGGAATGGCTAGGTATGTAAAGACCTGTGCTGACGATACCAATTTGCATTACAATCCCTCCGTGCCGGACGACGACTTTTCAAGTACTGCGGGGGTTTTTCGTTTGTGAATTGCTTGTCGGACGGTTCCCACAATGCCTGAAGGGAAGAATATCACCGCCAAGATATAGACAATCCCGAAGAAAATGATCCATCGTTCAAAAATCGGATAGTCCTTAGCCAATCCGGATAAATAATGTTGGGATAATTCGATTACACCAGCTCCAATAATTGGACCTATCAATGTCCCGACGCCGCCGATAATGGTCATGAGCAACGCGTCCAGTGTGATATCCATCGTCAATACACTTGTATTCACGAATCGTAGACTTACCGCATATAAAGAACCAGCCAGACTTGCCACAACGCCAGCTACTACGGAGGCAATCACTTTATAGTGTAGGGTTTTGAATCCGAGTGATTTTGTTCGCTGCTCGTTTTCGCGTACCGCTACCAGTACGTGACCCATCGGAGATTGCACAAATCTTCTTAATAACAAATACACCACCACAAGGCACACAAGTGTAACGAGATAGAAAACCATACGATCTTTGAAGAATTCCGGTGCGCGGAACGTGAAACCATCATTTCCTGATGTCAGACTGCGCCATTTTTCTGCTAGTACGAGAAATAATCCAGATACAGCAAGTGTCAGCATGGCAAAGAAATGACTCTTCAGACGCAGTGTCATCAAACCGACAATAAAGCTAACGACACCTGCGAGGAACATGCCGGTTGCGATTGATAATATGAAGACACCGATGGTCGGTTCCATCCTGTCCAGCATGACCGCGGTGGTATAGGCACCCATTCCAAAGAACATTGCGTGTCCGAATGAGACGATGCCTGTATAGCCAAGTAAAATGTCATAACTCATGGCCAAAATTGAAAAGATGAAAATTTGCGTCAATAATATTGTCCAAGTCCTGGAATCCGTTACAAAAGGGAAGATGAACAACACAATCGCGATAATGGATAGAAAAATATTGTTCCACTGAAATTTACTGGTCATGTCTTCACCCCTTTGCCTTGAATAATCCTTGCGGACGGAATATTAATACGATGGCCATCAGCATCATGTTAACGGCTAACGAAAGTGATGGAACGTAATACGCCATAAAGCTTCCAGCTAAACCTACTAAAATTGCTGCAAGCAGTGATCCTGGAAAACTGCCCATCCCTCCGATAACCACGACAATGAAACCTAAGATGGCAAATTCCATGCCCATCTCTGCATAAATCACTCCTGAATACGGAGCCATCAGTGCCCCTCCGAGTGCTGCTAATGCAGCGCCAACGATAAAGACATACAGAAATACATTTTTGATGTTGATTCCCAGTGTCTGCACCATTTCTTTGTTCATGACTCCCGCTCGGACAATCAAGCCTATTTTTGTTTTCTTTAAAATGTATTGGAAAATCCCGAAAATCAGGAAACCAACCACAATGATGAAAACTCGGTATTTAATAATAATGACATCCCCAATTTCCCAGCTTCCAACTAAGTAGGGCGGTGTTTTTGCTGGAAGCTGATTAGGACCGAACACGACTTTCAAAAGCTCAGTTAAAACAAGCATGAATCCTAACGTTATTAAGATTTGTTGAATATGATTGCCATAGACCGGTGTGATGATTAATTTTTCAGTAATGAATCCAAGAATGATTCCCGTACCAATTGCTCCGAGAATCGCCAGTCCAAAACTGTCTGTCAACGCATAAAACCAAACGGACGAGTAGGCTCCCCAGGCAAATAACCCTCCATGTGCAAAGTTAAGTACGTCCATCAAACCAAAAATCAAGGTCAAGCCGGCAGCAAGAAGGAAAATTAACATGCCAGTGGCTAGCCCATTGATGGTTAAATTCAAGAGTAGTTCCATGACTGATCCTCCTTATCCGATTCCTAAATATTTTCGTTTCACTTGCTCGTCTTGGATTAATTCTTGCATTAGACCGGTCTGGACCGTTTTCCCGTCATCGAGGAGTGTATATGTATCACCGATTCGACTTGCCATCATAAAATTCTGTTCGACCAAGACAATCGTTGTATGTTTTTTCATATCAATAATGGCTTCCATCACTTTTTCAATGACAATGGGAGCAAGACCTTTAGATGGTTCGTCAATCAATAGCAACTGACTGTTCCCAACAAAAGCCCTAGCCATCGCAAGCATTTGCTTTTGACCACCTGACAAATGACCCCCGTCCTTTTTCCAGAATTTTTTCAAGTCCGGAAAGAGGTTCAAGACATAGTCCTGTTTGGCCAAAGTGGCTTCATCATCCTTACGCATGGCCACTTTCATGTTTTCTTCAACAGTCAATGCGCCAAATATCCCCTGATCTTCTGGTACATAGCCAATTCCTGTATTCGCGATGCCATGTGTCGGTTTTTTGGTGATATCCTGACCTTTGAACGTGATTTGTCCTTTTGAAGCGGGAGTCAGTCCAAGAATGGTTTTCAACGTCGTCGTTTTTCCAGCACCATTACGACCTAGCAATACACTGACTTCTCCTTCTTTTGCTTCAAACGAAATGCCTTGTAAAATATGATATTGCCCGATATGGGTGTGGACGCCATCAACTTTGAGCATGGTGTTCATTGTAGGAGCCTCCTAAATAAGCATTTTGCACTGTTTCATTTTGCATAATTTCTTCTGGTGTGCCGTCTGCCAGAAGCGAGCCATTGAACAGCACCATAATGGAATCCGATAAATCCAGAATCATATCCATTTTGTGTTCAATCAGCAAGATTGTTTTATTCTCCTGTTGCTTTATCCGTTTGATGACTTCTAGAATTGTTGGTACTTCTTCGAGTGACATGCCTGCAGTCGGTTCGTCCAACAATAATACTTCGGTATTCAAAGCAAGCAGCATTGCAATTTCTAGTTTGCGTTTTTCACCATGGGACAATTGACTGGCTATCGCCTGTTTCTTGTTCAACAGCAAGACGACTTCGAGCAATTGTTCTGCTTTTTCAATAAGTGAAGGGTACGCCTTGATATGGCGTAACATTTGATAACGAATTTTTTCTTTTGATTGCACCGCCAGGCGTACGTTTTCGAGAACAGTCAGGTTGGGAAATACATTCGTGATTTGAAAAGATCGACCTAACCCTATTCTTGTGCGGTCAACAGAAGAAAATCGGGACATGTCTTCATTTTTGAAATATACTTTCCCTTCGGTTGGCTTTAATTCACCGCTAATCAAATTGAAAAAAGTGGTTTTTCCCGCTCCATTCGGTCCGATGATGGATTTGAAATGTTTTTCAGGCATTTCAAAATTGACGTGATTCACGGCTGTATGTCCACCAAAACGGATGGACAAGTTTTCGGTTCTTAAAATCGTTGTCATCGATGTTCATCCTTTCTTCTGTCTCTCTCCACATGCAGGAATGAATCCTGAACGTGGAGAGAGACAGACCTGTTTAAACAGGCCGTCTCCACGTGTTATTTGTTTTGAATTGGTGGTTCCGTTTCCTCTGGTGACAATTCACGAATTAACACCGGCACTGGATACGGTACGCCATCTTGTTTTTCAAGTTTGATAGAGTACAATGCTTGTAACGCCTGGTGATCTTCTTCACGGAACGTCATCTTGCCTTTAGGCGATTCGAACGACATACCTTCCATAAGGTCGATTAGTTCTTTACTATCCACATTGCCTTCTGACTTTTTCAACGCTTCGACGATTGCAATCGCCGCTGACATACCACCTGGCGTGAATAGATCAGGAACTTCCCCGTTAAAGCGTTCTTTATGTTTCACCACTAACCAATCATTCACATCATTTTTTGGTAATGTGTGATAGTAAACAGAGAAGCCTTCCATGCCTACCAATGGTTCCATAATGGACAACGCTGGGATATCAGGTGCACCCGTTGAAATTTTGATGCCTTTTTCCTGAAGTTTTAAATCGGCAATTTGATTCCAAGGTGAGTTTGCTCCTGCCCAAACAACAAACAAGTAATCTGGTTTTGCTTCAATCACTTTTTGTAGATTTGAAGTGAAATCAGTAGCTGCAGGATCTGCATACTCTTCTAACACAATTTCAGCACCTAATTCTTCTGCAGCTTTTTTAAATGCAGCAACGCCGTCCAGACCAAAGGAATAGTCAGGAGCGAATGTAGCAATTTTCACGCCTGGTTTCGCGATTGCCGCAGCACCTGCCACCGCATCTTGTGATGAGTTACGGCCCGTACGGAAGATGTACGGATTGAATTCTGCACCCGTAATACTATCCGCTACCGCTGGTTCTACAATCATGATTTTTTCGTATTCTTCAGCAAGAGGCAGTACCGCCAATGTATCACCTGAACTTGATGAACCAACGATGAAGTCCACTTCATCTTCTTCCAGTAATTTCGTAGCTTTTTGAACCGCTACTTCCGGTTTTGTTTCCGTATCTTCATAAATAATTTCAATTTTCTTGCCCGCTACTTCCATCGTTCCGTCCGTGGCATATTCAATGCCAAGATCAAATCCACGTTGTGTTTGTTTACCGTATGATTCAAGTGCGCCAGTTAACGATGCCAAAACCCCGATTTTAATGGTACCGCCCGTTTCTTCTCCTTCAGCTTCCGCTTCGGGTGAATCCTTATTATTACAAGCAGAGCTAAAAACAAGAACAAAAATTAAAACAAGAAACAACCATGACTTTCTCTTCATGAAAATCCCCTTCCCCTTCGCGCATTTGTAAGCGTTTACTTGCTTCTTGTTTATCTTATAGAATAAGAGTTACAAAACAGTTACAAAAAAATTCCACTCAGCAAAAGTGGAATTTTTTCTGCGACGAAGCTAGCGCAGCGATGCAGGAGCAATTTTTCTGCGACGAGTAACCGCAGGAGCAAAAGGTTTCATGCGACGATGCAGCTTAGCGATGCAACGCACTTTCATGTTTCGAAGCTAGCGCTAGCGATGCAGAAACATGAGCAATTTTTTTGCGACGAGTAACCGCAGGAGCAAAAGGTTTCATGCGACGATGCAGCGAAGCGATGCAACGCACTTTCATGTTTCGAAGCTAGCGTAGCGATGCAGAAACAGAAGCAATTTTTCTGCGACGAGTAACCCCATACGCATCCCCCCTGAAACCTACAAAGAAAAAACCCGCTCCGAGCAAAGCTCGAAACAGGTCAGGTATAGCCAATCGTAATCAACTCAAACATTTGTTCAGTCGTTTCCATCGGTTTTAAGTCAAATTCATTTTCCAGCATATTCACGCAACGCTCATACCATTTGATTGCTTGGGAGCGGTTGTGTCGCTGGTAGTGGGCATACATCAAAAGACGGTAGGCTTCTTCCCACGTTTGTTCGAGTTTAATTAGTTTCTCAGCCCAATAAATCGTTTGAGCGAATTCCTGCAGTCTGGTCGAATTTTGAGCAAGCCTTTCAATCACTTGCAAATACAATTGACGAAACTGTTCTTGCTCAAATTGGAACCAGTCACACGGGCTTTGGTTCAAATAAAAAGACCCTCTATAAAGCGCCGCAGCAGATTTCAATAAAATGATGGCTTGCTTTGGATTGCGTTCTTCCAATCCTTGTGTCGCCAGTTGTTGAAATTGCTGGACGTCACTGATCAATGCGGCTTTCGGATGGATACGATACATATTTTGTTTCCGGATGATGAAATAAGATTCTGCGCGAGGAGATCTTTTAGGTTCCAGTACATTGTAAAGTGCATTCAAAGCCACTTTAAAATCCCGATTTGCGGTTTTCTCATCCTGATCAACAAACAGTTCTCCTACCAACTCATCTTTCGGGACATACCGGTCTCTATGAATGAATAAATACACAAATAAATCCTTCGCTTTTTCCCTTTGCCACTTTTTGTCTTCCACTTCTTCATTGCCGAGCGATATGGCGAACGGTCCAAGCAATTGCACACGCAATGTATAACCCGGATAGTTGATTTGATTATCTAGTTGCAGATGTTGACTTAAGCGTTGAATATCCTCATCATCAGGCATCAGTTTTAAAGCATGCTGAACGAGTAAGTATACTTGTTGCATATCCAGCGGCCCATACATCGTTAGTTTATCGACAAAAAATGTATACTGTTCGGTCAAAAGAAATCGGGAAAAGCACTTTATTTCTTCCGTAAATTGAGGAGAGTCATTTAATTGCATTGAACACAAACTCAACCAAAATGATGCAACCACTAAACCAAACGAATCGCCGCATGCCACAAAGTCAGCTTTTGCTTGTCTGGCATACTGATTTGCCTGATCATATTGATGATACATGCAATAAATCATAGCAATACCAATCTTAATATAAGCAGAAAGCCAGGAATCCTGAACTGACTCTGTTTCCCGCAATCCTTTTTCAGCAAGGACTAGTGCCTCATGATGAAGACCTTGCTTTGCTTTTAACAGCGCCAACCCCAAATAAGGCTCCGCTTTTCCTCTGGAAACATCCAATTGGTCCATTATGTCGATGGCTTGCACATACAAGCGCTCAGGTGCATCTAACAAATGCAGTCGGTCGATACTTTCTGAATGTCCTTTTCGAATCAACCCGACAGCTTCTACAAAACTGGACTTTTCACGTATGCCACTTTCAATCCCTTTACTCGCATAATTGCTCGCTTCAGTAAGATTCCCAATCATGGCATGCAACAGGGCGAGGAGAACAGCAGCTTCACGATGAGAGTCGGGAATTATATTCCCTTCCCTTAGATGGTTTTCAAGCAGATGAATGGAAGCAGATAGTTTTCCCGTCCTCAATAAAATTCGCGCATCCAAATTGCCATCGGTCAATAGATCCCCTGGTAACTGCTCTTTGACGATAAACGCATTGGCTTCTCTCATTTTTCCTAAATTCACGAGATTCTCGGCAAATTGACGTTTTAAATTGAACATGTCCGTTTGCGACATGGTTGATGTTTGGTTCGCAAATGAAATCGCTGATGCGAGATGCGGATCTGCCAAACCGGGTTGAATTGTATCTAAATAAATATGTGCAAGGCCCGCATGCGCGGTGCTCATATAAAAGGCATCATCTTTTTCTGTAGCGAGTGCCAGACATTTCAAGTACGCCTGTTTTGATTTTTCATAATATGCACGATAGCGATTGGCTTCACCTTCAATAAACGAGAGCGCAGGGTATTCATTGAAAGACTGTAATGGAATTTCTTTTAAACTATCGATGATTAAATCAAATTGTCCCAATTTCAATAATTTTGGTGCCACAGTCATGACGATTTGAGAAATGAAATGAGCATCTTCACATTGAATCGCATGATGAATGGCGCGAATCGAGTCGTTTCGCTGCTCAAAATAGCGAGCTGCTACTTTCTGGGCTAATTTCAATTCTTCCGTATTGGATTTTTTCCACTTGGCAATTAAATATTGCTGGAACAACGCATGATACCGGTAGACTGTATCCTCTCCAAGTTGTTGGATAAAGCCGTGATGATTGCGAAACGATTGTAAAAATTCCGAAGCCGCATTTCCATAAAAATCATCAATGAATGACAAGGAAAACGTCGGGAATATTGAAAACTGCAAAAGCCATTTTTGCTCGTCTTCAGTAAATCTCATAAAGACCTCGTCGGATAAATAATGAAATAGATCTTCCATCGCTGGTTTAATCGCCACATCAAATGGGCTCTCCGAACTAACAGACTGTACCGCCATTAATTGAATGGCAATGGCCCATCCTTCCGTAATTTCCAGAATACGTTTGGACTCCTGATCGGATAAATGACGGTTGAAATAGTCTTCGAAGTAGACTAGTATTTCTTCTTCCGTGAAGACCAGGTCCTTTTCTTTCACTTCAAGTAATTGGCCACTCATTTTCAACTTTAATAATTGCGTCCATTTTGGTCGAGTGCGCGAAATCAACACTATATGAACATCGATTGGACAATGTTCCAAGATTCGTTCCATCATAAAATTGACGGAGAAAACATGATCAATTAAATGGTAGTCATCGATAATAATGACAAGTGGTTCAGCAATCTGATCCAGTTCATTCACAAACCAGGCGTGCCAAGCGATTAACTCTTTCTCTGTGGGAAAGGCTGGCTGTGTGGACCAATCTTTCAATAATTGCTGCCCAAAGCTTGGAACAACTCTTTGGATGCTGCCGATTAAATAGCGTAAAAAAGGTACCAGGTCGTCATCTTCCGAAGAAACGGAGTACCAGGAACAATTGACGCGGTTGTCAGCAATATATTGAGCAATTGCCGAGCTTTTGCCGTATCCAGCCCCACCTGTAATCAATGTGCATTTTTTGGAAGCGATTTGCTTGAATGTGCGTGTCAAAGAAGACCGTCGCATATAAATCTCACTGGTTACGGGTGGTACGAGTTTTGATTTCAGTAAAGGCAGGTTCATGTAATGATTCCCTTTCTTACAAACTCTCTTCCAAAAAGTGTAACATATGAATGTTCGAAATTGAATGACAATTATAAAGGGGAATCACAACAAAAAAAGACTGCCCATAAGGACAGTCTTTAAAAAATTCTTAGTTTTTCAGTTTGTCACGCAATACCATTGGTAGGATACCGCCATGACGATAGTAATCAACTTCAACTTCTGAATCGAAACGTGCCAACACGTCGAATTCTTTTACAGAACCGTCAGCAGATTTAGCCGTTACTTTCAGGATATCACGAGGTTTCACGCCTTCAGCAATGTTTACGCTGATTTCTTCTTTACCTGTTAAGCCAAGTGTTTCAGCACTTTGACCTGGTAAGTATTGAAGTGGTAAAACACCCATCATAACTAAGTTAGAACGGTGAATACGCTCGTAGCTTTCAGCAATAACTGTTTTAATGCCAAGTAAGTTCGTACCTTTAGCTGCCCAGTCACGTGAAGATCCCATACCGTAATCTTTACCTGCAAGAACAACTAAGCCAGTGCCGTCTTCTTGGTATTTCATTGCTGCATCATAGATTGCCATGATTTCTCCGTTTGGCCAGTAAGTAGTGAATCCACCTTCTGTACCTGCTGCGATTTGGTTACGGATACGGATGTTTGCAAACGTACCACGCATCATAACTTCGTGGCTACCACGACGTGAACCATATGAGTTAAAGTCGCGTACTTCCACACCGCGTTCGCGCAAGTATTTACCTGCTGGAGTATCTTTACCAATTGCACCAGCTGGTGAAATGTGGTCAGTTGTAATTGAATCTCCGAATTTCGCAACTACACGAAGTCCTGCAAGTGTTTGGATATCACTTGGTTCTTTTGTTAAACCTTCGAAATAAGGAGGGTTTTGGATGTACGTTGAATCTTCGTCAAATGTATACAATGAATCATTTGATGTTTCAATCGCATTCCAACGCTCGTTTTCACTGAAAACGCGCTCATATTCTTTACGGAATAATTCAGGTGTTACTGTTTTAAGAAGAACTTCTTTCACTTCTTCTGTTGATGGCCAGATATCAGCAAAGAATACATCGTTGCCGTCTTTGTCTTGACCAAGTGCTTCATTTTGAAGGTCGATATCAACCGTACCTGCTAGTGCATAAGCAACAACAAGTGGTGGTGAAGCTAAGTAGTTAGCTTTTACTAATGGGTGAATACGGCCTTCGAAGTTACGGTTACCTGAAAGTACAGAAGTAACAAGTAGATCGTTTTCAATGATGCCTTTTTCAATTTCAGGAAGCATTGGACCCGAGTTACCGATACATGTTGTACAACCATAACCAACTAAATCAAATCCTACATCAGCCAATGGTTGTAATAGACCAGCGTCACGTAAGTAACCTGTTACAACTTTAGAACCTGGTGCAAGTGAAGTTTTCACGTATGCTGGTGGACGCAAGCCTTTTTCAGCTGCTTTTTTAGCAACAAGACCCGCACCTAACATTACGAATGGGTTTGATGTATTCGTACATGATGTGATGGCAGCAATACCAATAGCACCTGTAGGAATTGTTACTTCAGCCCCATCTGCCATCGTTACTGTAGCAGACTTCTTGAATTCTTTTTTAGATAAACCGAATCCTTGGTTGCCATGAGGAGCAACAACCGCTTTGTTGAATTCAGACTTCATTTCAGACAATGGAATCAAATCTTGTGGACGTTTCGGTCCAGACATGTTTGGTTCGATTGTAGATAAGTCTAATTCTACAACGTCTGTATATGTTGGATCTTCGTTATCCGCTGTGAAGAACATTCCGTTAGCAGTTAAATATTCTTTAACTACTTGGATGTGATCAGCGTCACGGCTAGTTAAACGCATGTAATCAAGTGCTTCTTCATCAACTGGGAAGAAACCACAAGTTGCGCCGTACTCAGGAGCCATGTTGGCAATTGTCGCACGGTCAGCAAGAGGAAGTTTTGTTACACCCGCTCCGAAGAACTCAACAAATTTCCCTACTACACCTTTTTTACGAAGTACTTCAGTTACTTTAAGTGCTAAGTCAGTAGCAGTTGTTCCGTTTGGAAGGTCGCCAGTTAATTTAACACCAATAACTTCAGGAATCGGGAAGTATGAAGGTTGACCAAGCATACCCGCTTCCGCTTCGATACCGCCTACGCCCCAGCCTAAAACACCGATACCGTTGATCATTGTTGTATGTGAGTCAGTACCTACTAATGTATCTGGATACGTTTCGTATGTACCGTCTTCATTTTGTACAGCATGAACAACATTTGCCAAGTACTCTAAGTTTACTTGGTGAACGATACCTGTTGCCGGTGGTACAGCACGGTAGTTGTCATATGCTTTTTGAGCCCAGCTAAGGAACTGGTAACGCTCTGCATTACGTTCGAATTCAAGTTCCATATTGATGCGAAGTGCATCACCTGTACCGTAATTGTCTACTTGTACAGAGTGGTCAATAACTAAATCAACAGGAATTGCAGGGTTGATTTTGTCTGGGTCTCCGCCCATTTCAGCCATAGCTGAACGAAGTGCTGCCAAGTCAACTACTACTGGCACTCCAGTGAAATCTTGAAGGATTACACGTGAAGGTTTGAAAGGTACTTCCGCTTCAGGGTCAACGTCTTTACCCCATTTTGCCAATTCTTCTACGTGGTCATCTTTGATGACATATCCGTCATGTTGGCGCAGTACGGACTCAAGCAATACTTTAATTGAATAAGGAAGGCGGGAAACATTTGCGATCCCTGCCTCTTCTAACGCTGCTAAACGATAATAGTTATACGTTTTACCGTTTAAATCGAAAGAAGTACGGCTATTATGCAAGTTACTTTTTGCCATGTCTTTTCCTCCTTTTGTCTTATGAAAAGGCTCTCATCTATTGGTAGCGACTTTTCTCCAGTTCCTATCATAACGTAGTCTAGTTTATAAGTAAATTACATTAAAATTATTGGTTGTGATAAGTAATGCTTATGACCTTACAACATTTCAATCGTTTTTTTCAATTGCTTTAAATGCCTTTTTTCATGTAGTCCTACAAACGGAAACCATTGAATCAATGGGACTTGACCAAAAATCGGATGTTTGAATGATTTTTCTTTGAATACGGTTTTTGTGCTTGATTCATAAACATCTAATAAGAAGAGTCGCGATTCATGGAGATCTTTCAGCATCTCCATTTTTGTTTTGTATTCTTCAGTCGGAACTGTATAACCCGGGGCTTCTACTTTAATTAATCGATTTGTTGAAAGGCCGATTGGTTTTTTTCTGGCTTTCGGACTATCCGGGTTTTTAAGTTCTCTTGCGATATTGGTAGCAATGACGGTTTCCATGCGCACTAGATGTTCAAAAATTTGCTTTGGCGACCATTTGTCATTTGCGGGTTTTTTATTGAACTGTTCATCTGTCAAACCCTCTATCGTTTGAAAAAGTTCTTTCCGTATTTCATTATTGTCTTCTAAAAACATCTAAAACCTCTCCTTTGATTAACCGACAAATCGTTTACGCTGTTGGGGGGATGGTAGTAAACACGATTGGTTACTACGAATTAAACGGTGTCTGTGCTTTGCCACGAATCGATACAATCCATCTCGTGAAAATTTGGGAAGCACTTTTAACATAGTACCCAAATGGTACGGAGCCTTGAGATACGATGACAATGCTATCACCGCATCCGATTCCACTAATAATTCTTTTCCCTTAAGAACCACGATTGAATCTATTGATTGTAAAAATGGATGTTCTTTTATTATTTGACTCGCAAATTTACTTTGAAGTGGTGCGAAACAAATGGTTTCGTCACGCTCATTCTGCAGGATAAATTGGACAGACTGCTGACAAAAACCACAGCTTCCATCATACAGGAGTATTGGATTTGGATAATCCATAAAAATCACCTTTTCTTCTTATATTACTTGAATCGAAACAAAATCTAAAATCTAACGTTTTCAATAGGCTTTTGATATGCGACAATTACTTATTGTAGAAAGGACGATTGATTGATGAATACAACAATTCAAAAGCTTACCCCTTCTTATGATCCTTGGGAAGCTTACTTAGATATGGAAAAACACGGCAAGCTGACGCTGTCGAACATCGAGTTCACGACCACTACGCTATGCAATATGCGTTGTGCACATTGTGCAGTTGGTTATACACTTCAAAACAAAGATCCCGAGGCACTCCCTTTTGAGCTACTGCGAAAGAGGCTAGACGAAATCCCACATCTACAAACTCTCAGCATTACAGGCGGAGAACCGATGCTATCGAAAAAATCGGTCACGAATTATGTTCTTCCACTATTAAAATATGCGAATGAGCGTGGAGTTCGCACACAAATCAATTCGAATCTGACACTGGATCCTGAGCGTTATATGATGATTGCTCCTTTTCTTGATGTTTTACATATCTCGCATAATTGGGGAACGGTAGACGAATTTGTGGAGACTGGATTTGCAGTTATGGAACGAAAACCAACGTACGAACAACGTGCAAAACTCTTTGACCGCATGATTGAAAACAGCCGCATGTTATCTGATGCGGGCGTCATGGTTTCAGCTGAAACGATGCTAAATAAGAAAACACTGCCGTACTTGGAACACATACATCGTCAAGTAGTTGAAGAAATGAAATGCGCAAGACACGAAATTCACCCTATGTACCCTTCAGATTTCGCTAGCAGTTTGACTTCATTGACGTTAGAGGAAACACGACAAGCCATTCATCACTTACTCGATGTACGTGATAAAAACACCTGGATGCTTTTCGGAACTTTGCCATTTTATCCTTGCAGCGCCAGTGAAGAAGATCGTCATCTTCAGCAAAGATTGAAAGAAGAAACGAATGTCACCGTTCGTAATGACCCTGACGGCCGTTCAAGATTGAATATCAATATTTTCTCAGGTGATGTCATTGTCACAGACTTTGGAGATGCACCTGTACTCGGTAATATGAAGAGTGATTCCTTACCAATCATTTTTGACAAATGGCTGGACTCGCCTCTTGCAAAAGAATTGAACTGCCATTGCCCGGCAGTAAAATGTCTGGGACCAAATGTATTGGTGAAAAACATGTATTATAAAGACCACACATTCATCAGTGACTCCGTAAAATAACAAAAGCAGCCGATTGGCTGCTTTTTCATTTGAAGTGTTTCAGTGCTTCCCTTTTACTTAAAGGTTTCAATTCATTCACTTCTACAAATTGTTGAACAAATACAGGATTTGTTTTTGAGTATTCCCGTAATACCCAACCAATTGCTTTCTGAATGAAAAATTCATTCGATTCTGCATGATTTAAAATGATTTCTTCCAGTATGTTTTCGTTTGTTTCATTTTTATATTTCAATTGATGCAGAATAGCTGAGCGATTCAGCCACATATTATCTGAATCTGACCACAATCGCATGACTTTTTCTCCATTTAATCTATCCTTTTTTACAATTTCCCCAACAATGGATGGCGCAATGGAATCGACACTATCCCACCACGATTTTTCCGTTATCAGTTTCTCGATGAAAGACAAATCCTCAATTGTTAATGCTTTAATTTTTTTACTTAATAAAGCTATTGCTACATATTGAAATTCCCTTTCAGGCAGCTGATAAATTTCCCACACTTCTTCAAACAATTGTTGTTTTTCGGGAATTTCATGTTCAGCAAAATAGTTTTTTAATGCTTCATTTCGTGCCGGACTTTTAATGCCGAGAAAAGGAAAATTATGTTTCATATATGCTTCCATAGGTGAAGCCAAATGCTCATCGCGAAGATTTTCAAATACTTGCCTATATGTATATCGATCCCATGGTTTCTTCAATAGTAAAACTCCTGACTACTTTGGTGTATTGGGCTGTCTTTTATGTATCAGAAAGTAAAAAAATTGTGGATAGGCTAGCTATCCACAATTTTCAAGTAAATTCAATGACGTCGAATGCGAGATTGAAGATAAAAATGGTGTGAAGCACAACAAACCACATTGCCTGTCGGTTAAGTTTTCTCATCATGATTTCGTCCATCTCAACTCACTCCTTTTTTTAATTATACGCCTTTAATTTTCAATTCACAAAACTTTTTGCGAATTTTCTGACATTAAAAACGAAAAAAATATCGGAATCTGAAATTAAAGTACATACTTTTTTTGTTTTTGTTCAGACTATTGATTAGCGCTGAAGTTTTTATTATATGCACGCAAAGTCAAACTGGTTTGTAGAATTATTCGTTTGCAGTAGGATATGAAATTGTTATGGCGTAAAAAATATTTTCAAAAAATGGTTTGAAGTGAATCGTTTGAGGATATCTAATTACTAGCAAGTCAAATTAAACTTTATCGAACAGGAGATGACGAACATGGGATTTATTTTATACCTTATTATCGGTGGTATCATTGGTTGGTTAGCAGGGCTTATTTTAGGTAAAGACATACCCGGCGGAATTATTGGTAACATTATTGCTGGTATCATCGGTGCATGGATCGGCGGTATGTTATTCAGCTTCGGACCAACAGTTGCCGATATTCAAATCATTCCAGCATTTATTGGTGCAATTATTTTAATCTTCATTGTAAGCATGATTTTAAAAGCACTACGCAAAACATAATATAAAAAAAGAGACGTTCAAATTGAACGTCTCTTTTTTTATTGTTCTGAAGAAGCAGCTTGTCCTTGTGTGCCCTGCTCTTCTTCATATTTATGATAGTAATATAATACATCTTCTACATATTCATCACTGCGATTGTACATGTAAATAGCATGTTCCAGATCACCATTTGCTGCTCCATTACTTGCTAAATAGTTCGCTGCACTAAATATTGCGTCATCAAGCTGATATGGGTCTGCTTTCCCATCCTCATTGGCGTCAATACCATACCCACCATATTTGGCAATGACATCTGGGTTTGTTTTATCTTCTTTTGATATGTCCCCTTTTCCTTGACCCGAACAACTAGGATGCTGCCATCCTACAAATGTACATGGCATAAACTGCATATGTCCTTCAGCTCCTACAGGAGACAGTAGAGGATCCATAGTTGAGAATTTCGTTTCAATGCGATGATGTGCTGCCAACAGCGTCCATGGAACTTCATATTCCTTCGCTGCTTCCTTGTAAATCGGTATATATTCTTCAGGAATGTCCATATCCATCATCTTTTTGGGTGCATCTTGTATCGATTCAGTCAGTGTGTGGACGATTGGAATTCTTTGTAAATCCCCCCAGTACACACTAGTTAAAACAAACAGAGTCATTGTAATGGGAACCATAAGTATGATTAACAATCCTCTTGTAACTGCAGACAATCGTTTCATTTTCTTTCGTTTTTTCATACATTCGCATCCCGTTTTTTTCATCATTTTATCACAGATGATAGGACACCGTCACTTCAATTTAGTTTGTGGTCTATCTTTTTGACAAATATCATATTGCTTGCATTTACAATATTTTATTCTTTTTGTAGACTGAGAGCAAAGGAGTGAGAAAAATATGTGGCAAGATTTCAAGAAATTCGCGTTAAAAGGAAATGTTATGGACTTAGCAGTAGCGGTTGTAATCGGGGCAGCCTTCGGTAAAATAGTCTCTTCCCTCGTGGCAGATATAATAACTCCATTGATCGGCGTGTTAATGGGTGGTATTGATTTTACAGGAATCATTATTCCAGTTGGCGATGCAGAAGTGATGGTCGGAAACTTCATCCAATCCATAGTGGACTTTCTCATCGTTGCCTTCGCAATCTTCATGGTCATCCGTATCCTGATGAAATTCCAGCGCAAAAAAGAAGCAGTGGTTGAGGAAGGCCCAGTAATAGATGCAAAAGAAGCTTTACTTACTGAAATTCGCGACTTATTGAAAAACCAAAAAAATGATCAGTAACAAATGAATCGGATACTTTTATATTGGTAATACCTATTAAATTTTATAAAATGAAAGGCAATAACATATTTTAAATATCAAATATGTTATTGCCTTTTTTGATTTCTTAGAGGGTTTTGTTTGTCTTGATATTTACAAAGATAAAATAGTTTGTCCTCTTTTTATAAGAAGGAATTTAAAATCAGTTGTAGAATACCTAATAAAAAGAAGGAGGACACAACTTTGAATGAAAATCAGAAATTGTTAATTAATGAACTTGTGCAAGGGCAAGAAATCACCAAAGATAATTCTGATGAGATGATAGTTGAGATATTAAATGATTCATGGTATGAAGCTTCGGTTGGTTATGACCCTAAATTTCTTGGTGATGATTATGAGGTTCCACATCCGAAATTCCGAAGTGATGAACAGGATATTGCCCTTCTAAAAGACGGTAGCAAGGTGCTTCATTACACTCATTTTTCGATAGTCATGAGTAAGTCACGCCGTTTAGCATATTATACGGTGGTAAATATTGATGGAAACCAATTGAGAAGTATTCAACGTAATGATAAATGGTATCTGGATCCTCGTATCGAAATAGAATACCAGTGTGGTCCTGAATTATATAAAAACAATCCACTTGATCGAGGGCATCTAGTCCGCCGCAGCGATCCTATTTGGGGAGATGCAGCGGAAAAGGCGAATAAGGATACATTCCATTTCACAAATTGTGCTCCCCAACATAGCGATTTAAATCAAAAAATCTGGTTGGATCTTGAGAATTATATTTTAGATAATGCTGAAAACTGGAATCTGAAAGTGACAGTGTTTACTGGACCAGTTTTTAGGGAGGATGACATTGTTTACAGAGGCGTTAAAATACCTTCAGAGTTTTGGAAAATCGTTATTATGGTTAAGGAAGATGGTAACCTTTCTGCATCTGCTTATATGCAGACTCAAAAAGATCTTATTGAGAATTTGGAGTTTATCTACGGTGAATATAAAACATATCAAGTTCCAATATCAAGAATTGAAACAATTACTGGTCTTAATTTTGGGTGTTTACGTAATCACGACCCAATTAATCCACTAGAATCACATGTGATTGAGGCACCAGAGGATATAAAATTATAGACGTAAGCTAATTAATAGAACATAAAGACTTTTTTAAGACCCTAGTGATATTTTCATTCACTGGGGTCTGTCTATATATTTAAGTTCTTCTATATGTTAGTGGAAATATTAATCAGAATTAATATAACAATTTGTAAAGTACATATCCAACTATTAATACAATTATTAATATTCCTGTTCCTTTCCAACCTAAATCACCAACTAAATCTGTTATATTTCCATTTTCACCTCGATTTAATCCATCTCTTAATGCACCATACGGATTTTTTTTAAGTTCTTCTTGTCTTAATCTCTCTCTTTTTTCTTCTTCTGGATTTTCCTGTCGATTATTCAAACTAAACACCCCTTTGAATACTGTATTTTCTTATATCTTGGTTATACCTTCTTCCACTACCTGACTCGTTAATTTAATAAGTTCAATAAAAAAAGCGTTAATCCCTCTTGCGCAGGGCATAGATCCTGACTCTATGGCGTCGGACCTCCTTACATTACCCTCTCACGATACGTCGTGCAACGATGTACGATACTGAGAAATTCTTTGTATCTATATACTTATTAATCCTTATTTAGAACTCAAAAATGGGAATTTCTCATTCAACTAACCTTCCCGTCAGTTCAATAAGAAAAATGCAAAAAATGTTATTCTCCTTCTTGAAGTAAAGCATCCGTTTGTTAAAGATGACCATTAAATTATACAGTATATGGAAAAAATAACGCAAACCCTATGGTTATTCTTTTTCCTTAAATACATGCTGAATTAGTTTAAGAAGAAAATCAAAAACAATCTATAAAAAAAGGATAGTTAGTCCTCATAAAGGACTAACTATCCTACTAAATATTAGCTAAATTTAACTTAGCCTGTTCACTTTACTTTCCTTGTTCGATTAATGCTTTCATGTCAGATGCGATTTCTTCTTTTTGCACATCTTGAAAACCATTGTAGCTTTTTACAACTACACCGTTTTGATCGACTAAGTAGAAGCTTTGCCCATGGACCACTTGATTGGAGCTTGGATCAGCTTTGACTAAAGATTTAAATGATTCTTTCGCAAATTGTTCAATATAAACAGGATCATAACCCGAAAGCAATTCCCATTTTGTTTCGTCAGGTGGGTTAAATTTAGCTAAGTAGTCTGTTAAGATTTCAGGTGTATCCACTTTTGGATCTACGCTAAATGCGACGATTTTATAATCTTCCACACCCAACTTGATTAATTCATCTTGCACCATCGTCATATTCATCGTCATCGGCGGACACACCGTTTCACAATTAGTGAAAATAAATGTTGCAAGCCATACTTTCCCTTTTAAACTATCCAAGGATACGTCTTCCCCACGTTGTGATTCATGTGAAAAAGATTCTACTTCCCAGTCAGTTTCTGCTTTAAACTTATTTGAATTACATCCAGCCAATAAGATTACGCTCAAAGTTATGACTAAGAACGCTTTTGTTAGTTTCGTCATGGACTCTCCCCACTTTCGCTCCTTTTCATCTTATCGAATCGAATTTATGAATTCAAGGAGGGAGTATCCAGCGATTTCAACGAATTTGTGTCTATCCGTTTTTTAATGATAACAACGCTTCGTGAATGAGTTGAAGTTTTGTTTCCACACGGTGCATCAAATAAAAAGACACGAAGATCGGAAAACCTACTTCTTGAATTAACTTCAGCCATTGCTCCATATTTTAACCTCCTTGTAAAATAAAAGGCCGCCCCACTTTGCGGGGCAGCCCTTTATGGTATTACACTAGATCCGTTACATTTCGTTCGATTAAACGTGCATTATAAGCATTGGCTAAACCGAATCCATCCACTTCAAAGACTGCGCTTGCAATTACTGCTTGCATCCCAGTTTCCACTTCCAGTGCAGTTAAATCCGCACGTGGATCATCGATGGAAACAGAAAGTTTTTTGCCACCAGCTGTTTCAAATTGCATTTCGAGTACTTGTGCCATTTGTTAGTCCCCTCTCTCCATTAGTTTTGGATATTACCAGTTTCGATTTTCTCTGCAGCGATAATCGGAAACGATGAAAAGCTAGATAGTATGCCTGTTAATTCCGATAATTGGTCCGCTGTTGCTGTTTGTTTTACATTGCGGTACGTTTTCGCTTTTTTAATCATTTTTCCATCCTGAGTGAGTCCTGCGTCATACGTTAATCGTACAACCGCTTCTTTGAAATCAACGTTTGCCATGTTGCATCACCTCCTTTCACTCATTACATAGAGTGAAAACGAGAAAAAAGATACATAGGGCGTGTATTTTTTGCCAAAACCTTCTATAATAGAAGAATCGTGTATAAGAGGTGAGAATGTTGGGCTTAGATGGTTGGTTTTTGTGGTTTATTGTATTTTGGGTATTTGTACTTGCCGGCCTGTTTGCCATTGGTGGCTACTTCATGTTCCGCAAGTTTTTAAAAGTGTTGCCGAAAGATGATGGAAAATCCGTACTTGACTGGGAAGAGCATTACGTCCAGGAGTCTCTACACTTATGGGGAGATCAAGCAAAGTTGATGTTAAATGAGCTGGTCACGCCTGTTCCTGAATTATTCAGACCAGTTGCTAAACAAAAGATTGCGGGTAAAGTGGGTCAAATTGCTTTGGAGGAAAAAGCGACTTCCATTGAGCATGATCATATTATTCGAGGATATATTCAAGCAACACCGAAGCGAGATCATAAATTCCTACGCAAAAAGCTTGAGTCTATGAAAATTGATATGACTCCTTATGAACATTTGTTTTAAACCTAAAAGTAACTTACGTCATGCCCTCGTGCGGATTGAGCTAAATAGCTAACAAATATAGAAAAAGCCGACCTATGAAGTAAAGGTCGGCTTTTCTGCGTGATTATGGATGATTTTCTTCTCTAGATTTTTATATTGAATCAGCATCGCAATGCGCCATGGCACTATCATGCCAAAAGCAAGGATCCAGAACATTCCACTTAACTCGCCTACATCAATCGTCGAGCTTAGAATGACTTTTGCAATGACTCTTATAATCAGCAAACCAATTAATATAAAAATAAAGGCTTTCGATTGTTTCAAGTAAATGTTGTTATTTTTCACTTCGAATTTGGATGTCCAAATTAACACCAATGAAAACAGCAAACCTACACCAAGTGCCTCTGCAATTTGCATTGGAGGAACACGGAAATAGTCAGATACAAACATAAAAGCCCCTGTAGACATGAACAATGGTGGCAGTATTATTTTCTTCGCACTGACCGGTCTATTCGCAGATTTCGCGCGTACCATCATCACAATTGTCCCCATGACCACTGCCATAATGGTTGAACCAATGATTAGCCATTGTGAAGGAATTTGTTTATACAGTTCAAACATTGGATTCCTCCCATTTCTGTAATTCTTGTAGTTTTTCTAGTACTTCTTTCACAGGAACGAACCCTGCATACCTTGCATACTCTTTTCCTTGTAACATCAACATGACAACCGGAGCTGTAAATAAACTGAGCTGTCCTGCTAGTTCAGGTACCTCTGCTGCATTCACGACATAAAACGGAATGGACACTTCATCTTCAAGTGCAGCGATTTGCGGATATAACCCTTCACATACCGAGCAGTTCGTCGTTTTCACAAATAGCAGCAGATGCTTCTCGCGTTGAACGACTTCCTGCCATTGTTCATAAGTTGATATGGATTTCATCTTCAACACCACCTCTGCCACATACCATTTATTTTACCTGTTAAAACCCTTGGAAGTCACCAAAAATCGGACTTAATATACGGATGATGTATGTCATCCCATCAAAGAATAGTAATATCCCGACAGCGATCATGACATATCCGCCAATCTTCACGATTTTCGTATTGTGTTTTCGAATCCACCCAAGTCTTGTAATGAATAAGGACAGTACGAAAAACGGAATAGCGAATCCAAGAACATAAGCAAGCATATACCATACACCTGAACCAGGGTTATCTGTAGCCAAAACAAACACTGACGCCAAAATCGGCCCCGTGCATGGTTGCCATCCAGCTGCAAAGGCCATTCCTATTAATACCGTCCCTAAATAACCGGATGGTCGGTTTTTAAACTGAATTCTTCGTTCTTTCATTAAAAACTCAGGTTTGAACACGCCCACAACAAGCAGACCAAATAATACGATAAAAATCGCACCAACTTGGCGGATTAATTCTTGATTCTGCTGGAAAAACGTATAGAACAAACTTGTACTAAATCCGAGTGCAATAAAAATGCTTGAAAAACCAATCAAGAAAAATAGAGTATGCAACATACCTCGTCTTTGCAAAATGCCTCGATTCGTTTTCAATTCATCCAATGTCATGCCAGTTATATAAGAAAGAAATGCTGGATATAAAGGCAGAGTACACGGCGAGATGAAGCTTAAAAATCCGGCTCCAAATGCCAATAGTAAATTGAGATCTGTCGTCATCAAAGTCGCTCCTTTACGATACTCCTAACATCGTATCAAATAATTAGTCAAATGACGTCATTAATGCTTGTGACATTTTTTTGTCCAAATGAAAATGCTTGTGACTTGTTAACAGTTTTAAAGTATCCAGCTCTTATTTGTTGTCAATCATTGTTAGTCTAACTGTGATTTTTTTACAAATACCAGTCTTGATTGACTCTTTACTGGAATATCTATAAATAAGACAATTTTTATAGTCTTTATGGAAGTATTCGAAGTGAATTAGGAGGAATAATTCTGAAAGCTATTGTGTGTTACAAATATGGTTCACCTGATGTTCTTGAAATGTCAGAGGTGGAAAAACCCACTCCCGAGGACAATCAAGTACTCGTTAAGATTCATGCAGCATCCGTGAACCATGGTAACCTGGTACTTTTGAGAGGAGAACCGTTCTTAGCCCGCTTTGCTTTCGGACTTCTAAAACCCAAATACTCCATACCTGGCGGTGACATAGCGGGTCGTGTTGAAGCAGTCGGAAAATATGTTAAACAGTTTCAACCAGGCGATGAGGTATTCGGAGATTTATCTAGTTGTGGGTGGTCTGGATTTGCCGAATATGTAGCTGTTCCTGAAAATGCATTGGCCATAAAGCCAGCCAATATTTCCTTTGTGGAAGCTGCTGCTGTACCTATGGCGGGAGTCACAGCCTTACAGGGTCTCCGGGATAAAGGCAAAATTCAATCAGGTCAAAAAGTATTGATTAATGGTGCCTCTGGTGGCGTGGGTACTTTCGCAGTACAGATTGCCAAATCTTTTGGGGCTGAGGTAACTGCTGTATGCAGTACGAGAAATGTGGACATCGTGCAATCGATTGGAGCATCCCATGTCATTGACTATACAAAGGAAGATTTCACAAAAAAAGCGGAGCGTTATGACCTGATTCTTGCTGTTAACGGATACAAACCCATTTCTGCTTATAAGCGTTCATTAAATCCCAAAGGAAATTATGTTATGGTCGGAGGTGCGGGTGCACAACTAACCCAGGCAATGCTTCTTGGACCTTGGCATTCATTTATCAGCAATAAAAAGATGGGTACCATGTTACAAAGTGCAAACCAAAAAGATCTGATTTATATGAAAGAACTACTTGAAGCCGGCAAAGTAAAACCAGTTATTGATAGATGTTATAAGTTCAGTGAAGTACCTGATGCTTTCAGGTATTTTGAAGAAGGTCACGCTCAAGGAAAAGTTGTCATCACTGTATGAAAGAGTTGTTGAAATAATATAGTAGCGAAAAAACTAGAATTGATTATTTAATAAAAATGAGAGAACGCACATTTTATATTTTTATAAAATGCGCGTTCTCTTACGTTCCAGTGATATTGGCGATCTGGCCATGAGTCAGTAACATCACTTTATTTATATAAATTTTGATTAAGACATCTATGCCTTAAAGCTCGATTTGAAAAATCAACTTCTTTTTAGTTCAGCAACTTTTGGCTCTTCAAACGATATAATATCAATTATGTGATTTAAACAAGGAATTTGATAATAAATGAGAGAATCATTCTGTCGGTTGCAGTTCCAATACTACAGAGGTATGGATTGAATGAATTTAAGCAAATGACTCATCCTATAAAAAAGGAGATGAGATCAATTATGCGAAAAACAATTGTTGCACTTGGAATTATTATTACAGCTAATTCAACACCAACACATATCCCGTCTATTGCTCATGCACAAGGAGAAATTCCAGCTTACGCTAAGTGGGGACAGCTCGCTATGTCAGAGACAAAATCTAAATATCCCAATGCAGATATTATTGACTATCTACATGAAGGAAGCGAATCTAAAGAGAATACAACCATTGAAAAATTTAAATTATGGTTAAAAGATGGCAACAAAGAATTCGGCGTTTATGTAAGAATTGAATATAATACCGAAACTGAAGAAGTAGTTAATATTAAATTTCAAGAAACGTCAAGATGAGCCGTCACTCGAAGTAAACATGCATAATGGTTCATTCATTGAACAAATAAATTAATTAATAAAGAGCAATGATTTTTTAATCGACCTTTTTCAACTAACTCTAAGAAAGCAAAAATGGGTCCTTGCAGTGCATAGCAAGAGACCCCGTTTATATATTATTTGTGGTTGACCATATTCAAATCGATACATGATTACGATAGCTTATTACGTAGTCATGTCGGAATTTGGTATTTTCCTATAACCTCAGCCTTCTTGATAATACATTGAATACAAGTCATTTAATGTTATTTTCCCGAAACTAAACTCTGTTATTTGATTTTCATTAAGAAACTCTACTATTTTTCCTAATTTCCCAGAATCATATCCGCGCACATCTAATAGAGTACTGCCATTTGGCAATGATCGTACGTTTGTATCTGGAAACTCTTTTGAAAACTTTTCTTTTGTCATCTCTGTCATTTCTTTTACTCTTACGGTTGTGATTTCTTTTTCTTCAAACCCTGGGGATATGGCATTGACTAGTATCAATTCTCCATTTTTCATAAAGAAAATGCGGTTCGCATATTTTTCTAAGTTTTCTAATAAATGAGAAGCCACAATAATCGTCTTTCCTTCGATTTTCTTTTTAACTAGTATTTGAGAAATAAGTTCGACATGAGTAGGATCCAATCCATTCATCACTTCATCCATTAACATGACTTGGGTATCTGATACAATTTGCATTGCAAAACAAAGTCTTTGGCGCATCCCCAAAGAATACGTTCCTGTTTTCTTGTCTATATATGACGCCATTCCTAGTTCATTTATTATACTGTCAATCAATTTTGGGTTACTGTTCCACATTGAGGAATAAATTTTTAAATGCTCTTTACCGGAAATCTGATTATATAAGTCACCTTGATCAGGCATCATGGATACTAGTTGATGTATTTTCACTTCATTCTTTTTATTTGTATATTCTAACTTATGATTTAGAATGACTTTCCCACTGTTTGGGTTGATATAATTCATGATTACATTCATAAGCGTTGACTTTCCAGTCCCATTCGGAGCCACCAAACCAATAATTTCTCCCGGATTGAACATCACCGAAACATCTTTTAAAATGTCTCTACTTGAAAAGTGAACACCAATATTTTTTAATTCAATCATATCTTCACTCCATCTCTATCAAACTAAAGTAGCTTAAACTTTCTTTGATTACTAATCAAGAAAGTGGATAACAGAAAAATACACGTACACAATCCTAATACGGAGAGTCCGCCTTCAAATGTGAGTGCTTCGGAATTATAAAGATAGTTCCGATACCCCGAGATAATTTGCCCAACTTGAACATAGCTCGTTGGAGTCCACTGAACATTCCAAACTGTCCCATTCCCTCTATTAAAATAGATAAATTCAGCAATAACAAACACACTAGCTACCAATAAATTTGCAAACTCATTTTTTAACATTACGCTCACAAGTAGTAGTAATGAAATGATGAATAAAAACCAGAAAACCATAAATAGCATGTTTTGTACTAGATATTCCCATAGCATTATATTTGAAAATAATTTTTCATCAGCAGAATATATCGGAACAGGTAAATCAAAATCTCCAAATCCATTTCGTCCACCAATTATCAATAAACCAACAGAGAGTGGAATAATTGATAGGAAGGTACCTAGTAAGGCAACTCCTCCTTTTACAAGCAACTTTCTCCAATTTGAAAGTGGTAAACCTTGTAACAGTGTTGGATTCCGGCGATCCTTCAACACGATATCCACCGTGAAGAATATACAGCTAACAATGAGAATTATCGGAAGGTAAGAGTGTAACAGACGTTGCAATGTTTGTAAGGCTGTCCTTTCTTCGAAAACATTTACAGATAAACTCGATTTCCCTTCTGTATATCCTTCGTATCGACTTGCAGAATATAAATAGGCATAGTGTCCGTCCATCGTTGCATAATTATTTCCATATGTGTAATACCCCGGATTATAAAATAGGACACCCATTCCCCTGTAAAAAATTATCTTATCAGCGTACGCATACCACTTAGAAGTAGCCTCAGCATACTCTTTCAGCTTGTGATGTTTAATAGCTTCTAATCGTCCTTTATCATATTCATTCCATTCTGGGTATATTTCTATAGCAAAAAGAGTTAAAAAATGTGTTCCTGCACTAATATCAACATTATTTAGAAATTCCTCCCTTGTTAGATACCGTGCTTCAATTTCACTTTCATCTACTTTTTCAATAGGGTTATATGTTGGAGCAATTTTTAGTGCAAAATAACATGAGAAAAAAAGTAGAATGACATAAATTGCGATATTTTTCTTATTGCTAATAAATTGAAAAAATTCAAACTTGAAATACGCCAACATTACTCACTCCCCTATATCTTTTTAAGTTTCCCAGTAGTCAAGAAGTACTTTACAGCGACTACCATTATGGCAATACTAATTCCGATATAGATAAGACCATGTGTGCTATTTAGGAAGGCTGGGTTTGCCAGGCCGAGCGACTGCCCATTCAAAATACCCGGAAAATTCAGATAATTAAATGGGTTAAACGGTACAAGGTTCATCAGGTTTGGAAATAAAATAGGGAAAATATACAATAATAATTGCACAAAAAGCGTCAAATACATATTCTTCAATAAAACATTTAATATTATTGATAATAGTATTGTAAAAGTGGAAATCAAAATCATATAAAGTATAGATACACCTAGGTATTGGTATATTGGATAAACTTCAAAAATACCATCAAAGATAGCAATCGGAAAGGAAGGGTTACCAAATCCCTTAAAATAAATTAACGGTAGACTGCAAACAACTAACTCTAGAAGAAATATACCTACTATGAGCATTAGTGAGATACATTTAGCTATTACATACTTATCAAACGTGATTGGATACCCCTTAATTAAAGAGGTATGTTGGAAGTCCTCAATCATGATTCCACATGAATACATACACATGAAAATAAACCAAACTGAACCTAGTACACCAAATAGATAAGGAAGAAATGGAAAGAAAGATAATGAATCTATGGAAAACGACATTCCAGTTTTCTTAATAGATTTATAAAACACTCGATCTAATTGATTTTCTACTTTTGTAGGTAGATAACTCGCAACACTATCAAAGCCCTCCATATCAAATGAGTTAGCTCTTAAATTTGCAAGGTCTATCGCTGTATCTACAAATAATTCTGGTAGTTCCATTGTTAGTGACATGCTTTGCTTAGCTACATATTGACGTTGAAGTGCTAAATTCTTATATAAGTCGCTGCCATTTCCTTCATCAGTTGCGTCTACATTTTGAAATTTACTCAACGCTAAAGAAAGCGATTGAGATTCACCAGATATTTCTTTAACTTTGTTTCCTAAATCCTCAGTTTTCACAAATAACATTAAGCCAAAAATAACTACTGCTACGAAAATACAAGCAAAAATATTTTTTTTATTTGATTTCTCTAGGATTAAACAAGTCTTTAAAATGTTCCACATTGGCATCCCTCAACTTCTAATCTCAGTATTTAATATGTATCCACAGATAACACAAATATTTGAAACTAGCTCAAATATCTTAAAGTTCCTAACCTATATCACCTCCCTATTCTATGAAATATAGTATCGTTAACTAGAAAATTTTAACATAAATACATGTAATATTCATCCCCAAAAATTCAAAATATTGGAACGCTTTTTTAGCGTCAAACTAAAAGAAACCATTTTGATAAAAATCAAAATGGTTTCTTCTATAGAATTTTGAAAGTTACTTAGACTAAACAGAGTAGTTTCTAACTCACATTTACGAACTATTTTTTCCATAAGCACGACTCTTAAATCTTCCATTAACACCTTGTCATCTGGTGAAACATGTAATATATGTCACTGCCTATTAAGTTAAACTTCACATAATGATTCTTGCTTTTCTGCAAGCTCTATTTCGAAGCCTAGATCTTGCAACATTAAATAGTCTTTATTCTCCGCTTGACCTTCTGTAGTTAAATAGTCGCCAACGAAAATACTGTTTGCTGCATATAGACCCAATGGTTGAAGTGAACCAAGATTCACCTCGCGACCACCCGAAATACGAATCTCTTTTGTTGGATTCATAAAACGGAACAGTGCCAGTACCTTCAAGCAATAGCGCGGATTCAGTTCGTTTGTACCTTCCAGTTTTGTACCATCAATCGCATGCAGGAAATTTACTGGTATCGAATCCGCATCCAGGCGGCGAAGTGCACGCGTAATATCAACTACATCTTCCTTCGTTTCTTTCATACCAACGATTGCTCCTGAACATGGAGAGATACCATGTTTTTTTACAATCTCCACCGTATTCACACGATCTGCATATGTATGTGAAGTCGTGATGTAATCGTGATGGCGTTCAGATGTATTTAAGTTATGATTATAGCGATCGACACCAGCATTTTTCAGTTGCTCGGCTTGTTCTTCTTTTAAAAGTCCTAAGCAAGCACATACTTTCAATCCGTATTTCTCTTTAATTTCTTCTACTGCCTGACTGACAACATTCACGTCTCTACGTGTTGGACCACGGCCACTTGCAACGATACAAAATGTACCGATTTGATTTTCAAATGCATGCTTAGCACCTGCCAATATTTCTTCTTTGGATATAAACGGATATTTTTCGATTGGTGCAGTTGATCTTGACGATTGTGAACAATAACCGCAGTCCTCTGGGCAATAGCCACTTTTCGCATTCATAATCATATTTAATTTCACTTTTTTCCCGTAATAATGCTTACGGATTGTAAAAGCACCATGCAGTAGGGGTAGCAGTTCATCATCTTCCGTTGTTAAAATTGCCATTGCCTCTTCATTTGTTATTTCTTTACCGTCAATGACTTCCTGAGCTAATGTTTGCCAGTTCATTTTGTGTGCCTCTTTTCGTTGAATGTATTGTTTTCAAAAATGGATATATACGAGTAGCTATTAAACTCGTAAAAATAGCAAGTGCAATGTCAACACCTACCGTATTTAACAGCCCTACTGCCATTACATGTGATAGGTTAGTTGGTACGTCCAGCCAAAGATTTAATGCCAGGTAGAGATAAGGTACACCAATCGCATAAATGACAGCAGTTCCAATCAAATTCGCAACAATAAAGTGTTTGCGTGTAGGTTGCTCGACGCGTTCAATGATGAAGCCGATCACATAGGCACCTACAGCGAAGTCAATTAAATAACCAAATGTCGGCTGTAATACATACATAACACCTCCGCCTTGAGTAAAGACAGGAAGTCCCGCTAAACCGACGAGGACATATACCAACTGACTTTGAAGACCTCGCTTACTTCCTAATATTGAACCTGCTAAATACACGACAATAATTTGAAGTGTAAAGGGCACTACGGGTAACGGAATTTTAATAAATGCGCCAATTGCGGTCATTGCAGCAAAAACCGCAACAAGGGTAAGCGATAAAGTTCGTGAGTTTTTCAATTTATATTCCCCTGTCTTTGAAAAATTGTTCGATAACTACTCTCGTTGTCCCAATCATCCATTCGATTTCATCTTCTGAAATGACATAAGGTGGCATGAAATAAATGATATTACCGAGCGGACGAATCAGGAGCCCTTTCTCTAGTGCACGCTGATAAATTTGATAGCCGTTTCGCTCTTCACTTGGGAATGACGACTTCGTCTCTTTATTCGCAACTAATTCAACTGCCCCAACGAAGCCAGTTTGACGATATTCACCTACATAAGGTAAATGTTCAAATGCTCTTTTTGCTAATTTTTTTAACAATTCTTGTTTGGCTACTAACTTTGTCAACACTTCTTCTTCTTCAAAAATGGCCAATACTTCCTGTGCTACACGTAGTGCGAGTGGGTTACCTGAATAACTATGCGAATGTAAAAATGCCTTCATCGTTCCGTAGTCGTCATAAAAGGCGTTAAATATCTCATTCGTTGTCAATACAGCGGAAAGCGGTAAATAGCCACCCGTAATGCCTTTGGATAAACATAAAAAATCCGGTGTAATATCAGCTTGCTCGCATGCAAAGAGTGTACCCGTACGGCCAAAGCCGACCGCCACCTCATCAGCTATTAGATGCACATCATATTCATTGCATAATGCCCTTAATTTTTTCAGGAAAACAGGCGGATACATTTTCATTCCTGCTGCCGCTTGAATTAACGGTTCAATAATGGCAGCAGAAATCGTATCGGCATATTGCTTCAATTGTTCTTCTACATACTGTGTACAAGGAGCGCTGCAGGTCGTTGGTGATTCGCCAAAAGGACAGCGAAAACAATCCGGTCCTTGTGTATGTACAACGTTTAATAACAGAGGAGCAAATACTTCGTTGTATAAACCGACTCCTCCAACGGACAAGGCACCGAGTGTTTCGCCATGATAGGCATTTGTAAATGCTAAAAACCGTTTTTTCTTCGGCTGATTCGTTTGGGCACGGTACTGAAAGCTCATTTTTAGCGCGACCTCAATGGCGGCGGATCCGTTATCGGCAAAAAACACTTTTTCCAAACCTTTTGGTGTCAGTGCAACGAGTTTCTCAGCCACATGTATCGCAGGCTCATGGGTAAAGTTCGCAAAAATTACGTGCTCCAATTTTTGTGCTTGCTCAGCTAAAGCCTTGCTAATACGCGGATTCGCATGGCCAAATAAATTGACCCACCATGAGGAAACTGCATCTAAATAACGATTTCCTTGATTGTCGTACAACCACACCCCTTTGCCATGGTCTATCACAATCGGTGGAAAGGATTCATAGTCTTTCATTTGTGAGCAAGGATGCCAAATATGTTTAAGGTCACGGGCTTGAAGTTCTTTATATGTCATCGGTCAACAACCTTTCAAAAACCGATTCATCATCAAAGCTTTCAATCGTACGATTCGCCTCAATTACCACGTATGGAACAGCAGTAAATCGACGTATTGTGTCGATATTGTTTTTTTCTAATGCACTCTGCTCGAATTTGTTGAACACAATACCTAGTAATTCGATATTACGTGCCTTCAGCGCATTTACAGATAACAAAGTGTGATTGATTGTGCCGAGCTTCGTATGTGCTACGAGTATGACAGGTAGTGCTGATTGCTGGATAACATCTAACAATGTCAAAGTAGTATCCGAATGAAGTGGCACATATAGTCCTCCAGCCCCCTCACAAATAACCGTGTCATATTCTAGTTTTAACTTTTCAATCGCTTTAAGCAGCCTGTCTTCTTTTATAGTTTCCCCTTCAAGTTCCGCCGAAAAATGCGGTGATGCAGGTGTCGAAAAAGAGTATGTATTCAGTGCCTCTTGAGCTAAGGGATGTAAACTATATTCTAAATAACTTGTTGTGTCCTGATAATAATAGCGACCTTTATCCATGACTTCACCCGTTTGAACAGGTTTGTAAGGTATTACTCTATGTCCCTGCATTTGGAGATGACGCATGAATACTGTTGTGATAAACGTTTTTCCAACATCTGTATCAGTACCTACCACCCAAAAATGTTGCAATGTAATTCCCTCATTTACTTATTATCTTAAAGATTAACCTAAAAAAGACTTGTGTTAACCTAATTAATTAATAGGTTAACACAAGTTGAGTTTTAATTAAAAGATTTATGAAATAATTGAATCAAATTACATATTACGAACTTAGAAAAAATCATTGAAAAATAGAATAATGGATGATTTTTCAAATAACGAGATAGAAAATACCCAATTATTTAACCGAAAGGTAAAGGTAAATCGAACTTTTGCTATCGAGAAAGCGATCTTTGAGTTTATGTTTTCTACTAACCTGAAGGCTGCTGAAGAAGTTTTATCAGAAGTACTTTTTAAATATAAAAAAAGCAACGTCTTAAATGACGTTGCTCCAGACGGTAGACAAAGAAAAAGATGAGTGAATATAACTGTATACTGTTGAAAAAGAGCCTATGCAAGAAAATGTTGATTTCCATTGCGGCGGACGCGTTTCGCGGGCACGGCTTCAGTCTCCTCGTCACTAGAAAAACCGGTGCTCCTGTTTCTGCATCGCTCTGCTAGCTTCGAAACATGAAAGTGCGTTGCATCGCTTCGCTAGCTTCGTCGCAAACGGATAGTGCAAACTTACATTTGCACTATCCGTTTCCTGCGGGGTCTTCAGCTCGTGCTGTTCCCGCTGAAAAGATTGGGACCAAAGGCAATTTGGTCCTAATCTTTGCGACGAGTAAGCGCAGGAGCAGTTGTTTTCCGCCGCCTTCACTCAATCAAAAGAAATTGCATCTGTAAGCGTGTCTGCAAAATATTTAAGTTGGAAGGTGGTTGGCTATTTCTGAAGACTCCTGCGGAAAAACGAAACAAGCTAGACCCCACAGGCTCAGCTGTCATAGACAGCTGAGCCGAGGAGGCTAGCGTTTCGTCCGCGGAAAGCGAAAGAAATAGCCGACCACAATCTTTTTCGATAGAGTGCAAAAAATAAGTACTCAATCTTTATACTTTTATATTAATTATTATTCTTTTGTCAACGAGCTGAAGCAACGTCTTAAATGACGTTGCTCAACTTGACCATTGCATCCGTTAGTCGAAAATAAGTTTAGCACTTGCAACAATAAATAAAAGTCCCGACGTAACCAACAATAAAATACCTACATTTTTATGATTATCTTTCATTACAGATAAACCTATCACTGCAAGTAGTAAAGCCATTACCAAGTTCATTACTGGAAGTAATATATAGTCATATTCAGGAGATATTAGTGAGTATGTAGCCAAACCAATAACAGTGATTCCCAACAAAATTTGTATAATATTTATCATATCATTCCTCCTAAACCGTTCTATTAAAGTAAAGCATTCGTTACTTAAATAAAGACATACGAAATTCATTCATAACGATTAGCAATATTCTTGTACTCAGGAATTCTGCCAGTTAGCGAAAGAGCATTTCTGCCTAGTACAGAAACGTCCATGAATATTACATTTCAAAACGCAGATCGCTTTTTTTATTTAATTTTTCCCCAAATACGAACTACTAAAGCTATAAATGGCTGTAATGATGAAAGCGATAATACTTGGGTAACCAACGTACTACTGGATTCATATGTTCAACTAAACTATATTCTCCCCATTCAAGCCATAAACGCCATCCCATCCCAAGGCTACTTAAAATCAAGCTGCCAATAAAGACAAACCATATTCTTTCTTTTGATAGCCCTACAAATATGTTCGCAACCACAAAATATATCAATAAAGATACAATCATAAAATACAAACTAAATCCCTTCAATCCAGGAATCACAAAAGTAAATGTGATTCCTGTAAAAAAAAGAATAATGATGATTGCAAATATTAAAAATTTCGCAGGTGATTTCGCTACTTTATGATAAAACTGTTGTTCAAAGATACATTTCCCTCCCCGTTTTACGCTTTTCCAAAAAACTTCAGTAAAAATCAGCTCAACTGTTATTTCATTGCCTTACTGTATGAAACACCACAATCATCGTAGTGGTTTTCCTAAAGTTTGGCTTTCGGGGATAGCTTCCTTTACTTCATACGGTTGAAATTCAAATAAGTTCCCAATTTAAATAACAAAATTTTACAACTAACCTCCCTCGTTTGCCACCCATGCATCGCAATAACCAGCCGTATTAATTACTATGGCTAGGAGATGAAGGTCGCTGAACTATGGTGCGGTAAAGCCCTCCCGTGAGTTTGACACCAACGACCACGGTGCATCACAGTCTGTCGCACCCAATATGGGTAGCACTTATGGGAAGATTAATTCTGCGCTTGTTACTGCACCAGACTTGCCATTATTTTCTGGTGAATGCAGGTACTTCTCAATAATCCCGATTAATAAAGAAAACTAAGAAACCGTTTGCGTGTTCGCGCCAACGGTTTTTTAGAGGAACAATAAACAGGAAAGTTTAAACATTTATAAATATTATGACTGTTTCTTGAACAGGCACCTCTTGAATTATAAGACGGTAGCGCCAGTTCTCAAAGTCTGTTAACTTCCCTTTCCAGAAGTAGGAAACTCTTTTGAAAATTATTATTTACTTAAGATGATATCAATCAATCCCAATTCTTTTGCTTCCTCGGCAAAGAAAAAGCGATCGCGATCTGTCAGTTCATTCATTCTTTCGATTGATACTTTAGAACGCTCGGACATAATGCGGTTCATACGATTCCTCGTTTCAAGAATGTGCCTTGCATGGATATCCATAACCGCTGCTTGACCTCTAACTCCCCCTAAAGGTTGGTGAAGCATAACTTCGCTATTAGGCATGGCAAACCTTTTGCCCAACTCCCCTCCGATAAGCAAAAATGCACCCATGGATGCAGCCATTCCTACGCAAGTTGTACTGACATCCGGTTTAATATGCTGCATTGTGTCATAAATGGCAAAACCTGCGGTAACAGATCCTCCAGGTGAATTGATATACAGTTGAATATCTTCAATAGGATTGTCTCCACTTAAGAATAGAAGCTGTGCGATTACTTTACTTGCCAGCTGATCATCAATTTCACCACTGATTAGAATGATACGATCCTTTAACAATCTAGAATAAATATCATAAGACCTTTCATCACTGTTACTTTTTTCAACCACGAATGGAATATTGCTCATTTGTTTGACCTCCTTATGCTGCCATTTGAATTTTTATAGAATTTCTTTCGCCGAACCCGGAAGAAACCTGCCGAATCTCGACTTTGCTACTCTCTGTACCTACCGTATGAATTTGTGTCTGTTCTTGAACAGTTTTTTCCGAAGGAATGTACACCACTTTTTCATTTTCATATACAACCTTACTCATTTAAGCTTTTCCTCCTTCATTTATCTTTGGATATACAGCCATTAGCGCTTTAAAATAAATGTTTTCTGTTGAATTTTCTGACTGATATTTTGAAACCAGATCGTGAACCAACTCGATATACTTGTTCAAAAACTCTTTGCGCTCATCTTCATTCACAAATTGAACTTGAAAATCCAACGCGGCACTTGGGACATGAACTGCATCATCTACATTGTTTAGTAATTCGACGGTATCCTTTTTGATTTGCTCAGACAAATCATACAAATGCATCAATGGACCCTGATCTTTTAATTGCTGGATAAAGTCAGTTTGAATATCTGTTTTTTCCATCACAACGTATTGCTCGGCTACTGACTCATAAAGTACCTCAACCAAGTTCCGTATGTTGCGTGTTCCCACTTTCCATATTAATCCCGCAATTTCGAGCTTCTTGAAATGATAATTCATCTTTTGAGGGCTTTGGTTCATAAACTTTGCCACTTCGCTGGCAGAATGAGGGTAAGTCAAATGCTGCAAAATTTCCAATTTGAACGGATTTCGAATCATCATCAATTGTTCCGTTTCAGTAACAAGCATTTTCTTTGCTTTATTTATGTTCATGTTATTACCTCCACGTAAAAATAATTTTTTTACGTTAAATTCAGTTTATTCTTACTTTTGTTTTATGTCAACTTTCAATAATGAATAATCAAGTAACAAGTACAGAAAAGTTCTTTCTTAAACTAACCTGCCCTTTAGTAAAAAATTCAATAAAAAAAAGCTAATCCCTTCCTGGATCAACGCTCCAATGAGACATCCCGTAAAAATAATGACCATTCCAAGTACTATGACACCAGGGACGTCGTTAGCCCTCCTATTTTTCAAATGTTACTCAATGAATAGTGTAAATTTACATCATCTTAACTTACTTTTACTTTGGTTTAATAGGATATTAACAATCTACCTTTATAGTAAAACTTGTTATCATATTAAATTGAATGGTGGAGGTTAATCAGATGGTTAAAAATAAAATAACGAAAAAGCTAATTCCTATCTGTGTTGTATCAACTCTTGCATTAGGTGGTTTGGCTGCATCAATTACCAGTATCAACGTACAAGCTGAAGAAAACGAGAGAAACAATGAAAACAAGGAAATTAAAAACGTTATTTTCTTAATCGGGGATGGGATGGGGTCAACCTATACTTCAGGTTATCGTTATTTTAATGATGATCCTTCAACAACTGTTGTAGAAAGAACAGTATTTGATAAATATCTCATAGGACAACAGATGACTTATCCGGAAGATCCAACACAAAACATAACTGATTCGGCTTCCGCTGCGACAGCTATGTCTGCTGGCGTAAAAACATATAATGCAGCAATTGGGGTCGATAACGATAAATCAGAAGTGAGAACCGTTTTAGAGGCTGCCAAAGAAAATGGAAAAGCAACTGGCCTTGTCGCTACTTCTGAAATAACCCATGCAACACCAGCATCATTTGGTGCACACGATGAAAACCGTAAAAATATGAATGCAATTGCTGATGACTATTACGATGAATTAATAAATGGCAAACATAAAATTGACGTTCTCCTTGGTGGCGGTTCTTCAAATTTTGTTCGTCCTGACCGCAATCTTACAGAAGAATTCAAAAAATCCGGATATAGTTATGTAACAAACAAAGAGGAACTTTCAAAAGATAAAAAAGGACAGGTTCTTGGATTGTTTGCATCTGGCGGACTCCCTAAAATGATTGATCGTACAGAAGAAGTTCCCTCTCTTCAAGATATGACGACATCAGCTATTCAACGTTTAAGCAAGGATAAAGATGGTTTCTTCTTAATGGTTGAAGGAAGCCAGGTAGACTGGGCCGGTCATGATAATGATATAGTTGGAGCAATGAGTGAAATGGCAGACTTTGAAAAAGCTGCGAAGGCCGCTATTGATTTTGCTAAAAAGGACAAACATACATTAGTTGTTATTACAGCTGACCATTCAACTGGCGGATACTCTATTGGTTCTGATGGAATTTATAACTGGTTTGCTCAGCCTATTAAAGCAGCTAAGCGCACACCAGACTTTATGGCAGCTGAAATTGCTAAAGGTGAAAATGTTGAAAAGACATTAAAAACGTATATAGATCAAAATCTATTAGCATTAACAGCACAAGAAATCCAATCTGTTAAAGATGCTGCAACGACTAAAAAAGTCACTGATATCGATAATGCAATCGAAAAAATCTTTGATGAGCGTTCTCATACAGGCTGGACAACTGGTGGTCACACTGGTGAAGACGTGCCAGTATTTGCCTACGGACCTTACAAAGAACGATTGGCAGGACAAATTGATAATACAGACAATGCCAAAATTATCTTTGATCTTTTAGATAAAACAAAAAATAAAAAATAACAGATACAATAAAATAGCCCGTTGCTAAATGCGACGGGTGTTTTATTATGCTAGGGGGATTCCTATGAAGAGATACTTGTTTTTCTTGATTCTATTATTAGTTCTTTCAGGCTGTTCATCAGTATATACCACCGAGGACAAAGCTACTGAGAATCAGGTCAAAACTATCGACCAAACGGAAAAAAAACTTAATGTACAAGAAGATGTATATGTGCCGAATCCTCAAATAACGGATGACATTAATCTTGTGACAGTTGGAGAAACCGTAACCGATGCCAAAGGCGAACTCACATTAAAATCATATAAACTCTTAAATAAGACAGTTAATATAGGTGGGGTTGAAATGGTTTTAAAAGATGCTAAGTTGCTACATTTCGTTCCGGATTACAGCATGATTGACTTTTTCCATTCCTATACTCATGAAGAAGAGTTTGATTTTATTAAAGTAGGAATTGAAGTTAAAAATACATCTGATAAGGACATAAAATTCACACCAGTTGCTTTTGTTAAGACGAATAAAGGTGAGCTGAAAACATGGGAAGAAGACATTTTTCTCGAAGAAATGACTGGTGAAATACAAAGAAATGATGTTAAGAAAGGCAGTATGGGGTTTATTTTGGAAAACACAAATGATATTAAGTCAATTGAAATTCTAACAAGTGATGTTCTTGATGGCGTGGGTGAACACGTTGAAAAAGCGAAAACTATTAAATTGGATATCTAATATAAAAAAGCAGTTTTCTTCACCTTTGAAGAAAACTGCTTTTTCCATGTAACTCTTAGCTTTAGCCTCTTCAATTGAATCAGCTTCGCCAATCAAATATAGAAGATTGCAGATTTTCCGGTACTGCCAGAACTTTATTAAAACCCGCGTTTGTTTAGTATTCAATTATATTTAACCATCCACCATCAGAGCCTATTGTTATATGAGAGATTTCATTTGATTCGAAAATATTATGAATATCAATATTTTCGTTACTTGTATTATCCAAGTGCTTAGAAACATCTTCATCTGAAAAAACTATAGCCATACTCATAGATCTTAAATAAAATTCATAAACGAATTGTTTTTGGCTGTCTTTCACGAAACCAACATAACCTGTGCTTTTTGGAAATACGTTAGGTAATATAATGTTTTTAACTAAAACGAACTGGTTGGAGAGAATATTAAGTAACTCCTCCTCCCATTCGGGAATAATCGCATAGATAAAAAAATCTTGTTTGTATAATTCAGAAATTATTTCAACAAACTCCCGTTCAGTTATATTCTCATCAATGTATATTTCCCTAATTTTAGAACTATCGGTAACGACGTTCGCCCAAAACATATTCATATTTTTTAACATATTAATTTGTGTAATAATTTTCTTTCTTCTTACGGAATATCTGGTAATTCTCAACGCCATTTCATATCGTTCAATCATCATTTTGAAAAATGCAATATTTTCCATTTCGATATTTTCGATTTTCTCGATCTCTTCTTTTATTAAAGCAGTAACAGAGTTTTTATAATTAAAATATTTCAACCTTCTTCTCCTTTTTATTTTCACTACTGATTGTTTTGCTTTTTTATCCCCGTGAGTTCATTTAGCTGTTTATGATTAGGATTTTTCACAGTAATTCAGTTACATTTTGCATTTTCTTGTTAAACTAACCTGTCCCGTTAGCCACCCCTGCAGCGTAAAATCAGCACTGCACCACAGAGGATGAAAATGGATATAGGCCGGGTCGGCTGGGTGAGGATGGTCGATGAACTATGGTGCCAAAGAGCCCTTCCGTTTCTGACTCATGGGAGATTAATTCCACTCTGGTTGTAGCAACAGCCTTAAGTGTTTTGCACGTTCTAAGACCCTAATCCCTGGGGTTACCAATCATTCGGCTTTATGTTCTTATTCATCCAATTTTTTTGTGGTGCTTGGTATGGGGCGGCGGCTATTAAATGATTATTGTGCCAGTTTGCTGCTCCCGAGCGAATCATTTCATCGAGTAGGATTTGAATAAATTCTTCTGGCTGAAGTTGGAAAGAGTGGCGTGCAAAATCTTGGAACCAACCACACTTTAGCAGGTAGTTATCGATTTCTTCTTTTGCCAATCCATTTTTAATGATTAACGTGAATGAAAAAATCCTCTTGCAGGCATGCCATGCAATTTTTTCTGGCATCTTGAGCCACTTTTCAAGCCTTTCTCTTGCTGCATCAATGGCATACATAGGATTCTCCATTTGAGGTCCATGTCCTGAATATGCCTTTTGAATCCGGAGCATGGACAATCGATCCAAACTTTCTATAGATCGTTGGATTGATGTGACACCCTCTCGAAAGATATTTAACCATCCAATATCATTTTTGTGAAAGAGATCCCCGCAAATTAATATCTCTTCTTCAGGTTCATATAAAGAAATATGCCCTAACGTATGACCTGGTGTGTGCAAGACTTTCAAGGTTCTACTTCCTGTATTAATCTCATCGTTATCTGAGAGCTTTGTATCGACTCGATAAGGTTCTACTGTCTGATCTAACCATTCTGCACTACAGGCTTCAGGGTCACGAAAATTAATTAAATCGGCTTCCCATTTATGCGTAGCAATCGAAACACCATAATTTTTTTGAAGATGAAAATTGCCTCCTACATGATCACTGTGATAGTGCGTATTCACAATAAGGTGTAATTCTTCTGGTGAAACGCCTGCTTCTTTAATTAATTGCTCTGTCTCTTTCGCTTCACTCCCAAAACCGGTATCAATAAGGATGGGCAGTTGATCTTTAATAAGGATCATGTTTGCACTTGGAAAATTTCTTTCAAAGAATATAATACTGTTTTTTTTCATAAGCTATTCCTCCTCCACAACCCGGGATTTCCTTTTATTCGATAATCTTGGAGGATAATCCTTCTTCAACAAACCTTCCCCGTTAGTTGAATAACACAATTAAGAAAATCTCTAAAATGTATCAGTTACTATCGTGATGTTTGAAATTCAAATTTTAAAGGTCTTAAAAATAATTCTTCTAATGTTTCTTTTGCATTTTTGTCCTCGAATAATATCTCATGTAAAGCATTGCATATTGGAAGTTCAACTTCATACTGCATAGATAGTTCTTTTATTGCCTTAACTGTAGAAACACCTTCTGCTAATTTCTCAAACCGTTCTCCTTCAACAAATGCTTGTCCGAATTTTCTGTTATGACTATGTTTTGAAAACAATGTTGCTTCGTAATCTCCGAGATGGCTCAATCCATATATGGTCAGATCATTTCCTCCCATTGCTTTTACTAGCCGGGAAATTTCCCCTGTCCCCCTTGCCATGAGTGAACCCTTTAAACTGCTGTAATTTAATCCATCTAGCATTCCTGCTGCTATACCCATAACATTTTTTGCAGCTGCACCAATTTCATTTCCAATAAGATCTTCTCCATAATAAAACCTAATCAAATCACTGTTAAACTCTTGAGCAAGCTTTTTAGTTATTTCAATATTTTCCGACCCTATTACCATACAATTTRGGATATTATTCACATAATCTTGTACGTGTCCAGGACCAACCCATACGGCCAAATTTACATTCTTACCAACCTCTTCACCAAATACTTTAGAGAGCCTTTTCCCAGTCGCAGCCTCTATACCCTTCATACATAATACGAATGTCTTCTCTTGTATTYCATGTAAAGTTCTTAGTTGTTGTGCAAAAGGACGTAATTCTTGAGCACTTATAGAAATAATTATTATATCAGCAGATGATACTGCTTTTTCTAATGAACTACTGAGTTCTATTTCTTTTGGTAATAAAAGATAATCATTTTTTCTTGTTTCTTTTAAACTACTATAATTTCTGGAGCTTTCTCGCCCCCATAACATTACATTGTGTCCAACCTTATGAACATACCAAGCCAGGAAAGTTCCCCAACGGCCACATCCTAAAACCGAAATTCTCATTATTTTATCTTCCTCATTTATTATTTGTATTTCGAAACAAAAATGTCGATGTATTTTGTTTATCACAACTTCCACACCRATACCATCTTTTCCTTCTTCAACTAACCTGCCCCGTTAGTTCAAAAAGAAAAGGGCTGACAATCAGCCCTATGATCTTTAATTAAAGCACCCGTTAGCTTAATAAGGAACAATAACTTATAAAGCAGGTTTAATGTATTCTCCTGTTGAAGCATTAAAGCCCGCTGCTTTCATTTCTGTCCCATCACTATTCCAACCTACCACTAACATCATGGTAATGTTGGTCTCTGGATTTTTTATAAGCATAAAATTATAACCTTTAGCCCAGTCTTTACCAGGATTAATATTGCCTATTTTCAGTGCTTTTTTAAGCAACTCTGGTGAATCATATTTAATATCTTCTAAGGCAATAAAATCCTTTTTGGGATAAGGAGAGTTACCATCCACTGTTAAATCTTTTTTTCTTCAATTTCCCCATTATAAATGGTTACCAAAAAATTCTTATGAGTATCTGGTACTCCAAAATTAATATTCCAATATTTTCTTTTCCCGTTGCTTCCAATTGACTTCTCAGCCTTATCATCTAAGTCTATATTTATCGCATCTAATAATTGTGCATTTTCATCCCATTCCAAAGCAGCAGGATATGCTAATTCAATCGCTTGTTTTATTGATAATTCTTGTTGTTCATCGACTTCAAATGTATCTTCAGTTGATTCTAATGAACGAACAGATACTTTCTCAACAGTACCAATTGAAATTAACAAAAGTAAGACAACAAAAACTATTTTTATCATTTTCTTAGCCCCTTTTAGGGGTATTCTTTCCAAACCTTGTTCAACTATACTGCCCCGTTAGTTCAATATGAAAAAGACCGCTTAAGCAGCTCGATGTTCTTCAACTAAAGCACCCGTTAGTTGAACATAAAAGTTATCAATTCTCTTTTGTATTTATACTCCCTAAATATTCACCATTTTTTGGATTAAAAAAGACATCCGCACTTTGACCATTTATTTTTCCATCGACTCCAAGAGAAATATGTTTCTCATCTCGCATTAATCTAAAATGATATCCGTGTGAGAAAGGGTCTTCTGTTGGGCTTGGTTGTAAATTAAATTCCTCAACAGCGATTTTAATAATTTGGCTACTATCTATTTTAATTTCTGATTGTGGAATAGTTAGTTCATCAGAGCTGTCAATTATTCTGTAACTTTTAAGTTTGCCTTTTTCAATAACAATTACCATATGATGTTTAATTGATGGCAAAGCGAAAACTCCTTGCCAGTCTCCTTTTTTTCCATTTTTACCACTTACAGTTTCATCATCAACACTGTTCATAAATACAAGAATTGTTTCTTTATCAAATTCTTTACCTTGTTCTAATCCTAAATTAAGTGCTTCTAAAAGAGTTAATTCTTTCTCTGGTAACGAGAAAAATGAATCTACTTCATAATTCCCGTTCTCTATTTTTTCTGGAGCATAACTTAAGATGAAAAAATTCCCTATCGTTGCTCGTGTTATTGTAGGAAAATTGGCGAAAGCTGAGATTGAACCCATCAGTATCAAGATAAAAAAACAAGCTGATATAGTTTTCATTTTGTTCACCTACAATCTATTTTGTAGGTAGTTTCTCCATGTTTCACATATTAATGCTTATTGAACTAACCTGCCCCGTTAGTTCAATAAGCAAAGAGGAGTTGCTTAAGCAACCCATGTTCTTTAACTAAAGCACCCGTTACTGTAAGTGTAATACTTCACAAAKTTAGTAATGAACAATAAATAAAAACRCTCCTATGAGATACCACTATTGATGGTACTTTTTAGGTGRTATACTGGAGCTAGATTACTTATCTAATAATGAAGGGAGGTTTACGCGTATGGAGGTAACATTTACAGTAAGCAAATGGGATGAAAASCCAGTCGATRACACTAAAAAAGATTTCCCTATTAATATTGCCCATGTCGAATATGATATTGATGGTGAATTAAAAGGAAAAGCTTTTGTTGAATATTTATTATATTATCTAGAATCAAATGTAGAAGATGGTCACATGGCCACTTCTAAAATTTCCGGATTTCTGCATTTCGAGGGAACTTATAAGGGAAAACGGGGGACGTTTACAGCTATAGAGCAAGGAATATTTGATAAAGGAAATCTAGATTCTCCGGCAACAATCATCAAARCMACCGGTGACTTAGAAAGCCTGCAAGGGTCCTATAATTATAAGTTTGCAGGTCAAACCAGTAAAATGATTCTAGACTTTGAATTCTAGCAAAATACCCTATAGTTTAGTAAAAAGGACATCCCCTGTAAAACCAGGAATGTCCTTTTCGTCGAACGAGCTTGGTCAACTAACCTGCCCCGTTAGTTCAATAAGAAAAAAGAGCTGTCTTAGGAGCTCCATGATTTCAATTCATATGTACAAATTTCTCTTTTAAAGTGATGTATTCTCTATCTAAAATACTCATAAATACATCTGTCTCGTACTTTCCTTCAATTAATGCTCCTTCCCTCTCAATGCCTTCTTGTATAAACCCACATTTTTCGTAGCATTTAATTGCTCGTTTATTATATTGGAGCACCCTTAAATCAACGCGATGTAATTTAAGTTCATCAAAAGCAAATTGTAATACTAGTTGTGTTATTTCTGCTCCTAAACCTTTGCTCCATACAGTTGGGTCAAAAATTCCTACTGCATAGCGTGCACGATTATCTTCCTCACTAACTGTCAGCCTTGCCTGACCTATTAACCGCCCTTCTATTTCAACACACCACTCCAGTTTATTTGATAGAATAGCTTCTATAAATTTTAGTGCGCCTTCCATTGTCTTTGGTTTTAAATTTTTTGTATCTCCTCCATACATTCTCCTAAGCTCTTTACTTACCTCAACATTATAATAATCCGTAATATCGCTTTCAATTGGTTGACGTAGAATAACTTTGTTTCCTTTAATAATCGGAGCTTCGTTCATATAAATTACCACCTTTTCTAATGGGATAACTAAAGTTCATTTCATTTTTCTCCTTATTGATGTAAAGCACCTGTTAGTGAAAATACGTATCCATTGCAGAATCCTAATTACCAAGCAATGGTTATTAATTCCGGCTCAACGAATTCTATTACAAATTTAGGTGATGGGCAAAATACATACTGTTGATAGGAATCTTCTGCTGCTAGATGAATAATATTTTCAATAACTTTTGGTAATGGCATCTTCACCCAAGGTAATGTGCTAAAAGGTGGAAGGTCGTCTTGTAAGAAAAGATAAACTGGATTTTCAGTGTATAGTTCTTTATCGTTTAAAAACAACGCTACTTTAACGCTACTAACATTTTGTACCTCGAACTTGTTATTCATTTTCTCTAAGTCTAGACTTACCCATTCAATTATTGGGATGCTCGCTATAAATTCAGTTTTCATTTTTTCCTTTTCCTCAACATTTAGCAGCTCAAGACTTTCTTTAGTTGAGAAAGGCTCCAACATCCTACCTAATTGCATTTGTCGTTCATCATTTCTTTCTTTCACTTTTTGCTTTTGTAAGAGAACCTCTAATTTTGCTTTTCGCGCATTCGTGTCCATAGTATCCTTCTCTTCTTTCTTTTTCCTGTAATAATTACTGGCTTTCCCATATTGCTCATTGAACTAACCTACCCCGTTAGTTCAATAAGAAAAAGAGTCATATAAGCAGCCCAATGGAATGTGGCTACCCCCTTTGACGATATGGTGTACCGAATCATGGGTTTTGGCTCAATGATGATCTTTTTGGCTGCCTTCGTGACCGCCATCTTCCTTCTGTTCGAGCGTCGCACCGACCGCACTTTGATCTGGTCATTGCGCCTAGGCCTCGTGATTATGATGTTCGGCATGTTTGCTGGTTTCCTGATGACGCTAGCAACCCCAGCACAACTGGTCGCCTACCACGCTGGACATCTGCCTCCGATTTTTGGCGCTCACAGCGTTGGCGTTCCAGATGGCGGCCCTGGCTTGCCCTTTCTGGGGTGGAGTACCACTGGTGGTGATCTACGCATCGCCCATTTTGTTGGGTTACATGCCCTCCAAGTGCTACCTTTTCTCGGCTGGTTTCTCTCGATGCAGCGTTTCCTACGGCTCTCGACGGGTCAGCGTGTCGCTTTGGTTTGGACCATCGGCCTGGGCTATGTTGGTCTGGTTGGTTCGCTTCTCTGGCAAGCATTAAGGGGCCAATCTCTGATCGCTCCTGATGGTTTGACGTGGATCACTTGGGGGTTGGTGGTTGGTCTCACTCTGGTCATGAGTGGAGCTATCATTCTACGTGGTCGCCTGAGCACGGTTCAATGACTCTACTTCGAGAAAAAGGTTTACAGGAGAGGGAAAATCCCCCTTTTTCTACTCCTGTTTTTGCCCAATTAGTTCAATAAGTTCAACAAAAAAAGCGTTAATCCTGCTCTGATCAACTCAACTTTTTTGCAAACATCGCGACTTTATTCAAAACATCGGAACTTTATTTCAAAACTACACATAAAGCTTTCATTCTCTTCTTCAACTAAACTGCCCCGTTAGTTCAATAAGAAATAGAGCTGGCTAAGTGGCCCGATGATCTTTAACTAAAGCACCTGTAAGTTGAATAAGTTCAACAAAATGAGTATAGATGAATGACTTTATTATTGTTTCCTATACCAAATCACGGTATAAATCACTTAATACTAAAATTTTCTTTTTTATTTCAGCTCTTAACTCTATGGGTTCAACTACTTTTGCATGCTTTCCCATTTGTATGAAATAATCAGCCAAAAAGTCTATTTCTGTTTCACTTATTGAACCCTTAATGACTCCATAACCTTTACTGTCTATTGATATTTGATAATATAGCGAAACATTAGATTTAAATTTTTCTACTCCTTCGGGTGTTAATTCCACAATAAGCTCATACTCTTTTTTTGTTGTGAAAATGTTAATAATATCATTTAAGTTGGTTTCTTTTAGATTCATCTTGTCATTTCTTGCACTTAATCCGAGCTCTGATATCCGATCGCACCGAAAAAGTCTAAATTCCTTCCTAAGATAACAATACGAAGGACAATACCATCTTCCATACTGAGAAAATAATCCAACTGGTTGAATTTCTCTTTTAACCCCCAAGTATGAAATCCAAAGCGGCTCATTTCCTATTGCCGCAATAAATAGCTCTTTTAATAGGGGACTTTCTTTACTCTGATTATCTATTTTGAAATCAATCTTATTTTTGATTAAATCAATTTCATCTTTCATCTTTCCGTTTAAGTTTAGATAGAATTTTTTGATGATTGAATTATATTCCGATTCAAAAGGTAGGCTAATAAAATGTTTTAAAGATAAAAGAGCAAAAAAGATAGAGAAAGTTTCCTCTTTTGTAAAAGAGACAGCAAGTAGATTTTTTTCTTCCAAAACTTGATATCCTCCATTAGCTCCTACCTCTGAAATTAATGGAACCCCTAAAATACTTAGTTCTTCTAAATCCCTAAGAATCGTTCTTCTTGAAACATTAAATTCTTTTGCTAAATCATCTACCTTAAACTTTTTGACTCGATTAATATACAACCTTAATTCATTTAATCTAATTGCCTTACTCAAAATTTTCACCCTTTTGCTAATTGTGTCATCATTTGTCACTATTACAATATATACTGAAGACAGTATCAAATAGAATTTTTATAATTTAATTTGGAGGGATTAAGAATGAACCAAACTGAGAAAAAAGAGATTTTAATTGTAGTGTTGGAGGAATTCGCTGATTGGGAAATGTCTTATGTAGCAGCTTTTTTAAATAATACAGACAAGTACATCACTAAGATAGTTAGTGTAAGTGAGGGTGTTATAAAGTCAATCGGCGGATTAAATGTCCTTCCAGATTATACCTTAAAAAGTATACCTGAAATCTTTTATGGTTTAATACTAATTGGTGGAAACTCTTGGCGTAAGCCACTAAACAATAACGTCATTCCAATAATGGAAAAGGCACTTACTATGGATATTCCAGTAGGGGCAATATGTGATGCAACAGTTTTTATGGGAGCCAATGGATGGTTAAATGAAATAAAGCATACAAGCAATGATCTTAATGATTTGAAAACTTATGCAAAAGATCACTACAGAAATGAAATGAATTATGTACTAGAGCAAGCAGTTTCTGACGGAAAAATTGTGACCGCAAATGGAACAGCTTCATTAGAATTTGCAAAAGAAATTCTTGAATTATTAGAAGCATATCCTAAGGAGCATATTAATCAACTTTATAATTTCCATAAATTAGGTTATTATGAGGCAAAAAAAACAAATTCATAAATATCAAATATTCACAATGCACATAATCCTTAAGATAGGAATTTATGTGCATTTTACCTTTACAATATTTACTCTCAAGCACCTTTCTAAAAGAAAATTATTCGAAATCTTATGCACACTTGAATTTTGATGTAATTTTTATCTTACTTCTTCAACTAACCTGCTCCGTTAGTTGAAGAAGGAACACCGTATCGATTCAGTATGCCCTTTATTAAAGGCTAAAATATTTTCCAAATTGAAAATTCTTTTTTTTGTCTTTTTAAATTTATCATTTGTTTCTGTCCATTGTTCGAGATGAATTCAAATTTATAAGATACATTATCTTTCGGACTGCTTCCTAATGTATTGCAGTAGTAATATAATCTTGCATCGTTGGGTTCTTCATTTTTCGAACCTTTACCTGGATATTCATTCCTTTGATTGCCTTCGATAAAAACTAAATTTTCAGGTTGTCCTAAACCCTGTTTCAAGGGGAACAACTGAGCCTCCCAATAATGTCCTGTTGAAACATATTCAACCTTCCAATCTTTATTTTCAGAATAACCGACTAATATGGGAGGAGATGTGAAATATTTAATCGCATTACTAATCGGAATCAATGCCAAAACAATTAATATAACACCTAAGATTTTGCGTGATTTACTAGTCAAACATTAAACCCCCTATTCTGAAAATGAGGCAGCTGGTTATTCAACTAAAGCACCCGTTAGTTGAAGAAGAAGTTTTATTTAATTCTCTTATTGCTTTTTCTTATATATCTCTTTTAGTACATCTGGTCCCGGAATATTATTTAATATCTTTATTAGTTCATCTACACATTTATCGCTTGTAAAGTCACCTTTTCCGTCTTTTGCCATTTCCAAATAAGCGGCGGTCATCATTTCAATGCTTTTTAGCATCTGACTCATCTAAGCCAATGATTTTTTCTCTTATTTTATCTAAATCCAACATAAATTATCTCCTTAGTTCTGATTGAAAGTATAGTAAATTCGCTATAAGGGGTAGCATCAGGAATATGCAGATTTACAACGTTAAGAAAGTTTCAATATTAAAAAACCTAATTTTTCAGCATTAAATGAGAAATTAGGTTTTTTCATTAATAGAAAAAGACTTATAAGTATTTATCACTAATCACTTTCATATGGTGTAACTCGTGCCCGGCAATGCCATATGCAATGATACCTATTGAAACTGGGCTGTTCATTACAGTTCCATTACGAACCCACGCTGCATCATCAATGGTTGAAATAAGGCTTAACGTGTTGGAACGTACCGTGTCTAAACCAGCTAGTAACTGCTCCCAGGATAATTTGTTGAAGTTTGCCGCAGAAACGTATTGATCCTGATCCATTGCTGGGAGTGGTGCACTTTCATTTCGTGCAATGGCAAGCACTCGATACGACATCACACGTTCAGAGTCGGTCATATGCCCAATCACTTCTTTTAAAGTCCATTTCCCTGGTGCGTACGCCTTCCTTGCTGACTCCTCTGATACGCTGCTTAAAAGGGTAATGGTCTTAGTTCGTTGCTTACTAAGTATTTCTACAATATCTCCATCTGGCACAAGACTAACATACCTTTCATGCTCTGGATTTTCAATAAACAATGGTCGTGGACGCACAAGAATCCTCCTCATCGGCATAGTTAATTATGGTTCTAGGCTAATATTCGACTGTCAGAAGATATTTCCTTTAATTTTGATATTTAATTTCATTACCGCAAAATAATTGCAAATTAAACCACTTTATTATCTCTGTACAACTGATTTATGCATTTAACATAATACAGATAATAATGGATTAAATCACTTTTTATTCCACTAACCTGCCCCGTTAGTTCAATAAGAAAAAAAAGGCTTTACTCCTTTCTTGAAGTAAAGCAACCGTTGGTTAAAATAGAATTCTTTTTATTTTTGAACATTAGATGTATTCTTTTCACTTTTCATTTCTGAGTAAGGCATTTTTGTAATAATAATTGGATCACTGAATTTAGCATTTGGAATTAGTTGAGGTCCACCAATATCACTTGGCATATATTCAACATTTTCAGCTTCAGGAGGAAGTGGTTTGTTAACAGAGTCATTATTATGAATTTTCGTTTATATTGTTCTTTACTTATTTCTTGTCCTACTTCCTTGTTACTACATCCTAATAAAGAAACACTAAGTATCAATGTTAATGTAACTAATATTAATTTTTTCATTTTCCTCACCGGACATAACTAACCAAGATTTGTTGCAATAACCGCAATCTCTTCTAAGACTAGCCTTAAGTGACTCATTAATTGGAAGTTTAGTTAAAGTGTACGCTACTTTTTATAGCCTAAAACTTTTCCTTAATAGGCCGTTGCATGTACAAATATATTAAACTTTATTACAAAGCTACACATAATTATAGTAATTCCCTAATCCCTTCTCCGATTTTTTGAATTCCTAATCTAATTTTTCTATCGTCTACCTGAGAAACACTTAACCGGATCAAATTCTCCTTTCGAAAAGCGGCAAAATACATTTCTGTCGCATCCTGTACATGTACATTCTTTTTCTTTAGGTGGTGGACAAGGTATTTTGCCTTTATTTTAGATGGCAATTCAATAGTTGAATAAAAGCCAGATTCAGCACCAGTGAAACTTACCTCAGCAGGAAGGTACTCAAGAAAAGCCTTTTTTAAGATTATCCCTTTCTCCTTATACTTTTTCCTAAGCCCCTGGATGTGAGCCCTAAACATCCCGCTTTGCAAGTAGATTTCCAAAGCCCCTTGCGTAAGGACAGGTGTATGCACATCTGCAGCGAACTTTACTTTTGTAAATGAATCAATAAGCGCCTCAGGCAAAACAGCCAATCCTAATCTCAAACCTGGAAGAAGTACTTTAGAAAAACTTTTCGTGTATATGACCCTACCTGTTGGGTCATATACGAACATTGAATCCGCTTTTTTCTTTGTGTCCAGATCCCCCATATAATCGTCTTCAATAATATATACATCATATTTTTGTGCCAACTCCACAATTTTCTTTTTCTCTATATTGGAATAACTATAGCCTGTGGGATTTTGGAATCTTGAAACCGTATAGAAGAACTTGATGGGGTTTTCCTTAAAGATTTTCTCTAGATATTTCAGATCGATCCCATTCTTAGTCATTTCAATTCCATGCGCATTTATTCCGCGTGTAGAAACGGATTCTATAAAACTGAAATGTGTAGGCTGTTCAACACAAATTTCCTTTTTTCCATTAGGAAATGGGAGAGATACAAGGAGATCCAATGCTTGTTGGGAACCGGTTACTACACAAATTCTTTCGGGAGGAGCAAATACCTGCAAGTCTTGCAGCTGCTTAGAAAGTTGAAGTCGTAATGAGGCTAAACCCAGTGGTTCAGAGTATTGGAACATTTCCTCCTTATAGAATTCTATTGCTTGATTTATACAATGCTGAAAATCACGATAAGGCATGTTCCATCGATCTGGCCCAGCTGAAGAAAAGTCAATTACCTCTTGAGAAATGGAATTCTCTGGTTGTCGATTCTCAAGAAGAAAATAACCGCTCTTTGGGACTGAATATATTTTATGTTCTCTTTCCATTTCACTGTAAGCTTTGACGACTGTATTTACACTACAAGACATCTCCAGTGAAAAAACCCGAATCGATGGAAGTCTTCCCCCAGGTTGTATACGTCCATTAGCTATTCTAATCTGAATTTCTTTAATAATTTCTTCGTATCTGGTCTCCAATTAGTTTTCCTCACCTTCAATCTGTATGGGTACAGTCGGTATTTTTGGTATCTTACGTTATCTTGAAGTTCCCGTATAGTTAAAATAACAAAAGAGTCATTCAACTACCACTAATAAAAGGAGGAATTAAAAATGAAGGTGAACAAGTTTGTATTAGTACTCTTACTTTTCATGATACTAATCATATCTGGACTTTCAACAATAACAAGTGCAGAATCTCCAGTTAAGGAACTGGATGTCGAGGAGCTTTTTAAAGAAAAAGAAGGTACGGTGGTTTTGAAAAATATGAAGGACGATCAAACGTATGTATTTAACAATGAGAGAAGTACAAAAAGACTTACTCCTGAATCTACTTTTAAAATGCCTAATGCATTGATTGGGCTCGAAAGTGGTGCTGTCAGGGACGAATATGAAGTTAAACGATGGGATGGAGTCATAAGGGAATTCGAAAGTTGGAACCGTGATCATTCTTTAGCTTCCGCAATGAGGGAATCTGTCATTTGGTTTTATCAAGATATGGCCGGGGATATCGGAGAGAAAAAGATGCAGGAGAATATTAGCCGAATGGACTATGGTAACGAAGATATTTCAGGAGGGATTGATACATTCTGGCTCAACAGTAGCATGAAAATATCTGCGATTGAGCAAGTAGATTTCATGGAACGGCTTGTTAAAGAAGAACTTCCGTTTCAGGAAAAACATCAAAAGACCGTTAAAAGAATAATGATACAAGATGAACAGGACGAATATATTCTTCACGGGAAAACAGGCACTAGACTTTCAGATCTAGGACTTGGATGGTATGTCGGTTTTATTGAAACAGATAAAAATGTATGGCTATTTGCTGTGAATATTAATGGAACAGGAAGCGAAGCAAAAAATATTGCAATTCAAACACTAAAACAAAAGAAAATTATCAATGTGGGAAAATAAATTATTTAAAATCTAGATAGTAGGTTCCCCTATTTACACAATTCATGTTTAATCAATTTTGATACAATTAGGACCGTCCCTTGGGCAGCCGGAGTACTCACCATCCTACTTATTGCGATGTTTCCGGCTAATATCTACCTAGCCCTCGAAGGCGGCCCGACTAACCCATCAGATGCTTTGGTTCCACGTACCCTGCATGTCTAACAAAATATAAATTCGACATGTATAATCAACTCCTCATTTTATGATAAAAGTTTTATTAGTTTCTAGATTTACGTACTACAAATAAGAAAGTTCCCGGGATTCTTCTTCAACTAACCTGCCCCGTTAGTTCAATAAGAAAAAGGGCTTGTTTAAACAGCCCGATGATCTTTAACTAGTCGAGTAGAAGGGAACCTCTCTACCTTACGGTAGATTGTGTTCCTCCCCCCTCACAGAACCGTGCTTGCGCTATTCACGCACACGGCTCTTCCTAGTCATCATTCACAAAATGTAGCTAATTTTCTTTCTTAAGTCATATATATGCACCTTAACTCTTGGTGAAGGTAACGAATATTTATTAAGAAAGAGTCTGAAGTTATCCCGAGTAAGGGATTTTCTTTTGCTGATTCTGCTATCCTCAATAGTTTAGTTTGCATTTATTATCTCTACCTCTGTGTGTAGTAAATGTGTCCCTAGTAAGGGTGATAACTTGGTAGCAGCCTTTCCTCCATCGGCATTACCCAACTTCATTGGTACTACGCTGCTATCCGACTCCCTACAACGGCATTTGGTTTCCTTGCTTATTATCGCTTGTACACCATACTCTTCTAAAAGGAAGAAAAGACCGGTAGGGTCTCCCGAGTTGCCGTATCATATCAATGTGTGACGTGCCAAGGTCTCTGACTCCAGAGAGGTTTTATCCTTCTTGCCTTTAACGATGGATAAAATGTAGCTTTCTGCTGTGCTTAAGGCATCAGCCCTCTCGATTTACTAACATTATGGAGCTCAATCCCTTCAACCATTTGGCTTTCGGCCCGCCACCTAACTGTCTACGCTTAAAGGCTAACGTTACCATTAGCCCTCCAAGACTCGCTACGAGTGAATGGCTAGTTCTTTCACGACGGGAATCCCACCCGCTATATGATACGACCTAGGCTCGGCCGCACAAGCACCCGTTAGTACAACAAGAAAAATATTCAATTTCTCCGTGGTTCTGTGTAATCAACTTCAGTTGGACTCATCTCGAAGGGCTCGACGGCGTTCGTGCAGCACCAGCAGGATAATCATTCCCATTATTACACCTAAGACGATGCCGGCCTGTGTTGTCAACAACCATGCCAATGGGTACTCTGGGGAGGGTGGCGCGTCGCGTCGAACTGAAGATAAGGCGGAATAGAGG